>JACRPR010000104.1 GCA_016223105.1 Chloroflexota bacterium | reverse complement strand
GGGTCCGGGATCGGTCGCTTGCACAGCAGCCACGGCAGGATCAATCGCTCCGGCAGCGAAACCACCGTGCTCACCACCGAAAACGTCAGGCTCGCGATCAGCCGCGGAACGTACTTCCACCCGACGGCGAACCGCGCCTGCCACAACCGTCCCAGCCAGACATCCAGCGGCGCGAAGTTGTTCATCCCCGAGAACGGGTACACGCGCTTGAAACTCGTCGCGAACGCGGCCTGTCGCTCGGCAGACCTGACCACCGGGGAACCGCGTCGCGTCGCGACGATCACCGTCGCGAATAAAATTGTTTCGCGCGTAAGCCCCAACCATTCCGGCACCGCCGATGCCGACAACCTCAAACCGACCACCATCGTCGCGACGAGCGGACCGCGCAAAAGATAATGCACCAGGTTGTGTTTGATGATGCGATCCGGCGAGAGCGCGCCTTGATACGCGACGGTGTACGCCATCACTGTGATCATCACGCCAACGCCGATCTTGGCGATCAATGTGCCCGCGAGTAAAAACAACAATACGATCTCGCTCGGCGGCGTTTGCGCGTCGCGCAGAAAACTCGCGATGATGAGATACGGAAACACGCCGAGCGCGGGGGCGATGAATGCCGCCGACAAATAATCCATTCGACGCCGCGTCGTCGCGGTCAAACAACGTCGCCGCGCTTTGCGGAGATTGTACCAACCCCACGCGGTCAGCGTAAAGAAAAAAATCGCGAATAACGGAAACATCGGACCCGCGCCAAATTGCGCCGCGACATATTTCACAAAAAATCCATCGCGCGCGACCAGGTCGGTGAGGACGACGAGAAAAAGAAAAATACTGCTCGCGACGTAACCGAGCAGGGTGGCGAGGCGGCGGCGCGGCGAGAACGCGTTCGTCGAGCGCAGAACCGCGTCGGAGAAATGCAAGTACTCGGCGGGCACGAACGCGATGCCGATCCATTTGAACTTGAGCCAGATCGTCGCGATCTCGAATGTCTCGACACGTTGCAACAGCACATCGCCCACGTACACAATCGCGATGAACGCAAGCAACGCGGAAAACGAACGCGCGACCGAGTTGCGAAAATTGCTGGCGGTGAGGTAGAGCATTAACGCGAACGCGACGATGATGATGCCGGAGGAAAAAATGATGTTGCTAAGCGAGAGGAAGGACAAGATAAAATTGTTCATAGCGAACGTATTGTGGCGCGGGCTTTTTAGCCCGCATCAAGCGGCGTGAAAAGCCGCACCACTAGACGCGGACGATCCAAACCAGGTAGTAATACACGAACAGCGCGGCGAATAACAAACTATCAATTCGATCCAACATTCCGCCGTGTCCCGGCAAAAGTTTGCCGGAATCTTTCGCGCCGAATTGCCGCTTGATCAACGATTCGGCTAAATCACCGAACGCGCCGGCAATGCCCAAGCCCGCGCCCAGGACTAGGCAATGCGCGACCGGCAATCCAAACACCAGCCCGCACAATCCGGCAACGACAATCGAACCCAGCCAACCGCCAATCGCGCCTTCCCAGGTTTTCTTGGGACTAATCTCGTTAAAAAATCCGGTGCGTCCGAAACGTTTGCCCGCCAAGTACGCCACCGAGTCCGACGCCCAGACCGCGAGCATCGCGAGAATCGTCCACAGCGCGCCGTTCGGTAAAAAGCGCACCAGGACAAAATACGCGCCGGTGACACCCAGGTACAGCGCGCCGCCAAGCGTCAATGCCCAGCCCACGATCCAGGAATCGGTGCGCCGAAAAAGCGCGCTCAAAAAGGTCACGACCAGTGCGGCGAGGATGATTTCGCGGAACAGATTCCAGTGGAAATACGCGTCGCACATGATCAACGCGATCAGCGCGAGCCCGATGCCGGAGAGCGGTTGATGCCCGGCTTGACGCGCCATTTCAAGATATTCCCAGCCGGCAAGAAGCAGGGCGATGAGGGCGAGCGCGAGGAATGCGAGGTCGCCGTAAAGCGTTGCGCCGACAACGAGTGGAATAAGTGCGAGCGCGCTAACGACGCGGATTCTTAACACAGCAAAGACTCGGGTGGGGGCGACACGCGTTTTGGGTTGCGCCCATCGTGAGCGGTAACGCGCGCGGGTGTGGTGTTACACGTTTTCCAATTTGCCGAAACGCCGTTGCCGTTGGCTAAATGCCAGGAGCGCGTTGTACAATTCGGATTTATCGAAATCGGGCCACAGCGTAGGCGTGGTATAGTATTCGGCGTACGCGGATTGCCAGATCAAAAAATTCGAGAGCCGCATTTCACCGGCGGTTCGCACGATCAAATCTGGGTCGGGCAATCCGGCAGAGTACAGATAATTCGCGAACACGGTTTCGTCCACGCGTTCCGGCGCGATGCCATCGCGAATCATTCCGCGCACCGCGTCGAGAATTTCCGCGCGCCCGCCGTAGTTGAACGCGACGTTAAGCGTGATGCGATCATTGTGCTTGGTCAACTCAATCGCTTCATGCACACCTTGTTTCATTTTATCGCTGATGCCTTCGAGCCGACCCAGGTGACGCAAGCGCACGCCGTTCTTGTGCAATTCCGGCACTTGGCGCGCCAGCTCGTCTTGGAGAATGTTCAGCAATCCTTGCACCTCGTCGCCGGGGCGACCCCAGTTTTCGGTCGAGAACGCGTAAATCGTCAACACCTTGACGCCGAACTCGACCGCGCTTTCGAGGACGCGGCGCATATTCTCAACCCCGGCGCGATGACCGAACAGGCGCGGTTGCCCGCGCCGTTGCGCCCAGCGACCATTGCCGTCCATAATGATCGCGATGTGAACCGGAATTTTTGTGAGCGCGCTCTTGTCTAAAGTTTCAGTCATATTAGTTGAGTCGTGCAATAGTGCGATAGTGCGATAGTGCAATAACACGACGAACCCACTAACGCACTATTGCACTATCAAACTATTGCACTAGACTTCCATAATCTCCGCTTCTTTTTTCTTGGCGATTTCATCGGCTTGCGCGATGTACTTGTCGGTGAGTTCTTGCAACAGATCCTTGCCTTTGAAATGTTGATCTTCGGAGATCATTTTTTCTTCTTCGAGCTCTTCCAAATCTTTGAGCGCGTCGCGCCGCACGTTGCGGAGCGCGACGTGCGTTTCTTCCGCGTGCTTGCGAACGACTTTGCTCAAATCGCGCCGCCGATCTTCGGTCAATGCCGGGATCGCGAGCCGAATGATCTTGCCGTCGTTGTTCGGCGTCAATCCGAGATCGGATTTGAGGATCGCTTTTTCGATCACGCCGAGCGTCGCCGGATCGAACGGTTTGATCGTCAAGAGACGCGGCTCGGGCGCGGCAATCGCGGCGAGTTGTTGGAGCGGTGTCGGCACGCCATAGTACTCGACCTTGAGCGGTTCGATCAACGCGGGCGACGCGCGCCCGGTGCGAATTCCGACGAGTTCGCGTTTCAGCGCCTCGATCGTCTTCTTCATTTTGGTTTCGGCATCGGCTTTTACATCGTCAATCATCCGTGACCTCGTTCACTTGGTAATCAACGTTCCAATCGGTTCGCCCATCCCCGCGCGTTCGACGGAACGCGGTTTGAAGAAATCAAAGACAATGATCGGCAAATCGTTGTCCATACAGAGCGAGAGCGCGGTGTTATCAATCACGCGCACATGCTCCATCATAATCGCTTGATTGTACGAAATGCTCGCGAACTTTTTCGCGTCGGGGTACTTGAGCGGGTCTTTATCATAAACGCCGTCTACCTTTGTGACTTTCATCATCACATCGGCGTCAATCTCTTTCGCGCGCAACGCGCCCGCGGTATCCGTCGTGAAAAAAGGATTGCCGGTCCCCGCGCCGAAAATCACGACGCGCCCTTTTTCCAGGTGGCGCATCGCGCGGCGGCGAATGTACGGTTCCGCAATCGCGCGCATTTCAATCGCGGATTGGACGCGGGTGTAAATGCCGCGCTTTTCGAGCGCGTCTTGCAGAGCGAGCGCGTTCATCATCGTGCCCAGCATCCCCATATAATCGGCGGTCGCGCGATCAATGCTTTGCGCGTACGGATCATTGCCGCGCCAGAAATTGCCGCCGCCGATCACAATCGCGATTTCAACGCCGTGTTGTTTGACCGCTTGAATTTCGTCCGCGAGGTAGGCGATGCTGGCGGGATCGATCCCGGTTTGACCCTTGCCCGATAACGATTCGCCGCCGAGTTTGAGCAGAATCCGTTTGTACTTGGGTGGCACATTTCCCCCTGGCATTGATGATCGCACTTTGGATTTTTGCCACAGCGGACACGGGGATCATAGAGAAAAAATGTAACTGCTCAGGTGTCATTGCGAGGAGGCGGTTTTTGCCGACGAAGCAATCCCCGCGTTGCAAATCCGGATCGACCAGGTCGGGGATTGCTTCGCAAAAACCGCTCGCAATGACATGGGCTGAGTAGTTACGAAAAAATTTAATTGCTCTGTGTCCTCTGTGATCTCTATGGTTGAAAAGTACACACGAAAGGGGAAGTCAGAGGAAAGAAGGGGAAATCCGGCGCCCTTGTTTCCACCAATTTCCCCTTCTCGATAATTTAATCTCCCAATTCAAATCGCGCAAAGCGTCGGACGACAATGTTCTCGCCGACTTTGGCAATGGTCGCTTGAACGAGATCCTGGATCGTTTGTTTGTCATCCCGGATGAAGGTCTGATTGAGCAGACACACTTCTTTATAGTGCGCTTCCAATTTGCCGGTAACGATGCGGTCAATAATATTCGCGGGCTTGTTGTCGGCGCGCGCGGCATCGGCAAAAGTTTGCTTCATTTCTGCGACGACGCTCGCCGGCATATCGCTCGCGGCAACGTACTGCGGTTTGAACGCGGCAATTTGCAACGCGAGCGCGTGCGCGAGTTCTTTAAAGTCATTCGTCGCCGCGACAAAATCGGTTTCACAATTGACTTCGATGATCACACCCACTTTGCCGCCGGTGTGAATGTACGATTCGATCAACCCTTGCTTGGCGACGCGTTCCGCTTTTTTCTCCGCGACCTTGAGCGCGTTTTCTTTCAACCGCGCGAGCGCCTTGTCAAAATCGCCGTTGAATTCTTCCAGCGTGCGTTTGGAATCGAGCACGCCCGCGCCGGTCAGGTCGCGTAGTTTTTTAATTTGTTCGGCTTGGGTAGACATTTTATTCGGCTTCGTTTTCTGCGGCGACTTGATCCGCGGCTTCTTCTTCGATATCAATCACGTCGGCGATTTCCGCGAGCGGCGGCAACGCGGTTTCAATGGCATCCATCGTCATCGGCGCGCCGTCGGCAACGGC
Source organism: Chloroflexota bacterium (assembly GCA_016223105.1). Taxonomy (GTDB): domain Bacteria; phylum Chloroflexota; class Anaerolineae; order UBA4142; family UBA4142; genus JACRPR01. The sequence continues at coordinate 1,068 of JACRPR010000104.1, read as the reverse complement.
TTCGGAGGCGAGCACGCCGCGAATGTTCTTGCCTTCGATCACCGCGTCTGCGATTTTGCCGGTGAGCAGTTTGATCGCGCGGATCGCGTCGTCGTTCGATGGAATTGGGTACGCGATCGGATCGGGATCGGAATTGGTGTCGCACATCGCGACGATAGGGATACTCAGCGTGGTCGCTTCCGCGATCGCGTTCTCTTCGTGTTTCGTATCCACAATAAAGAGCGCACGCGGCAAACGGCGCATTTCTTTCAAGCCGCCCAAACGCAACTGCAATTTATTCATCTCGCGCGTCAAGAGCAGGGCTTCTTTTTTCTGGAGTTTGTCCAAATCGCCGGACGCTTGCCGTTCTTCGAGCTTGATCAAGTGATCGGTGCGACTGCGGATCGTGCGAAAGTTGGTCAGCGTGCCGCCGAGCCAACGTTGATTGACATAGGGCATCCCGCAACGTTGCGCTTCCGCCACCACGGTTTCTTGCGCCTGACGTTTGGTGCCGACGAAGAGAATCATTCCGCCCGCCGCGACCAGGTCGCGCACGGTGTTGTACGCCTCTTCGAGTTTGCCCATCGTTTGCTGGAGATCAATAATGTGGATGCCGTTGCGTTCGGTGAAAATAAACCGGCGCATCCGCGGATTCCAGCGCCGCGTGCGGTGTCCAAAGTGGACGCCCGCTTCGAGCAGAGATTTCATTGGTAAAACAGACACGAGCAGACTCCTGTGTTTTTTCCATCGCAATGAATTTAGTCGCGCAGTGCGCGACCAGACGATGGCGACCGCCGCTGTCATTTTCCGCGCGCACCGTTTTTTTGTTCATAGTGTGGCACGAAATGAAATGGAGCGCCGTTACTCCGCTTCGCTTCGTAACTCACTACGAACATTCACACGGACACTGCGCCGAATCGAGCGGCGTGATGAATCGGCGGGCATTATATATCAGAGTCAACTAAAGAGCAAATGGATTGACGGGGCGGGCACGGCTTCTCAAAAGTCAGACAACCGCCGAAGGACAAGCCGCTGTGCTTCGTGGGGATGAGCATCGAAGTAACGACGCGCTTCGGCGAGATTCGTCCG
>JACRPR010000103.1:17515-49590 GCA_016223105.1 Chloroflexota bacterium | reverse complement strand
CCGGTTTCACCCGCGCCGTTCAAATCGGCGGCGATCTGCGCGACGCGAATGTACAACGGTTCGAGCATCGGCTCGAGTTGATGCGACGCGACGAGCGCATCTTGCAATTCGCTCGCGCCGGGATTGGACGTATGCGCGAGCAAAAAAATCGCGCGCTTGGAAAATTCGAGAAACGGCGCGAGTGCGTCTGTGCCGAGATACGGACTGACCGTTACCGCGTCCGCGCCGAGTTCAGCGAACGCGAATCGCGCGTACCCGCGCGCGGACGAATCAATGTCGCCGAATTTCGCGTCGAGCACGATTGGAATGTCGCGCGGAATCGCGGCAAGCGTTTGCGCGAGTTCGTCAATCCCCTTGCTTCCGCGCGCGAGATAGAATGCGAGATTCGGTTTGTACGCGCACGCCAGGTCGCGCGTCGCGGCGATAATCGCGCGATTGAACGCGACGACATCCCAGCCCGCCGGAATTTTTGCCGGATCGGGATCGAGTCCGACGCAAAGCCAGGACAAGTTGCGCGCTTGCGCGGCGCGGAGTTTTTCGGAAAAGGTCACAACGGTTCTCCTGCGATACGTTTTACGATTTACGTTTTACGTTTGATAATCCGTAAAGCGTAAAATCTAGCCCAATATCTCGGCGAGTAATGCCATCCGCACAATCACGCCGTTTTTCGCCTGGCGGAAATACGCGGCATTTGGAAGCGCGTCTACGTCGGTCGTGATTTCGTCCACGCGCGGGAGCGGGTGCATCACGAGCAAATTCGGTTTCGCGTTCTGCACCACCTCGCGCGTGAGGATGTAAAAATTTTTCATTTTCTCGTACTGTTTAACATCGGCAAAGCGTTCCTTTTGCACGCGCGTCATATACACGACATCTGATTTTTGCAATGCCATCGCCATATCGTTCGTCTCTTCCACGCTGAAACCGCGCTCGCGCAAATAATCGCTCACGTCGGTCGGCATCGCGAGCGCCGCCGGCGCGACGAACGAGTACTCGATTTTGAAGAGCGATAACGCGCGCGCGAGCGAATGAACCGTGCGCCCGTTTTTCAAATCGCCGACGAGCGCGACGCGCAAACCGTGATCGCGTCCGCGTAATTCGCGATCGTGCGCATCGTGTCGGGCAGAGTTTCGCCTTTCACGACGGACGATGCGGTCTTGGCTTCGGCGACCGAAAGCACGCCGCCGCCGAGGCGTTGCATCGCGGCTTCAAACGACAAGCGCGTGCGCGTGCTGGGTTCGTAAAAAACAGTCGCGAGCAATTTGCCGTCGAGCACGCGCAGGCGTTCGCCTTTTTCCAAACGCGCGGCGAAATCATCCGCGCGCGCGAACAATGCTTCAACCTGGTCACGCGTAAATTGCGCGGCGGTCAACACATCGGCGTTTTTTAGATTCATCATTTTCCTCCGAGAGTATAGTACACAAAAAGACCTTTGAGAAAAATTCTCAAAGGTCGGTGATGCCACAAAGCGCGAGCGGCGAGATGATGACATCCCGCGTGCGAAACAAACGATTGTGTGCCAATGTTCCGTTCGCCATTCGCTCCTTTCGGTTTCGGCGCAAGTATAGTCAAGTCGAAAATTTTGTCAATTGTGCGCGCGCGAGAGAACAGCATCGCCCACTTGGATGCGCCTGAAAATTTTCCACTGACGGAAAAGAACACGGATATTTTCAATTCTCTTTTCTTTCATCACCATGTTCGCCAACGTAAGGCAAATTTATAAATTTGCCCTACATTTCTGGTGTTACCGCTGTCCGCCGCGAAAACCGTTGCCTTGCGCGTTACTCGCGCCGCGTCCGGTTTCCGTCGTGCCCGCGATGATCGCGGCGTACTCGGCTTGCGTGAGTTGTTGCGGTGCGTACGTCGCGCCGGTTTGCGCTTTGAGTTGCGCGGTGAACGAGCGCAAGTGATTGCGCGACCCGCGCATCAAATTAGCGTACACCAATTTGATGTCGGCTTTGTCGGTCTGCGCGATCCGCGTTTGCAAATCCTGGATGTCAATCTCTTCGATCAGTGCGCCGACGCGCAACGCGTCCGCAAGCGATTGACCGGCTTGCTTGACGAGTTGATCGTACAGTCCTTGCAGTGTCGCGTTCGCAAACACGCCGACCGCTTTGCCCGCCGCCGGATCGGCGACGCTATAACGTTCCAACAATGTTTTGATCGCGTCCGTGTGCGTTTGCTCGCTGTTCGCGATATTTTGGAACACGGGTAGTTGCCATTTTGCGTACAGAGCAACGTACACATCGTGCGCGAGTTTTTCTTCTTCGCGCATAAACGCGAGCGCGTCCGCTTCACTCGCGCTCAACGCGCCGACCGGCGCGCTCGCGTTGACCGGCGCGACCGGCGACGCAACCGATTGCGCGGTGGTCGGCATCGGCGCGCACGCGGCGACACCCAACGCGATCACCAAGCCCGCGCCCAAAACCCATTTTGTAAATTTGTTCATCGAACACCTCCGTAATTTTTTGGTAACCGTTCAGGTGTCATTGCGAGGAGCGTTTTTTGCGACGAAGCAATCCCCGCGTGTCAAGTCCGGATCGCCAAGGTGGAGATTGCTTCGCAAAAACCGCTCGCAATGACAGACGGGGCTGAACGCTTACATTTTTTGTTTGATTGTCGTTCACTCTGCTTGCATTATCGCGCCAACGTGCGGAGATTTGATGGAGATGATTCGGAGCGCGCGTAAATTGTGTGGCAACATTTCCTCTTGACAATCACGCGGGGGCGTGGTACTCTGCCCGCAATGAACACGGCGCGTGAATTTTTATTGCAATCACAAAACGCGGATGGGGGTTGGGGTTATCGCGTCGGCGCGATGTCTTTTGTCGAGCCGACTGCCGCCGCGCTGATCGCGTTGCGAGATGAAAACACATTCACCCTGAGCGAAGTCGAAGGGCGCGCGCGCGATTTTTTGATCGCGCATCAACACGCTGACGGCGGCTGGGGCATCGCGCCGATGGATGCGGAAAGCGGATGGATGACCGCGTGGGCGATCCGCGCGCTCGCGCACAGCGGCGGCGCGAACGACGCGATCGCGCGCGGCGCGCAGTGGTTGCTCGCGACCCAGGTTTTGCGTGTTGAAGAATCGGCGAATCGCGCGCAGATCAAACAATTGCTGGCGATTGATTCAACCTTGCGCGGCTTTCCCTGGCAACCCGGCGATGCCTCGTGGGTGCAACCGACCGCGCTCGCGATTCTCGCACTCGTCGCCGCCGGGCAACGCGATCACGCGCGCGTGCGCGAGGGCATCGAGTATCTGTTTGATCGCGCGAGTGCGCGCGGCGGTTGGAATGTCGGCAATCCGTGGATGATTGGCAAAGCGATGCCCGTAACGATCCAGGATACCGCGCTTGCGTTATCCGCGTTGCGCTCCGTCCAGATCGCGGCGAGCGACGCGCGCGTGATTGCCGCGCTCGCGTTTGTGCGCGCGGCGAGCGCGCGCGTAACCACGGCGGCGGAATTGACTTGGACCCTCGTCGCCCTGCGCGATTGGCAGTTGGAAATTGAAGATGTGCGCGCGCGGTTGAACGCGTTGCAACGCGCCGACGGCAGTTGGCAGGGCAATCCGTTTATCACCGCGATTGCAATGTCCAGTGAAATGTAATTCGCGTGATGCGTAACCCAATCGAAAATCCAAATTCCAAAATCGAAAATAAATTATCGCGGCGCGCGTTTTTGCGCCTGGCTTTGCTGGGCGCGATCGCGAGCGGCGCGGCGTACATCGCCAAAACCATCGAGCCGATCGGACTGGATTATTTGCGCTGGATGGCGCGCGGATTTACGACCCAGGTTTTTGGATCGCGGACGCGCGTCGCACTCGCGACCTGCGCGACGTACGATGCCGATGTGCTTGCCGCGCTCGCGCGTGTGTGGCGCGACGCGCAGATGCCGGATCTGCGCGGGCAACGCGTTGTGCTCAAGCCGAACCTCGTGGATTTCGTCGCGGGCTATCCCACGTTCACGCATCCGCGCGTCACGCGCGCGGTGATTCAATTCGCGCGCGAACAGGGCGCGCGCGCGATTGTGGTCGGCGACGGTTCGGCATTTCGCCGCGATGCCGAAGCGATCCTGGATGCGACCGGCTATACCGAAATGCTCGCGCGCGAAAATGTGCCGTTCGTGGATTTGAACTATGACGATCTGGTGAGTATTCCGCTCAAAGGCGGATACGCCAAAATGCAAAAACTATTTGTGGCGCGTACCGTTGCCGAGGCGGATTTATTGATCTCACTGCCGAAATTGAAAACGCATCATTGGACGCAACTTTCCGCGAGCGTGAAAAATCTTTTCGGCATCGTGCCGGGCATCAAGTACGGGTGGCCCAAAAATACGTTGCATGTGCGTGGGATTCAATTTTTTCTCGCCGAGTTGGTAGATTCATTGCCGACGCGCGCATGCGCGGTTGTGGATGGCATTGTTGGATTGGAGGGCGATGGTCCGATTTTTGGCGAAGCCGTGCCGAGCGGTGTGCTGATCGCCGGCACATCGTTGCTCGCGGTGGACGCGACGTGCGCGCGGTTGATCGGATTCGATCCGGCGGCGATTGATTATTTGAACTTTGCCGCGTGGGCAGGCATCGGCGCGATTGCCGAATCGAAAATCGAACTTGCGGGCGAACCACGCGCGCAATTCGCGCGCGCGTACGCGCGCCCGCCCAAGATCGAGTGAGAATCGAATGCAGAACAAAATGCCCTGGGTTGCCGGCGTGTTATGTTTTGGAATTAGTTTTCTCTTTGGACTGGGTGTGTTGGTAGATTGGAAAACCAGGTTGAATCCCCAGTATTGGCCCTTTGGAGTGGATGTGTATCCCCATTGGGTTGCCACGCGCGCGATCTGGCGCGGCGAGAGTCCGTACACGTTGCAAGTGTCGCGTGAGACCCAGCAATTAATTTACGCGCGCCCGCTTGAACCCGGCGACGATCCGTTCGGTTTTTACTATCCCGCGTACGTTTCCTTCATCATCGCGCCATTGATCTGGTTACCCGTTGAGTGGGCAGGATTGGTCTGGAGCGCGTTCAATTGGGCAATCCTGGTTACGCTGGCAATCGTGTGGAGTTGGCGAATCGAACCGCGACTATCGCCGCTTCTGTGGGGCTTGGTTTTACTCTCAGTGATTTTTTATCGCCCGGCATTCCTCGCCGTGATCAATGGGCAGTACGGATTATTTGTCGTCGTGTGTTTGCTTGGCGCGGGCTGGTTGTTTCAAGCGCGGCGCGATGGTTGGGCGGGCGCGCTGTTAGTGTTTGCTACGATCAAACCATCCATCAGTTTACTTGCGCCCCTAGTGATTTTGTTCTGGGCGGCGCGCTGGCGGCGTTGGAACGGCGTGATCGGTTTTCTGATCACGCTGGGCGTGTTGGTTGGCGCGACGATTTTGCAAATCGGATGGTGGGCGCCGGATTTTTTACGCGCCGCGCAAAGTTTTGCCAACAAACCCGGCTCATGGATGACACAAGATATTTTTTCACCCGCCGGATTGATTTGGTTCGCGGGCGCGCTTGCGCTGTTCGGAATTGGTCTCGAGCGTCTGTGGCGCGCGCGCGATTTTCCGTGGCTGGCGATCATCGGCGCGCTCGTTCTCAATCTGTTGATTATTCCGCATCTTTTGGAGTACGATCTCACCGTGCTATTGATTGCCTGGTTCTGGCTCGGCGCGCAGTGGCGCGATGTGCGCGGCGGGCTCGCGTGGTGGCTTGGATTGGTGGGGATGCCATGGCTGTCGTGGCTCGCGCTCCTCGCGCTTGGCGGAACGACCGAGCAGTGGTGGAAAATGATTTGGCAATTCTATCCCAGTCTGCTTATTTACGCGATCCTGGTTTGGTTGTGGCGCACGGCTTTAAAGCGCATCTGATTTGAATTAAAAGACATTTGGATTCGTGCGCGAAAGGGGGAAGCCATTGCGCGGCAAATTCTCAGTTCATTCCGATTTTTTGATGGTGCTCACACTGTTTAGCGCGTTTCGCTTGTTGATGCTGGTGTGGTTTAGCCCCGAAAGTATTTTTACCGGCGGTTTTCTTGGACACGAGTATTACTATGATATGGCACGCTATTCTGATCAGGGCTTGTACCCGTTCGTTCATTTCTGGTTTGAATATCCGCCGATTTTTCCGTATCTGGCAATCGCAGTTTATAAATTCACGCAACTGGAATTGGGTGCGCCGAGTTTCGAGTATTTCAATCGCGTGCTCACCTTTGTTCTGCTACCGTTTGATATTTTGACGCTCGTCAATTTGTACCGGATCGCGCACCGGCTTTATGGGACGCGGTTGGCAGTCCGCGCAAGTTGGATCTATGCGCTCTTACTCTTGCCGGCGTACTATTGGTGGCACGGTCCCGATCCGATTCTCGTCGCGCTGACCTGGCAATCGTTCTACTGGTTGCTCGCCGGACGAAATGGCGCGGCGGCATTTGCGCTTGCCATTGCGATTGCGACCAAATTCACGCCCGCGTTTCTTGCCGGAACGGCGTTCCGATTCATCGCAACGCGGCAACAACTGTTTCTATTTACCGCGATACTTGGCGCGATCGTGATCCTGATCTTTGGCGCGTTCTTCATTCAATCGCCGGTTTTTACGCTGGCTTCCTTCCAAGTCCTCGTGTCCGTTTCATCCTGGGAAACGATTTGGGCTGTGATTGATGGAAATTTTTCCTATGGCAATGTCGGGTTGATGCCGCGACATTTTGATCCGGCAATGGCGGCAGTCCCGATATATAATCCGTCCGCCGTGCCGGGTTGGCTCACGCTTCTTTTTTTCGGTGCGCTCTTTTTGATTGTGTTCACGCGTCCGATTGATCGCGCTAATCCGCGCCAAATGTTAGTGTTCACCGGCATTGGGTTGATGTTATTTCTCCTCTGGAGCAAGGGCTGGAGTCCCCAATGGGCGACGCTCGTTATTCCGCTTTTCCTGCTCTGTTATCCAAATTGGCGCGGGTTGTTATTATCGCTCGTGCTAACTTTTGTGGGCTTGCTGGATTCTTTGATCACGTTAAGTCACAACAATCCGGGAGTGTACATGCTCGGTGTCATTGGTCGAACTGGCGTGTTTATTTTTGTCGCGCTTGATCTTTATGCGGAACTGACCCGGCGCGCACATAAAACACTGATTCGAGCGGACGAATGAAACGCGAATCAATCTCCAAAGGATTTGTCATCCTCGTCGCAGTTGGGTGGTTGTTCGTCGTGGTGATCAATTATTACATCGCGCACAAACCATTCACGGGTGAGAACGCGCTAGCGATGCTCAACCATTTGGCGAACTTGGTGATCGCCGGTTTGCTTTACCTCCTCGCCGCGACGATCGGGCAACGGGTTACGCGCACGCTCGAATTCGCGTCACCGCTTCAAGCCCTGGTTTTACGCACCGGGCTTGGACTAGGGTTGATTTCGTTCGCGGTGTTCGCGCTCGGATTGCTTGGACTGTTACAGCGCGTATTATTTTGGAGCGCGCTCTTGCTCGCGTTATTTCTGTTGCGGCACGATGTACGCGCGATTTGGCGCGCGCTGGGCGCAGTGCGATTTCCGATTGCATCGCGTTTCGAACGCGCGCTCGCGATGTTTAGCGCGGCGACCGTGTTGCTCGCGTTTGTCACGACCTTGCCACCCACGCTCGCGTGGGATGCACAGTTGTATCATTTGTTCGGCGGCAAATTTGCGTTCGCCCATGGACGGATTGGTGTTCCGCCGGACGTGCTCTCGCTGAGTTATCCAGCATTCATGGCAATGTTGTACCTTGCGGCGATGGTGTTGAAGGATGATGGCGCGAGCGCGTTAATTCATTTCGGATTCACGTTGTTGACGTGCGGTGCGTTGGCGAGTTTGTGTCTGCGCTTTTTTTCTGCGCGTGTGGGTTGGATCGCAATCGCTCTGCTGTTGAGCGTGCCATCGTTTGTCCTGGTTTCGACATGGCCCTATACCGACGCGGCGCTTGCATTTTTTACGCTGAGCGCGTTGTCCGCAATCCTCGTCGCGACAGAACAACGCGGCATTGGTTGGTATCTGATCGCCGGCGCGTTTGCCGGCTTGGCATTGGGCACCAAATACACTGCCGCGATTGTGCCGGTCGCGATGGGCATTGTTTATTTGGTACGTCAAAAAAATTGGGCGTGGTCGCATCTCGTCGCGCTGGTTGGAATGACAATCCTATTCGCATTCCCCTGGTATGCGCGCAATTGGATCTTTATGGGCAACCCGATTTATCCATTCCTCTTCGGCGGACGTTACTGGGATGCGTTTCGCAATCAGCTCTATGCCGGGTCTGCGAGCGGCTTTAGCGGCGAGCCGTGGCGTTTGGCGCTCGCGCCCTGGGAAGCGACGATCCTGGGTCAAGAAGGCAAGGCGATGTACGAAGCAACGATCACGCCGCTCTTGCTGGCGGTGCTTCCGCTGTTGTTGATCGTGTGGCGCAAAGAAACGCGCGCGATCACTCAACGCGCGCTCCAGCACATATTCGTGTTTGTCGGCATCTTGTTCGCGTTTTGGTTGCTGGGTCTGTACTATTCAGACGGCTTGAAGCAGACTCGATTATTATTTCCGGCGTTTCCCGCATTTTGTTTAATTGCCGCGCTCACGCTCGAACGGCTGAGCGCGTTGGATGTGCCGCAATTTTCACTCGCGCGCGTGACGCGCTGGATCGTGTTATTCGTTTTGGTGTTGACGTTGCTGGGGCAGTTGCTCGGAGTGATCCAATTAAATCCTTTGCCACATCTACTTGGTTTTGAATCGCGCCAAGCGTATCTCGCGCAACGCCTCACACCAGCGGGTTACTGGGACGCGATGCAATTTCTCGGAACCCTGCCCACGCCGCGCGTGTACTTTTTGTGGGAGCCGCGCGCGTACTATGTTCCCGATCAGGTAGTTACACAACCGGACGAAGTGCTTGATCTGTTTCCACACTTGCGTTATCAGTATCGCGATGCCGCGCGGATTGCGCGCGCGTTACGCGCGCAGGGATACGAGTACGTGCTGGTGAATCGCTGGGGCTTGAGTTTTATGTTGGAGGGCGGTTACACCGGCTTGACGCGAGAGGATGTCCAAGTGTTGCATGAATTGACGACGCAACACGCGCGCCAAATTTACGGCGGCTTGGGCGTGGAATTTCGTATTGGTGAAACCGGTAAACTCGTCATTCCCAATGCCGACCGCGAGGCGTATGCGATCTATCGCCTGCGGGAACCCTAGACCAAAACAATGACTCGACTAATTCGATTGGGTGTGATCTTGGGCGCGTTTGGTTTGCTCTATCTCGCGTTGACGTACGCGTTTTACGTCGGTGTCGCGTCGCAGGTGCCCGGCGCAAATGATTTCTACTCGCGCTGGATGGGCGCGCGCGCTTTATTTTTGCGCGGAGAGAATCCGTACTCCCTGGGGGTTACGCAAGAAATCCAGATCGGAATGTACGGACGACGCGCGCGTCCTGACGAAGACCAGGTCGCGTTTGCATATCCACTCTATGCCGCGTTTTTCGTATTGCCTTTCATCACTCTGCCGTACGCGTGGGCAGAATCATTTTGGATCGCGTTGCTAATTCTCGCGGTCATCGGCGCGAGCATCGCACAGGCGCGCTTGTTCGCGTGGCGGTTGACGCCGTTCAAACTACTCGCGCTCGTTTTGTTCGTATTGGCGTTTTATCCGGTCTTGCGCGGATTATTCCTGGGTCAATTCGCATTACTCGTGTTTGCCAGCTTTGCGTTTGGGTTGCTTTGGCTCGCGCGCCAAAACGATGAACGGGCGGGCTGGGTTCTCGCCATTAGTTTGGTCAAGCCGCATATTGCCGGCATCGTCCTCGCCGCGATTTTTGTGTGGGTGATTGCTCAACGACGTTGGCGCGTCCTGCGCGGTTTTGTCAGCGCGACGGCGGTACTGATCGTTACTGCTACCCTTCTCTTGCCCACCTGGTTCAGCGATTTTATTCGCGCGGTGAACGCGTATGCTGGTTACATTCAAATCGGTCCACCGATGCAAGTATTAGCGGAAACATTTTTGCCATCGGTGCTCGCGATGCCAATTTTTATCGGCGGAACACTTTTGTTGTTTGGCGCGTTGATCTATCGGATCGCCAAAACATTTCGCCGCGATTTGTGGGGGTTTATGCCCACGCTCGAATTGGCAATGCTGGTCACGACGATGACGATGGCGCGCACGGCGACGACCGATCAAACGATCTTGTTGATTCCCTGGGTACATTGGCTCGGGGCGTTAATGCAACGCGGTTTGCAGAAAAGCGCGTGGTTGCTCGCGAGCGCGCTCATCATCGCGCCCTGGTTTGTTTTTTTATCTACCTTGTTCGGCATTCAAGAAGCCCCGCTCGCGACGACGACAGTGGCAACGTTGACCTTGCTCATGTACGGCGTCGCGAATTGGCGCGACCTGGGATAAATCATAATGCAAAATTCTATTCAACCCGCGCCCCGGCATTGGTGGTTGCCTTCGATTCCTGTCATTGTGTTTGCGGTGATTTTTTTGGCGAGTCTCGTTTTTATGCCGCAAATGTTGAATGGCGATGGCGACCTGGGACGGCATTTGACCGTGGGCGCGCTAATTTTAGAAACTGGCACAATTCCAATGCGCGATCTTTTTTCGCACACCCTGCCGGATGCGCCGGTTATTCCGCACGAATGGTTGGCGCAAGTGCTGTTCGCGTTCGCGTATCGCGTGGCAAATCTAAATGGCGTCGCGTGGCTTGCCGCGCTCGCGCTCGCGGCGACGTATGCGGTCTTGACCTGGGGCTTGGAACGCGCGGGAGTGCGCGCGCTGTTTGCCGGTTTACTCGCGGGCTTTGCCTCAATGATGAGCAGTTTGCACCAACTGACGCGCCCACACATTTTTTCGTGGTTATTTTTTATCTTGTTTTTGATTATTTTGGAAGAAGATCGCCGCGCCGGGCGACGCGCGATTTTATTTTTGCTTCTGCCCTTGACAATCGTGTGGGCAAATCTCCACAGCATGTTCGTAACCGGCTTGATGCTGGTTTTGTTTTATGCACTCGGCGCGTTGTTGGAGCGCAAACGTCATGCGTTCGAGTTGGGCGCGCTCGCGCTGGGCATGTTTGCGCTTGCGGGCATGCATCCGAGCGGCTGGGCAGTGCCGTTTCATCTTTTCGAGTACACCCAGTCGCGTTTTTTATTGGATCTGACGGTTGAACACCAGAGTCCCAATTTTCATCATCCGAACGTTTGGCTTTTTGCCGGCTGGCTGATCCTTTCGCTCGTGGTTGGGGGGCGCACGCATCGCGCGTTGGCGTGGACGCAAGTTGTCGTGCTGGGCGCGTGGACGGGTCTCGCATTGTACGCGGCGCGCAATATTCCATTGTACGCGCTCGCGTCCGCACTTGTTGTAGGTCCCGCGTTGGATCAATGGATCGCCCAAATTCCGCGTCTCGACAATTTTCTCGCGCGGACGGATCTGATCGCGCGGCAGTCTTGGGGTTGGATGTGGGCGGCACTGTTCTGCGCGCTGTTGATCGCGCTGAACGCGCTTGGCTTTGCGTTCGGGATCGGCGGCAAAGCCAATGCGTTTGATCCGCGCGTGTTTCCGGTCGCGGCGGTGGATCACTTGGCGCGCGCGCGGCTCACCGGCAATCTGTTCAACGAATTTACCTGGGGCGGATATTTGCTCTATCGTTCGTGGCCCCCCCAGCGTGTTTTTATTGATGGCTTTACGGATTTTTACGGTGAAGCATTGACGCGCGAATACTGGCAGACTATCCAGGGCGAATCGAATTGGGAAGCGATCTTGGATCGGTACGCGGTGGAGTGGGTGATCGTGCGCGCGGATGCGCGGCTGATCGCGCGTTTGCGCGAATCGTCGCGCTGGGTCGAGTCGTATCGCGATGAAACGGCGGCAATATGGCGACGACGCTAAAAATGCGCGCGCTTGATCCCGCATGGAAATTTGCGCTCGGCGCATTTATCGCGATGCGCGTCGCGCTGACCGCGTGGTCATTGATTGTCGTCTTGCTCTTGCCGGTCGTGCCGCAAAATCTCGATCTGTTTGGCGCGCCGGTGCTCGCGGTGTTCGACGCGCAAACCAACGAACGCTATGCGTACTCGCGCGTGGTGGATGGTCGCGTGTTGACGTTTCGCGCTGGCGCGCGTGGATTCGTCGAAGATATCGCGACCGGTAGTGTGTGGTCTCTGCGTCAAGCGCGCGCGCTTGACGGCGAATTTGCCGGGCGCGCGCTCGCCGCATCCCCGTATCCGGTTGAACAAATTTATCCGTACTATGGCGTTGCGCCGGCAACGAATTTACTGCTCGCACCCTGGCAGAGATTCGATACGAATTGGTATCTCGCGATTGCCACGCGCGGCTATGGCTCTGTTGAGGGCGACGCGCACTTTCCGCCTTTGTATCCCGCGTTGATGCGCGGGCTAGGCGCGATGCTGGGAGGAAATTTTTTTCTCGCGGCGTTGCTCATTTCAAATTTAACGCTCATCGCCGCGCTGGCGATCTTGCATCAACTGGCGCGCGAATTGTTCGGCGCAACCATCGCGGCGCGCACCATCGCGTATCTCGTCATTTTTCCAACCGCGTTTTTCTTTTTCTGCGCGTATACCGAATCGCCTTTTTTACTCGTCGCGCTTCTGGCTCTGCGCGCATTGCGCCGGCGCGCGTGGGTGTGGGCTGGGTTTTGGAGTTTTTGCGCGATTCTGTTGCGCTTGCAAGGGGTCGCGCTGTTCGTGCCGCTTGCATACGCGCTGGGGCAAGCGCGTCCGTTTGATCACAAACGCGCGCGCGCCAGCGCGCTCGCCCTGCCGTTGCTCGCGAGCGGATTGTACCTCGCGATGCGTTGGCTCACCGGCGATCCATCAGTTGTGCCGTTGGCGGAAACCACTTTGCACGCGCGCCTCGCGCCGCCGTGGGAAAATTATTTTTACGCGCTCGCCACGATTTTGAGCGGGCGATTCCATTTGGCGGATGCGCTCAATCTGATCAGCACAACCTTCTGCGCGATTGTTTTGGTGATCGGTTGGCGCGCGTTGCCGCGCGAGTTCAGTTTGTTCGCGGCGGCGAGTCTCATCGTGCTGACGATGCGCGTCGTCGAGACGCAACCGCTCAACTCGATGTCGCGTTACGCGCTCACACTTTTTCCGATTTTCATTGTGTTGGCGCACTGGGGCAAAAAGCCGTGGGCGCAACGCGCGATTGTGTACGGCTCGTTCATGCTGGCATTATTTCTGAGCGCGCAATTTGTGTTGTGGGGCTGGGTCGGGTAATGGACACGCATCATCGCGCGCACAGCGAATTGCTCTGGCTTGCCGGCTGTACTTTGCTCGGCGCGGTGCTTCGTCTCGTCGAACTCGGCGCGCCAAGTTTGTGGCTTGATGAATTGTTCAGCGTGTTTGTCGCGCGCGGCGATTGGGCGCAGGTGATCGCCGGCACATTGCAGGGCGACACGAACCCGCCGCTGTTCAACCTGCTCTTGAACATCGCGTTGCAATTTGGCGCGAATGAAATCGCGGCGCGCAGTGTGTCGGCGGTGTGCGGCATCGCGGCGATTCCATTATTCTATTTGCTCGCGCGGCGAATGTTCGATTCGGTGCGCGTCGCGAATGTCGCGACGTTGTTATTGGCGACGAATCCATTTCACATCGCGTACGCGCAAGAAGCTCGGATGTACGCGCTCCTCGCGGTGTGCCAACTCGCGGCAATTTATTTTTTCGATTGCGCGTGGGAAAATGATCGGCGCGGCGATTGGGTGATGTTCGGTGTGTGCCAGACGCTCGCGTTTTATTCGCACAGTCTCGCGATCCTAAATTTAATCGCGCTCGCTGGGTTTGGCGTGTGGCATTGGCGCATGTGGCGAACGCGCTGGCGCGGCTGGCTTCTCGCGCACGGCATCATCGGCGCGTTGTTCGCGCCGTGGCTATGGATGTTGACCCAGCAAGCGAATCGCGTGTTGAGTGGTTTTTGGAATCCGCCTTCCACAATCTTGAATCTTCTTCGTACGCCATACATCCTAAACTTTAACACCGCGTTGCCGGCTCTGCTGGTGCCGATTGGGCTGGTAGTGGTGTTGCTCCTTTTCTTTTTTGGGTTATACTGGGTCGCGCGCGCGCTGATGCGCGAAACGATCGCGCCGCGCGCGCGCGTGGCGTTGCACCTTGCGCTCGCGATTTTTCTCGCGCCGCCCATCGCGTTGCTCGCGATTTCGCTGATTCGCCCGGTTTACATCGAGCGCGTGTTGATCGCTTCGACGTTCGGATTGTTTCTGATCTGGGCGTGGGTGTGGACGCAACGACCGCATCGGTTCGAGCGCATCGTACTGGCAATCGGCGCGCTGTTGCTGATTATAGCGTTCGGCAATTATTATCGCGACCCGGCAATGCAAAAGCCGCCGATGCGCCAAGCGGCGTACGAACTGGCGGCGCGTTGGCAACCCGGCGAGGCGGTGATTCACACGAGCGATTGGAGCGCGCTGGCATTCACGTACTATACGCCGGCGATCCCGCACCAATTTCTCGCGGGCGATCCGGCGTACGGCGCGGCGACGACGCGCGCACAATCGGGTTATGCCGTTGGACTTGTGCCCAAAGAACGCGACGCGCTCGTGGCGAATGTGTCACGGGTCTGGCTTGTCGTCGCGTTGGATCACAGCGAGACGTATCAACAAGCGCGTGTAGATGAATTCAACGCGCGCTATGCGCGGCTTGCCGCGTTCGAGCTTCAGGGAATCTATTTGTTCTCGTATCAAATTCCCGGATCGGTGGATCAGAAATAATGGTGCGCGACCAGAATCAATCTCACCCCAAAAAGTTTGGCATAGATGCAGGCGTTTTGAGCGCGATGTTTGTCGGGTATGGGATGGTTTACCACGACACCCCGGCAGTCGTTTCGATTTTTTTTGTTTTTCTGCTGATTTATTTGTGCGCCGATCAATTCTTGCCACGCCGCGCTGAAAACAGCATTAAATTTTTTATGCTGACGCTGATCATTGGTTTGTTCGTGGTTGGCGCGATGATTGGGGCGATGCTGATGCGCCATTCGTCCGCGCCGCATCAATTTGTCCATGATGGGCTGATTCAGATCGAACAGGCAACCCGGTTTTTGCTCGCGGGCAAAAATCCTTACGTCGAAGATTATACGCAGACGCCGCTCGCGAATTGGTTGTTTGAAATTTCCGGCACGGCGATAAATCCGGCGTTGTATCACAATGCGTACCTGCCATTTTTTTTCGTGTTCACCGCGCCGTTTTATCTGTTTGCCAATGCGTCCCTGGGTTGGTTCGATGGGCGCATGATTTTTCTGCCAATGTTCCTGGCGGTCTTGGTGCTGTTGGCGCAAGCCGTTTCGGATCGAAATAAAAAATACGCCTTGCTTTTTTTCGTAACGCTCAATCCTTTTTTCACGCGCTATCTGATCGAAGGTCGCAATGATGTGTTTGTGCTTTTCTGGATTGTGCTCGGCGCACACTTACTTCGCCAGCGTCGCGAAAAACTCGCGTTGATCGCGGTGGGCTTGGCGTGCGCGAGTAAACTTACCGCTTGGTTTCTCGCGCCATTTTTTGCGCTCTATTTACTCCAACCTTCGGCGACATCCTGGGGCGCGTGGCTTGCTAAAAATTATTTCGTGAGTTTCCGCCGGTTGATGCCGCTCGTGCTCACGTTGATTCTCGTCGTCGGACCGTTCGCACTGTGGGACCTCGGCGCGTTTGTGGATGATGTGTGGAATTATCCAAACGGAACATCGGCGATTGCGCCGTATCCGATTCACGGTTATGGGTTCAACATTTTTTTGCGCGAGCTCGGGTTACTTTCATCCGGCGCGAGTCGTTCGCCGGTGGAAATGCTCCAATGGATCATCGGCTTGCCCTTGTTCGGTTGGCTCGCGTGGCGGCAAGTCAAGCGGAACACGCTGGCGCAGATGTGGTTTGGGTACGCGTTGCTTGTCGCGGTGATGGGTTATTTTTCGCATGTGCTAAATGATAATCATATCGGTTTCGTGCTGACGCTGATCGCGATCGCGCTGTTAAGCGATGATCCAGCGCGCGCGCGGGAGTCGGGTCGCGATGCGTGATTCGCGCCAGACGACCGGCGGAACTTTATTTTTACTCGCTCTGATCGTGCTGGTCGGCGCGTATCTGCGCGTGGTCAATTTGCGAACCGCGCCGGGCTGGTACCCCGACGAGGGGAGTGATCTGAACATCGCGTTGAATTTGGCGCAAGGGCGATTTCAATACTTTGCGGTGGACGGGACATTATTGGTCGCCGCGCGCGCGCCGTTGTATCATTTGATCTGCGCCGCGTTGTTTGAAATTTTTGGTTACGATATTTTGGTCGCGCGCGCCGTTGCCGCGTTTGCCGGCTTGATGACGATTCCGTTGCTGTTTTTTGTTTTCAAAAATTCTTTGGGGCGCTGGCAAGCATTGGCGATTGCGGCGTGTTTCGCGATTTTTCCTTCCGCCGTTTTGTACAATCGCTGGGCATTTGCGTACAATTTGCTGATGCCATTCTTCACGCTATTTTTCTGGGCGCTGTTGCGGTTGATTGAAACGCGGCGCGCGCGGTGGCTCTTGCTCGCGGCAAGTGTTACCGCTCTCGCGATCCTAACGACCTGGGTCGCGGTCGCGCTTGTGATCTGTCTCGGCGTAACGGGGTGGTTTTATCAACGGCGCGGCTTGCTCTGGAGCCTTCCACTCGCGTTGAGTCTGCCGATTCTGTTTTTGATCGTCTCGTACCTTGCCGCGCCCGCGTCGTTTATGCAAGATTTTGCGCTGACCTTTTCGCGCACCGAAAGTTCGCTCCTCGCGCAATTCGTGATGGCTTCGTTCAACTACACCGTGTTTCTGGGATCAAACGCGTGGATGATCCCAAGCATCATTGGTTTGTTTCTAATCGAGCCACGCCGCGTACGCGCGCTGGTCTTGCTGATATTTTTTACAATGCTATTTTTTGTTCTGCGCTTTAGCGTGATTGCCGACTTGGGTTTTTATCGCGTCCTGGGGCTTGTGCCATTTATGGCGCTGGGGATCGTTGCGTTGCTCTGGCGCGCTGTGCCGCGACTGGCGCAAATTATCGCGGCGGACGCGGAGATCTTGTTTGCGCGCTGGACGTGGTTGAGCCAGCGAACGCGCATCATTCGGATCAGCAAATTGCTGGGCGTTTCGATTTTTATTTGGTTGGCGATTGTGGATGCGCTTTTTTTTGCCGGCGTGACGGTGTTTCTGCGTACACCGATTGCCGCACCCACGCCGATCGACGCCGTGCTCGCGGTGCCGTTACCCGACGCGCTCGCGGCGATTGATTTTGTCAACGCGCGCGCGCGCCCCGAGGATGTGATCATCGCGTCGCCGCAAATCGGGTGGGCGTTACGCGGGCGCGTCGCGGATTTTCAGCAAACGTTATCGTATCAAGGTTTTCCGACGGACAATTATCCGACGCCGCTTGAACCCGCGCGCTTTGTGTTCGATCCAACGCCGGCGAATGCGCGCTATGCCGTCGTAGACCCGATGTGGGAAATTTGGGCGACCGAAAAAATCACCGCGACCACGCAGTTGTTGAACGCGGTTGCCCAATGGGATGTGGCGTTTCGCGCCGGCCATTTTACCGTGTATCGCAATCCGGCGCGTTAGGTGAGGAGATGCAATTCAATTTTGCTCTGTCAATCTCCGCGCGTGAATGGACGCGGGTTTTGCTGGTGACGGTCTTTGCCGTCGCGCTGGTGCATATTCCGTATGGGCTGGGGTATGCTTTCGCGCCGGCGGATTTGCAATTCACCGGGATTATGATGAATCCCGAAGATTCGCAGAGTTACTTTGCCAAGATGTTACAGGGGTACGATGGCAACTGGCTTTACACAATTCCCTTTACGACGGAAGAACACGCGCCGGCGTTCGTCGGTGGATTCTACATCGCACTGGGACATTTTGCGCGGGTGAGTAATTTGTCGCTCGAAGCGACCTGGCATCTCGCGCGCATTGTTGCCGATGGCGCGCTCTTCCTGGTTACGTTCATGTTCATCGCGACATTTTTGCCGAATCCGCGCGCGCGTTGGATCGCGTATTGGCTCGCGCTCTTTGGTTCCGGGCAGGGCTGGCTCTTGTTCTTGTTCAATCAACCGTACTGGCTCGACGCGTTCCCGGTGGATTTCAAAATGCCAGAGGCGCATCTCTTTTTCTGCGCGATGGCGTTCCCGCATGTTGCGTTGGGCGCGACGCTCATTCAAATCAGTTTTTGGTGCATCGTTCAAGCGGTGGCGCAACCCGTACGCGCGTTCGCGTTTGCCGGCGCCGCTGGCATTACGAACCTGGCATTGGCAATTGTGTATCCATTTTTGATTTACCTGACCGCGTTGACGACCGGGCTGTATTGGATTTTTCTTTCCGTGCGCGCGCGACGCTGGCTCTGGCGCGAGCAGGTGCTCTGTGCGATCGCGTTTCTGATCCCCGCGCCGCTCGTGCTTGGCTACGCGTGGACGCTGGCGACGAATCCGGTTTTTCGCGCGTGGGACGCGCAGTCCATTACCTTGTCGCCGCCACTGCCGCACTATGTTCTCGCGTACGGCGTGTTGCTGTTGTTCGCCGCGCCGGGGCTCCGGCTCAAGCGCGGTGAGTTTACGTTTTTGTGGGTGTGGCTGGTCGCGGTTGGTCTGCTCGTTTACGCGCCGCTCAATCCCCAACGCCGTTTCGTGCAAGGCGTACATATTCCGCTCGTGATTTTGGCAACGGTTGGCTTCCTCGATCTTTTTTTACCCTGGGTGCAACGCACGCGCGCGTTTCAGTGGTTGATTGCCCAGCCGCGCTATTCAAGCGCCGGGCTGGAACGTTTTTTGATCGTTGCGTTTTTGATCATGTTCAGTCTTTCCAATTGGTACATATTGGCGAGTGTTTCACTCACCGCCACAGTAGAACAACCGTACCCACTCTTTCGTCCGCTCGGCGAAGCGGAGGCGGTCGCGTGGTTGCGCACGCAGACCACGCGTTCCCAGGTTGTGGTTGGGCTATATGAATCGGGAAACTATATCGCCGCGCGCGCCGGTAATCGCGTTGTGGTTGGGCATTGGGCGGAGACATTGGAGTGGGAGACGAAATTCGACGCGGCGGAAAATTTTTTTGGCGTGGCGGACGATGCGTGGCGTCGCGATTTTTTAACGCGCTATCGCGTCGAGTATGTGTGGTTCGGCGCGCGTGAGCGCGCCTCGGGCGGATTCGAACCGCGCCGCCTCGTCAATTTAGAACCGGTTTATTCCAATTCCGATGTGATGTTGTTCAAGGTGCTTCGATGAAGAAACTGAATCCGTACGTCGCGCTATTTTTGATCGCGCTGGCATTTCGTGTGGGCACGGCATTGCCGCTTCAGCAAGCCGGCTATATGGACGCGGCGTACACGATGCACATTGCCGAACAACTCGCGCGCGGGCGCGGTTTCGTCGAAGAGGTCCTGTGGAATTATTTGGACAATCCGGCGGGCTTGCCGCATCCGAGTAATGTGTACTGGATGCCCTTGTCGTCGCTGTTGATCGCGCCGCTCTTTGTGTTGTTCGGCGCATCGTATCGCGTCGCGCAAATTCCATTTATTTTCTTGTCCGCGCTCTTGCCCGTGTTCGCGTTTTATCTCAGCCGCAAAATTTTTTCGCGAGACCCTGAGCGCCAGGCGAAGGGGTATGCTTGGTCTGCCGCGCTCTTTACCTTGTTCAGCGGATTTTACACAATCTACTGGGTCAGCCCGGACAATTTCACCGTGTTCGCCATAACCGGGAGCATCACGCTCTTTTTGATCGCGCGCGGCATCGAAGAAAGCGGGCGCGCAAACGCGGACAAATTCTTTTTTCTCGCCGGCATTTTTGCCGGCTTGAGTCACCTCGCGCGCGCCGACGGCATTTTGTTCCTCGTCATCGCGCCCATTGCGTTTACATTTTTCGCGATTCGCAATTCGGATCGCGTATCGCGCATCGCGCCGCGCGTTTTACGTCTGACATTTTTTAGCGCGCTCGGTTACCTGCTCATTATGCTTCCCTGGTTCGCGCGCAATACGATAACGTTCGGCGCGCTGTTTCCCATCGGCGGCGCGAAAACACTTTGGCTGACACACTATGACGAACTGTTTCGCTTTACGGACGATCTGACGCCGGCGCGATATTTCGCGTGGGGACTCGAAGGCATTGTCGGCTCGAAAGTGAACGCCGCGATTCAAAACGCGTTCATCCTCGCGTTTTCCAGTCTCGTATTTTTTCTTGCGCCCTTTTCATTCATCGGTTGGTGGAAAACGCGTCAACACATTTACCATTTACCCATTACCATTTACTTGATTTTACTTTATCTTGTGATGACGTTGGGATTTACTTTTCCGAGTTGGCGCGGTTCGCTGTTTCATTCCGCGTCCGCGCTCGCGCCGTTTTTCGCGATTACCGCGCCCCTGGGCATTGACGCGAGCGTCGAATGGATCGCACGCCGTCGCCGCGCGTGGAATTTGCGCGAAGCCACTCAAGTTTTTCGATTTGGGTTTGTCATTCTCGCCGCGCTCTTTAGCGTGTATCTGTACGCGCAAGCCATTTGGGGCGCGTCGTCGGGGGTGATTCCGTTGTGGAATCAGCGCGACGCACATTACACTCCGATCGCGCGCTGGCTCGATCAAAACGCGCGCGCGGATGATCTGGTGATGGTGGTTGACCCGCCGATGTTCTACACCGTGAGCCATCGTCGCGCGATTGTGATCCCCACCGAAAATGTGGACGCGCTGTTTATCGCCGCGCGCAAGTATAACGCGCGCTATGTGATAGTCGAATTCGATCACCCGCGCCCGTTCAGCGATCTGTATAACGAACGCGTTACGGTTCCCGGTTTGAAACGCGTCGCCGATTTTCGCGATGCGCTGAATCGCCCGGCGTTTGTGTTCGAAATTGTGCCCTAGCCAAAATCAGAAGATTAACGCGCTGATCACAAAATGGAATGAATCGCGCAAGGTGCAGGAATAAAGATGAATCGCTCGCGTAATGCTGTGGGGCTGTTTTTCGCCGCGTTGGTGATCGGCAGTGTCGCGCTCAACGCGCTGATCTTTCAACTCTACGCCGATCACCGCACACGCGCGCTTGCCGATGCGGATCGCGATTTGATCGCGCGCGCGGAATTTCTCGCGGACTCGGTCGGGCGCACATTGAACACGCGCTTGCTCCAAACGTTTACGTTCGCCGCGTTGCCGTCTCTGCGCGCGTTCGCCGCGTCGGATGAAACACAACGCGTCACGCGCGGCGCGGTCGCGCGCGAAGAATTGCGCGCGCTCGTCGCCGCCGATGACACGCTTCGCGCCGCGACGATTGTGGACGCGTTTGGGATCGTCGCGATGACGACCGACAACTCGATGCTCGCGGATTGGAGCGAACGCGCGTTTGTGCGTGACGCGTTGCGCGGACATTTGCACGCGTCGGTGCTCGCGCGTGATTTCGGCGAGTATGTGCAGTACTATAGCGCGCCGATTCTGAACAACGCGGGTGATGTCGCGGGCGCGCTCGTCATTCGCGTCGCCGCGCAAGAATTGTGGGCGGCGGTCGGCGCGGATCAAAATGTTTTGCTCGTGGATGAAGACGGTGTGCGCCTCGCGGATCGCACGAGCCAGCCGCAACTATTTGTCGCGCTCGCGCCGCTCTCCGCCGAGCAAATGACGCGCGCGTTTTCACAACGCCGTTACGGCGCGGAGATCACGCAAATTCGCGCGACAAATCTGGGTGAACTGCGCGATCAAATCGCGCGCGGGTCTGCCAAGCCGATTGTCTTTCGCGATGCGGATGGCAAAACAAAACACGCGGGCATCGCGCGTCTGCGTTTGAATTTTTGGTCGGTTGTCGTGTTGGCAAATGAAGACGAGGTGAGCGCGCCCGCGCGCGATACGCTCCGCGATCTGATTCTCGTCGCCGGGTTATCGCTCGTGATCGCGCTCGTGTTGGGATTTATCGCCGGCAAATTTAATTTGCGCGCGGGCGAGGAAAAACGTGACTAACCACCTCAGACCCGAAGGATTCGCTTCGCGCAAACCCTTCGGGTCTATCGTCATCGCGCTCGCGTTGATTAGCGCGGGCGCGTACCTCGCGTTCGCCGGGGCGCGCGGCTTTCCGCTCGACGACGCGTGGATTCACCAGGTGTACGCGCGCAATCTCGGCACGCGCGGCGAGTTTGCTTTTTTCGCCGGGCAACCGAGCGCGGGTTCGACTTCACCGCTCTGGACGATCCTGCTTTCACTGGGTTACATTCTCCACATTGATTTTCGTGCGTGGGCATATTTGCTCGGCGCAATTCTCCTCGCCGCCTCCGCACTTTTCGCCGCGCGCCTTGCCAACCAAATCTTTCCACCTGCACTGTTCACTGTCCACTGTTCACTATTCACTTTGTTTGAGTGGCATCTCGCGTGGAGCGCGGTCAGTGGAATGGAAATTCCGCTTTTTATTTTTCTCTCCCTGCTTTTGCTCGAACGATTTTTCGGGCGCGCACATCCGTTTCTGCTCGGACTCATCGGCGCGCTCCTCACGCTCACGCGCCCCGAAGGGATCGTGTTGGTCGCGCTGATTTTTGGAAAAATTCTTTTTGAAAGACGCATCCGCGATTTAGGATTTGGAATTTTGGGATTTGGGATTTTCCTCACGCCATACCTGGTTTTCAACTTGCACACCAACGGCACATTGCTCCCCAACACCTTTTACGCGAAAAATGTCGAGTACGCGATTTTGTTCGAGCGCGCGCCGTTCATCCTGCGCTGGTTCGAATTGGTGAGCGTGCCCTGGGTCGGCGCGCAAATGTTACTGCTTCCCGGTTTTGTGTTCATCACCGCGCGATTGATCCGCGCGCGCGATTGGCGCGCATTGATCCCGGTCGCGTGGATTGTGATCTTGCCCGCGCTGTACGCATCACGATTGCCGGTAACGTACCAACATGGTCGTTACGAAATGCCGGTGATTCCATTCATCGCGATTTATGGGATTGTCGGCACGGTGGAATTGTTCGCGCGGATTCGCCTTCGCGTCGCGCGACGCGTGTGCGGTGCGACCATCGCGGCGACGCTGATCGCGTTTTGGTTGATCGGCGCGAACGCGTACGCGAACGATGTCGCGTTCATTGATTGCGAGATGGTGCAGAGCGCGCGGTGGATCGCGGACAGCGCGCCGCGCGATGCGCGCGTTGCCGCACACGATATTGGCGCGCTCGGTTATTTGTACGATCAACCGTTCATTGATCTCGCCGGGTTAGTAACGCCTCAAGTGATTCCATTTTTACGCGACGAAGGTCGCCTGCGCGATTATTTATTTTCGCGACAAACGACCCACGCAATTTTTTTCCCCGATTGGTACCCCGCGCTCGCGCGCGATTCGCGTTTCGTCCCGGTCTTTCAAACGAATTGCGCGCTCACGCGCGAGTTGGGCGGGATGAATATGATGATTTATAAAATTGTTCCATAGTTTCATAGTTGAATTGTTCGATAGTTGGTCAACTATGCAACTATCCAACTATTGAACTAACAAACGCTTTTTGCCCCCGCACAAATTCCTCAATCGCCATCGCGCGTTTCCCGGCAAGTTGCACCTCGCGCAACATCAGCACGCCGTCGCCGGTTGCCACGCCGATTTCTTTTTCGATTTGAATCACGCGACCTGGTTCGAAATTCGTTTTCGATTCTGCCGCCTGCGCGCGCAAAATTTTGATTTGCGCGCCATTCCAAAACGTAAACGCCGAGGGCCACGGATTGAACGCGCGCACGCGTCGCGCGATTTCAATTGCCGAACGCGCCCAGTCAATTCGCCCTTCCTCTTTGCGAATCGTTTTGAACATCGTCGCGCGCGCGTTGTCTTGCGGTTGTGGCACAATCGCGCCCGCGAGAATTTGCGGCAGAGTTTCGATCAACAACTCGGCGGCGACGCGCGCGAGTTTCGGCGTGAGTGTGCCGGTCGTGTCGGCATCGTCAATCGCGATGGCGCGCGTCGCGAGCATCGGACCGCTGTCGAGTCCCGCGTCCATTTGCATCAGCGTAATCCCGGTTTCCGCATCGCCCGCGAGAATTGCCGCGGCAATCGGCGCGGCGCCGCGATGTCGCGGCAAGAGCGACGCATGCGTGTTGACGCAACCGCGCGCCGGAATTGCGAGCACCTCCGCCGGTAAAATCAATCCGTACGCCGCGACGATAATCGCGTCCGGCGCGAGATCGCGCAAAGGCGCGATATTTTCCGGCTTGCGTAATGTCGCGGGCTGAAAAATTTGCAAGCCGCGTTCGAGCGCGAGTTGTTTGATCGGCGACGCGCGCAATGCTTTGCCACGTCCCGCCGGTTGATCTGGCCGCGTGTACACGCCGACGATGGAATGTTCCGTGCGCGTCAGCGCGTCCAAAACCGGGACGGCAAAATCCGGCGTACCCATAAAAACGATGCGAGCCATTGTGCCTCCCAATCAAGACCCGAAGGGTTCCTTCGCTTCGCTACGGAAAACCCTTCGGATCTGATTGTAGCACAATCTTGGCGTGTTTGGAAAACGCGAGTATAATCGCGCGTAGCGCAAATTTGAAAATTTGCGTTACAGACGCGGAGGAAAAAATGGATCGCCAAAAACGATCATCACTCATCGGCGGATTGATGTTGATTTTGATCGGCATCTGGTTTCTCGCCGTGCAACTCGTTCCCGACCTGGGACGCGTACTCGGCATCGAAAATGCGTGGCCCCTTTTCATCATCGCGTTCGGCGCGCTGTGGTTATTGATCGCGATTTTTACCGGGACGCCGGGACTCGCCGTGCCCGCGTGCGTATTCGGCGGCATCGGTGCATTGATCTACTGGCAAAACCTCACACACGATTGGGGCAGTTGGCGATATGCGTGGGCGCTCATTCCTGGTTTTGCCGGTGTCGGCACGATGTTGATGGGTTTGCTCGGCAAAGACCCGGCAAAAAATTTGCGCGGCGGCGTGTGGACGATTGTGATCAGTCTGGTGATGTTCGCGGTCTTTGCGTCGTTCCTGGGCGGACCGAATGTGCTGGGATCGTATTGGCCCGTGTTGTTGATCGCGCTCGGTATTGTGATGCTCGCGCAAAATTTTTTCCGCGCGCGCGGATGATTCCGTTTTGCGAATCCCCGCGCGTCGTGGTAAAATCACGCCACTATATTCCACGGAGTTATTGTGCCACCTAAATCTAAACGTTGGCAGATCGCGCCGCGCGTCTCTTCGCTCGCGGTTGCGCGTTTCGCCGAACAGCAATTACATCCTCTCCTCATTCAAATTCTCAACAATCGCAGTATGACCACGCCAGAACAGGTCAGCGCGTTCCTCGCGCCGGAAACGACTTTTGGCAATCCGTACCAAATGCGCGGGATGAACGAGGCGGTTGATCGTTTGCGCCGCGCGATTCGCGCGCGCGAAGCAATCGCGGTGTACGGCGATTTCGATGTGGACGGTGTGACGGCGACCGCGTTGCTCGTGCAAACGCTCGAATCGCTCGGCGCGAATGTTCAGCCGTACATTCCGCATCGCATTGACGAAGGATACGGATTGAACAAGGATGCGCTCGCGCAATTAAAAGAGCAGGGCGTGCGCGTCGTCATCACGGTGGATTGCGGCGTGCGTTCGCTCCCCGAAGTCGCGTTCGGCACGGAGATCGGACTCGATATGATCGTAACCGATCATCACGCGCCGAGCGATGAATTGCCGAACGCGTTCGCGGTGATCAATCCGAAACAACCACTCTGCAAGTATCCAGCGAAAGAATTATCCGGCGCGGGCGTCGCGTTCAAACTCGCGCAAGGATTACTGCGCGCAGAGTCGCGCGTCGCGGTCAATCACGATCGCGCGCCGGTGGACGAAGCGGAATTGTTCGATCTCGCCGCGCTCGGCACCGTCGCCGATCTCGTGCCGCTCACCGGCGAAAATCGCGCGCTGGTCAAACTCGGTTTGGAACGTTTGCGAAAAACCGAGCGACCGGGTTTGCAAGCGATGTTAAAATTCGCGGGCATCAAGCCGGCAACGATCAGCGCGGGCAACATCGGTTTCACATTGGGTCCGCGCCTCAATGCCGCCGGACGATTGGAACACGCGTTGATGGCGTACCACGCGCTCACGACGCAATATCCCGGCGAAGCCGAAGACCTCGCGCGCAAACTCGAAGAGACGAATCGCGAACGGCAACGCTTGACGAACGAGATGACGCAGAACGCGCGCGCCGCCGTGATTGCGCCTGCGGAGAACGAGCATTTGCTTTTCGTCGCCGCGCCGGAATTTCCCGAAGGCATTGTCGGTTTGATCGCGAGCCGGCTCACCGATGATTTTTATCGCCCTGCGGTCGCGGTGCATCGCGGCGATGATGAAAGTCGCGGCTCGGCGCGAAGTATCAGCGAATTTAACATCGTCGCCGCGCTCGATCAATGTCGCGATTTGTTGGTGCGGCACGGCGGGCACGCGATGGCGGCGGGGTTCACGGTGCGCAACGAAAATTTACCTGCGCTCGAAGCGCGCTTGAAAGAGATCGCCGCGCGCGAACTCGCGGACAGCGACCGCGCGCCGACGTTGCACATTGACGCCGAAGCGCCGTTGAGCGAAATGACCTGGGCGTTGCAAGAAGCGTTGAAACAACTCGCGCCATTCGGGTACGGCAATCGCGAGCCGGTGTTTGCGAGTCGCAACGTAACCGTGCGCGATGCGAAACTGGTCGGCACAGATCATTTGCGAATGATTTTATCAGACGGACAATCTACCTGGGAAGCGATCGCGTTTCGGCAGGCGAGCTGGCTCGGCGCGTTACCCAAGACGATTGATGTTGCGTACGAGTTCGAATCGCGCGAGTGGAACGGCGAAGTGCGCTTGCAATTGAATGTCAAAGACATCAAGCCCGTAGGTAGCAATGGCTGATTCGCGCGAATATCCCACGCGCCCAATTCCCGGCGTCGGCGTGATCGTTCGCAAAGACGACCTGGTTTTGATGATTCAACGCGGCAAAGCGCCGGGCTATGGAATGTGGGGTTTGCCCGGCGGCGCGATTGAACTCGGCGAAGCATTGCGCGATGCCGCCGCGCGCGAAGTGCGCGAAGAGTGCGGCATCGAAATCGCGCTCGGCGATGTCGTGGACGCGGTGGACATTGTTCTGCGCGATGACGCGGGGCGCGCGCAGTATCACTATGTCATCGTGGATTTTTTCGCGCGGTACGTTAGCGGCGATGTGCGCGCGGGTGACGACGTGCTGGATGCGCGCTGGGTCGCGCGCGCCGATCTGATCAAATTCGATGTGCCGAAAATGACGCGCCAAGTGATCGCGAAGGCGTGGACGCGCGAGGGATCAAAATGAAATGGGATGTCGCTATCGCTGGCGCGCTTGGTGTGTTGATCGGTGGAGGAATCTATCAACTCGCCAGTATGGTCAGCACGCGCTATTCGGGATTGATCGAACACCCGCTTGGCATCGCGATCATTTTTCTGATTCTGCTTGGAATCGCGATTGCCGAAATGCCGGTGATGCTATTCGGCTTGAAAAAAATCGCGGCATCCACCACGCCGCGCCCGTTTTTACTTGGCACGCACCTGGTTTTCGTAATGTTCGCGTCCGTGTACGCGGCGATCTTTGTTCTGCTGACCGGGCAAATTATCTGGGGCTGGCTTCTCGCGCTCGTGATCGTCGCGCGCTTTTTCACCGGCGCGTTGTTCAAGTAGCCATTATTTTGCCAATTTCAATGCGAACAAAATTTTCCCACGGATACAAAGGAACACGGATATTTTTTATTTATCCGTGTTCCTTTGTATCCGTGGGCAGGGTTTAGTGCGGATTTCACAGAAAAAAATCTGTGCAATCTGTGGTTGTCTATTTCGCAATGAGTATCTTTACCGAATCGAACAACGCGGTATCGTTCGCGATCAAAGTGGTGCCGCGTGCGCGGAAAAATGAAATCGCCGGGATCGAAGGCGACGTGGTGAAAATTCGCTTGAACGCGCCGCCGGTCGAGGGCAAAGCGAACGTCGCACTGATCGCGTTTCTCGCCGAGTTGCTCAACGTGCGCCGCGCGTACATCGAGATCGTGATCGGCGAAACGTCGCGGCGCAAAGTCGTGCGCGTGCGCGCCATCCCCGCGCGGCAGATCGAAGAGAAAATCTTGTTATCCGCGAATTACGCGAATCTCCGCGAATAAAAAATAATTCGCGGAGATTCGCGTAATTCGCGGATAAAAAAATCGCGAGCATTATGCTCGCGATTTTATTTTTTGCGATTAAGCCAGCGTTGCAATCGTCCGGCGCTTTCGGGCGCGATCATAAATCGGCGCGCGCGTTCGTACGCCAACAGCGCGAGAACGCCGGTGATCAATGCGGCGATGAAAAACACGATGCTAAAAACGTTGACGAGAATAACCATCGGCGCGCCGAATGAACTCGGAATCATTCCAGGCGCGGACGTTGGCGTGAGCGTCGCCACTAATGTTGGGGTGATCGTCGGCGCGGGCGTTGGGGTGATCGCGACAGTTGGCGTTGCCGCGAGTGTCGCGGTCGCGGTCGGCGCGCGCGGCGTGCCTTCGAGTGGAGGAATGATCAGCGTGCTACCGACGCGCAGACGCGAACTCGTCGTCAATCCGTTCGCGTCCAAAATTATTTTGTACTTGGTGCCGTCGCCGTACACTTTTTGCGCGATGATCCAGGGACTATCACCGCGCTCGATGATGTACGTTTGCTCGCCGGATGCTGAATCGGGCGCGCGCGTCGCGAGCGGTGTGTTCGTCGGCGCGCCCGGTTCGCGCGCGGCAGTGGGCGATTCCGGCGGAAACGTCGGAATGAAAATTGGCGTTGGAAAAATGTACGGCGGTTTGGTTGGCTCTTCGGTCGCTTGCGCGGGCGGCGCGGCGCGCGTTACCGGCAATCGCGCGATTGCACACGCGCACGCGCCGATCAAAACTGCGATGACGATCAAACTTTTCGACAGAAACCAGGTTTCTCGCAGAAACCTGGTTTCTGTCTTCATCCAACGCGATTTCATTTACAATCCGGCGTCGCGCTTTTCGCGCCATTTTGAAATTCGTTTTTCTCGAACGTGTTGCCCTGACAAGTGCCCGCGTACGTGTTGCTCTGTTCCAAACGCAAAATCAAACTCGCGCCGATAAACGTATTTCCGATGTACCGATGATTCTGCGCGTTCGGCGCTTCGACGCCGTTGACTTTGGAATTTTTCACCGTGTTGTACTCAAAGCGCAAATTTTGCGCGTACCCAAACCAGCCGCCGTAATTGTCTTCGACGAGCGTGTTGTGATGAATGTAATTGCGTTGGCTGAACGTTGCCTCGATGCCGTTCGCGATGCTGTGCGAAATATAGTTGCCAAAAATTTCGAGATCGTTGCTTGCCAGGTCGGGTTCGTTGCCCTGATAAATTCCATCGCCGTTATAGTTCAGTGTGTTCCACGCGATCTGATTACGGTCCGATTGTTTGGTCAGCACGATGCCGGCAGAACCGCATCCCGCGTCCGGTCCCCATTCGGGACAACTGCGATTGTTGTACTCGACGGTGTTGGAATAAATCTGGCTCGCAGTCGTGCCGTACAAATAAATGCCCCAACCGCGATTGCGGCTCGTCGTGTTGCGCTCGACGCGAATTTTTTGCGCGTTGAGAATTTGAATTCCCGCGACGTTGCCGTTCGCCGTGTTGCCGACGACGCGCGAACTTGAAATCCCGTTCAAAATCATTCCGCCATGCGGAATCGGTTTGAGGTGTTCGATGTTTGAATTGTCGTCCAAATAATTTCCGCTGAAATCATTATTTTCGAAAACCAGGTTTCTGCCGCGCACGCCGTACAGTCCCACGTCCCAACCGCGCACGCGACAATTGCGAATCGTAACGTTGCGCCGGTTTTGCAGTAAAATTCCGACGCCAACTTTTTCACCGATGATCGCCGAGTTTTGGCAATTGAGTGTGAGGTTGTCCGCCATGATAATGATCGGCTGGCGATATTCGCCGTTCGGCGGAAGCGTGGTGTCTTTGTAAATCCGCAGTGGCATCGTGAGGAAAAAAAAGAGGGCGAGCAATTTCATTGTGGCGACTCCACAAAAAGTGAGCGATCGATTCGACGCTTTAGCGGGTTTCTGCTTTCGGAGCAACCGCGTAAACGCTCGAATCCAAATATCCTTTTAGCATACCGAACAACTCCGCATAATCCACCGTCGCAAAATTCGTCGTATCCATTTCGATCACTGCGCCGCCGAGGTCGAGCGGCGCGTAACGATGGTCGCGTAATTTTTCGATTTCCTCCGGCGCGCTCAAATGATCTACGTGACCAGGATGCCGCGCGCCGGACGCCCACCGCGTTTTGAATCGCTCGACCAGGACATTGCCATCCGCGTTCAGAATAATTTGAATTGGCGCGAACGGATGCTTGTCCTGGATCGCGCGAAATCGCGGCGACGCGTGCGCGGAATCAAAATTGCTTTCGACGATCAACGAACGTCCGACCGCGAGTTGCTGTTCGACGAAATAATACATCAGTTCGTACGTCGCGCGCCCCAACTGCTTTGACCACGCGCGATCCTTCCATCCCAGCGAATCGAACAGCGCCTCTTTTATATCGTCTTTTGCGACGAGTGGCAAATTCAATTTGCGCGCGAGTTGGCGCGCTAACGTGGTCTTGCCCGCGCCGGGCGCGCCGGAGATGATGAGTAGAAAGGAGGGTCTCAACTTGCCAAAATCCTCCCACAACTCGGACACACCACAAGCTCTTCGCCCGCGCGCACGCGCGAGGCGAGACCAGTCGGCACGGTTACGCCGCACGCGCCGCACGCGTTCTGTTTGATTGACGCGACTGCGCGCCCGGCTTTCGCTTGGCGCAAACGATCATACATCGCGAGCGATTCCGCGTCGAGCACTGCGCGCGTCTGTTCGCGCGCCGCGCTCAAATCGTTTTCGCGCGCGAACAACTCCGCGCGTTCGCGCGTCAACCGTTCGACCGCGCTCGCGCGCGCGGCTTCCGCGCGATCAAAATCGCGCGCGGTCTCGCTCGCGATTTTTTCCGCGCCTTCCGCCGCGTCCATCAATCCGAGCAGAACATCGTCGAGCGCGCTCTTTTGCCGCTTGTGCATCTGCAAATCCTTTTCCATCCCGTCGAGTTCTTTCGGATTTGTGGTGCGTCCGCTGTACAAGCGCGCTTCAATCTCTTTGATTTTCGCGTCGAGCGATTTCGCTTCGAGTTCGCGATCGCGCAATGCGCCGCGCAGATCGCTTGATTTTTTTTGCGCGGCATCGCGCGTCGCGCGCGCGGCAACGACCGCCGCATCATTCGCGAGCGCGGCATCCACCGTTCGCAATTGTGCGACCATTTTATCGAATTCATGATCGTTTGTCTGTAAATGCGCGAGCAGGGCAATGCGGTTCATCGTTTTCTCAACTTTCTGCCAACACCTTAAAATTTGAATCTAGTCCGCTAACCCACTTGACACCGCGATAGGATTTGTGGGATAATGGCGTCGTAAAAGTGGGAAAAAGTGGGTCAAAGTGGGAGACGGGGCTTTCTGGAACACCTGTGCTATATCTCCAGTGGGACACTGAACGTATGTTCTTAGGATCAAATTCACACAGCATTGACGAAAAGGGACGCTTGACGCTCCCCGCGAAATGGCGGGCTGAACTCGCGTCCGGCGTTGTCGTTACGCGCGGGTTGGACGATTGCTTGTTTGTTTTCCCCCAAATCAAATTTGAAAAAATCGCGACCGAGATTGATGATGCCGGGATCGAAATGTCCGATGCGCGCGCCTGGGCGCGTTATCTCGCTGGCAAAGCCGAACTGCTCGAAGTGGACAAGCAAGGTCGCATTTTGATTCCCGACGACCTTCGCAAGTTCGCGCATCTCAATGGTCAGGTCGTCGTGCTGGGTGTCGTCAGTCGGATCGAAATTTGGAATCCCGAAAAATTCAACGAGAACAATCAAGCGATTGAATCGAACGCGTCCGTCGTCGCGGAGCGAATGGGGCAAGTGATGAAACGCGCGGCAGGCAAGTGATCCAGACCCCCACCCCGACCCTCCCCCTCGAAAGGGGAGGGAGCCAGCACGTTGCTGTCCTGGTTTCGCCAATCATCGAGCATCTCGCGCCGCGCGCGGGCGGACGCTACATTGATGGCACACTCGGCGCGGGCGGGCACGCGCGCGCGCTTCTCGATTCGTCC
>JACRPR010000103.1:0-17508 GCA_016223105.1 Chloroflexota bacterium | reverse complement strand
GTCCGCGCCGGATGGACGATTGCTGGGTCTCGATGCCGATCCGCACGCATTGGCAATTGCGAAAGAAAATCTCGCGCGCTTTGGTGCCCGCGCGATTTTTGTCCATTCCAATTTCGAGCAGTTGCGCGCGGTCGCCAGCGCGAACGATTTTTTTCCGGTGGATGGTATTGTACTCGATCTTGGATTATCGTCAATGCAGTTAGCCGATCCCGCGCGCGGCTTTTCGTTCGCGAGCGAGGGCGCGCTCGATATGCGTTTTGACGCGCGCGCGCAGACGACCGCCGCGGATCTCGTGAACGATCTCGACGAGGACGAACTCGCGGATTTGATTTTCGAGTACGGCGAAGAGCGTGCCTCGCGCAAAATCGCACGCGCGATCGCGCACGCGCGACCGCTTGAAACTGCGACGCAACTCGCGCGTGTGATCGAAATCGCGCTGGGACGCCGCGGGCGAATTCATCCGGCGACGCGCACATTTCAAGCGTTACGGATCGCGGTCAATCGCGAACTCGAGGTAATCGAAAATGTTCTGCCGCAAATCGCCGAGACGCTGGCGATTGGTGGACGCGTCGCGATCATCGCGTTTCATTCGCTCGAAGATCGCATCGTGAAAAATTATTTTCGCTCCAACAAGCAACTGCGCGTGTTGACGAAACATCCGATTCAAGCCACGCGCGCGGAAGAACTCGCGAACCCGCGTAGCCGCTCCGCGAAATTGCGCGTCGCGGAACGCATCGCGTAAGGCAAACGCTTCGCGTAAATTTGCCCTACACACTCAAACTATGTCCGACCCAATCAAGCACACTGAAAAAATACCAACGCCGCCGCCAGCGCCGTTCCTCAGCGCGCGCGCGCTAATTTTTTGCGCGGCGGTGATCGCGTTGTTCGGCGTCTTTTATCTCGGGCAATCGAGCCAGACGACATTGACCGGGCAACGCACGCACGATCTGCAAGCGCAATTAGATCGCATCGAGCGCGAGAATATTCAATTGCAAATCGAGATCGCGGAATTGACCGCGCCCGCGAAACTCGCGGAACGGGCGCGTTTGATGGGGATGCGTCCGGCAATCGAAACCCAAGTGCATTACCTTGTCGTCAAAAATTATCCGGTCGAAAATCCAAAACCCGCGCCGGTGTGGTCGTCGAATTCGCGCGCGGATCGCGCGCCGGATTTTTGGACGCGCGTGTTGGAACGCTTTGGTCTCGCGCCGGGTTCCGGCGCGGTTGAGGCGAGTCCGTAGCGCGCTAAAAGCGCGCGCCACGAATAGGTGATCAATGTCCGCACAAACTTTAACGCGCGCGCCAGCGCGAATGCGCTTGGCGATGTTGATGCTCGCCGCGGTCGGGCTGGTGCTCGCCGCGCGCTTGTTCTATTGGCAAGTCGTCCAGTGGGATCGCTTGGACGATCTCGCGCGCGGGCAACTCGAACTCAAAACGAAAATTTACGCGCGGCGCGGCGACATTCGCACGCGCGACGGCTATTTGCTCGCGGCGGATCGTTTTCTCTACACCGCGCGCCTCACGTCGAAAGTGAATCGCAAGCCGGAAGCGCTCGCCGAAATCGCGCGCGAACTCGGCGCGATTTTGAATCAGCCGCCGGAAACGATTCTGCCAAAACTTTCGTCGAAAGAACCGGTCACGCTCGCGCGTGATGTGCCGATCACGATTGGCGGTCCACTGCAAGACCTTAAAGAAAAACGCTACTTGACGAATCTCGAAATCACCTCGCGCCCGATGCGCTATTACCCGGGCGGATCGTTCGCGACGCACGTCGTCGGCTATGTGAATTTGGAACGTCAAGCCGCGTACGGCGTCGAGCAAGCGCGCGACACGTTACTGCGCGGACGCGATGGACAAATCAATTCCGCGGGCGACGCTCTGCGCGAAGTGATTCCGTTCGATGTGCCGATGAACGCGGTC
This sequence comes from Chloroflexota bacterium, assembly GCA_016223105.1. Lineage (GTDB taxonomy): Bacteria > Chloroflexota > Anaerolineae > UBA4142 > UBA4142 > JACRPR01. Next base: position 15,588 of record JACRPR010000103.1, on the reverse strand, counting down.
GCGACAAATGGCGCAGACCTGGTGTTGACGATTGATCGCGGAATGCAACGTATCGTCGAAGTCGAACTCGCGAACGCGATTCGCAGTACGCGCGCGGCAAGCGGATCGATCCTGGTGCTCGATCCAAAAACCGGCGCGATTCTCGCGCTCGCCGCGTATCCGACCGCGGATTTGAACGCGTACTTTGATCCGGCGAATCAAACGCGCTACAACAATCCAGTTGTCAGTTCGCAGTACGAACCGGGTTCGGTGTTCAAAGCGATCACGCTCGCGTCCGCGCTCGATGCCGGGACGATCACGCCGCACACGGTGTTCGACGATCCCGGGCAAATTGATTTCGGCGGCGCGACAATCAAGAATCCCGAAGAGCGCGTGATGGGGCGCGTCGGGTTGGTGGATGTGATGCGCTACTCGCTCAACGTCGTCGCGTTGAAAATGAGCGTCGGCTTGGGCGCGGAAAAATTTTATCAATACGTGCGCGATTTCGGTTTCGGCAATCTCACGCGCGTCGAACTCGCCGCCGAAGTTGCGGGCGAAGTGAAATCGCCGGGCGACGGCAAATGGCGCGATATTGATCTTGGCACGAACGCGTTCGGGCAGGGGCTTGCCGCGACGCCGCTCCAAGTCGCGACCGCAATCGCGGCAATTGCGAACCAGGGCAAGTTGATGAAGCCGTACATCATTCACCAGGTTCATCAACCCGGCGCGAATCCGGTAACGACCGCGCCGCAATTTATTCGCCAGGTGATCAAACCGGAAACCGCGCGGCTCGTGACGCAAATTCTCGCGGACGCGATTGTCGCGGAATCCGTGCACAAAGCGGTCGTGCCGGGCTATCGCATCGCCGGCAAAACCGGGACGGCGCAAATTTCTGGTTACGGCGCGTACGATCAAAAATGGACGATTGCTTCGTTCGTTGGTTATCTCCCGGCGGATGATCCGCGTTTTGTGATCCTGGTCAAACTCGACAAGCCGCAAACGTCCGAGTGGGGATCCCAGGTCGCGTCGCCGGTGTTTGCGGCAGTTGCGAAACAACTTGTCGCGCAAATCGGTTTGCCGCCGGATGAAATTCGTAAGGGCAAGTGAGCAGTTGTCAGTGAATAGTGAACAGTGAACAGTGAACAGTGTTGACGTTAGCAGATGTACTCGAAGCAGTGCTGAATGTTCGTCCCGCGCGCGCGGAGCAAATCGCGATTAGTGATGTGGTTGTAGATTCGCGACAGGCGCGCGCGGGGTCGCTCTTTATCGCGCTCAAAGGCGAGTCGCTGGATGGACACGATTTTATTCGTGACGCGTTCGCGCGCGGCGCGGCAGTCGTCATCGCAGAACCGCGCGTCGTGGGGCTTGGGCTAGGTCCGCGTGTGCACTTGTTTGATTCAACTCAAGTCGGTGCCGCCGGGTTGCAACCTGGCGCCAAGCCCCGCGTTCCCGCGATTGTGATCGCGGACTCGTCGCTTGATGCGCTTCATCATCTCGCGACGTTTTGGCGCAAAAAATTTTCACATTGCAAAACAATTGGCGTTACCGGGAGCGTCGGCAAAAGTTCGACGAAGGAAATGATCGCCGCCGTTTTGCGCCAGCGATTTCGCACCTTAAAAAGCGAAGGCAACCTGAACAGCGAAACCGGTTTGCCGTTGATGATTTTTCGGATGAACGAAACGCACGAACGCGCAGTGCTTGAAATGGCGATGTACGCGCGCGGCGAAATTCGCGCGCTGTGCGCGATTGCGCGACCCAGCATCGGCGTCGTAACGAATATCGGTCCGAGCCATCTCGAACGCCTGGGAACGCTTGAGCGAATCGCGCAAGCCAAAGCGGAATTGATCGAGTCGCTTCCGCGCGATGGCGTCGCGATTTTGAACGGCGATGACGCGCGCGTGCTCGCGATGCGCGCGCAAACACGCGCGCGTGTGATGTCGTACGGTACGCGTCCTGATTTTGATATGTGGGCGGACGCGATCGAATCGCGCGGGCTGGACGGCATCGCGTTCACGCTTCATCACGGCATCGAAAAAATTCCGGTGCGCGTGCCAATGCTGGGCAAGCACGTCGTTCACAACGCGCTCGCGGCGGCGGCAGTCGGCATCGCGGAAGAAATCGGCTGGGACGACATCGTGCGCGGTTTGCAAGACGAGTCCGCGCAGTTGCGGCTCGTCGCGATTCCCGACGAAAATGGCGCGACGATTTTGGATGACACGTACAACGCGAGTCCCGCGTCGTCGCTGTCCGCGCTCGATCTGCTTGCGAGTTTGCGCGGGCGCAAGCTCGCGGTGCTGGGCGATATGCGCGAACTCGGCGCGATGGAAAAACCAGGACACCAAATCGTTGGCGAACGCGTCGCGCAGGTCGCGGACATTTTGATCGCGGTCGGCGCGCGCGGCAAATGGATCGGTGATGCGGCGCGCGATGCCGGGATGATGGCGGAGAAAATTTTTTTCGCGGCGGAAAACGCTGATGCAATCGCGATTGTGCGCGAGCTGGCGCGCGCGGGCGATGTGATTTTGGTAAAAGGTTCGCGCGGGGTCGCGATGGAAGAGATTGTGAGTGCGATAAAACGTAAAGCGTAAAACGTGATGCGTGATTGGATCAATGCGATTTCAAATTTTCCAAATGCTAATTGGTTTTGTGTTGGTTGCCTGTGGCGGTGCGACGAACGCGCCCAGGACGGTTGAACCGAGCAATGGATTGATCGCGCGGAACGCGATGTTCATCGAACCGATGCCAACGCCAACAAGTTTTCTGGGACGATTCAAAACATACTCGTTTGAAACGACAAGCGATTTCGGATTCAATCAACTCTGGTTTTTTCAAACCAAGAGCGGCGGCGCAAAAGCGAATCCTTCCGACTTGCAAGGCAAACTGTGCTTCAATGCGCGCGAGACAAAAAGTATTATTCGCGAGTGGGGTCAGTTAATCAACGGTGAATGGATCGCGTTTGAATTTGCGCCGTGGAAAAAAGTTGGCGATGTGTGGGGCTTGGGCGTTTGCTTGAGCGCGTCGCGTTTGCGCCAAGCCGCCGAGTGGGGCGGTATGAAAACGGCGGAAATGGTCGGACTCGGTTCGCAAGCGCGCGTCGCACCGGTGCCAACGCATCCGCCGATTTCCGGCGTCGAGCAAAAATACTGGACGAACATTTGGAGTTGCAATTGCGCGTGGGAACGCGATTTGCGAATCACCAATCCGTACGATTTTCCGGTGTGCGTGCAATGGCGAATGAAGAACGATCAAATGGTGATCTGGGTGAGTAAAAATTGAGATGGATTTGCACAACAAACGCGTCCTGGTTTTCGGTCTCGGCGTGCACGGCGGCGGACTCGGTGTCGCGCAGTGGTTGGTGAAGCAAGGCGCGCGTGTAACCGTTACCGATTTGAAACGCGCCAAAGAATTGCAAACATCGCTCGACGCATTGCGCGGCTTACCAATCGAATATGTTCTCGGCGAACATCGCGAACAGGATTTTCGCGATGCGGATTTGATCGTTCGCAATCCCGGCGTCCCGCGCGAATCGCGATTCTTGCAGATCGCGCGCGAGCACAACATCCCGATTGAAATGGAAATGGGCTTGTTTGTCGAACGACTGCCGCGCGGGATGGCGCAAGTCATCGGCATCACCGGCACCAAAGGCAAAACGACGACGACGTTGATGACCGGCGAAATTCTGAAACGCGCGAATCCGAAAACGGTCGTCGCCGGAAACTTGCGCGTGTCCGCGCTCGAACTGCTCGACACGATTGATGCCGAGACGCCGGTCGTGCTGGAACTTTCGTCGTGGCAACTCGAAGCGTTTCCGCCGCGCCAGGTCAGCCCGCACATTGCGGCGATCACAAACATTTTTCCGGATCACCTGAATCGCTATCGCGATCTCGACGATTACGCGGACGCGAAAGCAATTATTTTCCGGTATCAACAACCGGGCGATTTTATCGTTTTGAACTTTGACAACAAACCGCTCACCAAATTGTCGCGCGGCTTTGGCAAGATCGTGTGGACAAGCGCGACGCGCGCATTGAGCGAAGGCGCGTATCGCGACGGCAACGACCTGGTTTGGCGATGGAACGGCGCGACGCACAAAATTATTGATGTGCGCGATCTGCGCGTGCCGGGCGCGCACAACATCGCGAACGCGCTCACCGCGATCGCGCTCGCGTCGTTGCACGGCGCGACGCCGGAGCAAATCGCGAACGTATTGCGCGAATTTCGCGGCGCGCCGCATCGCCAGGAATTTGTGCGCGAGTTGAACGGCGTTCGCTACATCAACGACACCACTGCGACCGCGCCCGCCGCCGCCATCGCGGCAATCGAAACGTTTTTTCCGGCGGGCATCATTCTCATCGCGGGCGGCGCGGACAAATCGCTCGATTTCACCGAACTCGCGCGCGTGATCGCATCGAAAGTGAAACGCGTGATTTTGCTCGACGGCACCGCGACGGATAAACTCGCGAACGCATTACCGAAAGAAATTATCGCCGGACGATTTGATGATTTGCAACGCGCCCTCGCGCGCGCGCGTAAAATCGCGCAGACCGGCGACATCATTTTGCTTTCGCCCGCCTGCGCGAGTTTCGGAATGTTTGCGAATGAATTTGAACGTGGTGAAAAGTTCAAGTCGCTAGTCAACAGTCAACAGTAGACAGTGAACAGTGACCAGTGGACTGTTGACTGTTGACTGTCCACTGGTCACTGCATACGGGAGGGGAAATGGCGGCTCAACAAAATACTCGGTTCATCCAAAACGCGTTGCGCGTGGATTACATTATGTTCGCGATTGTCGCGGTGTTGCTCGCGGTTGGCTTGGCGATGGTGTGGAGCGTAACGTTCGCGCCGAACGTAACCCAGGGTGCGGACAATCCGCTCAAAGAAGTCCAGAGCCAATTAATCTACGCGGCAGTCGGCATCGTCGCGCTGATCTTTTTTTCGCAAATTGATTATCGCGTGTGGGGCCGCGTTGCGGTGCCATTGATCCTGGTTACGGTCGTCGTATTGATCTCGCTCTTTTTTATGCCTGAGGTCAACGGCTCGCGGCGTTGGTTGATGGGTGCGTCGGTTCAACCGGCGGAATTCGCGAAACTCACGATCATTATTTACATGGCGAAATGGCTTTCGTCAAAAGGCGAAAAATTACGCCAGCTTACGTACGGCTTGGTGCCGTTCGCGGTGATCGTCGGCATCGTTACCGGCTTGATTGTTCTGCAACCGAATCTCAGCACTGCGATCATCATCGGCTTGTGCGCGTTCGCGATGTTTTTTATCGCGGGCGCAGACCTGGTTCAATTCGCGTTTTTGATGATCGTCGGCGGCGGCTCGGCAATCGCGATTGTGTTGAACACGCCGTACCAATTGGAACGCTGGAGAATTTTTTTGAACGATCCGCTCAAAATGACCGGCAAAGAAGGATACCAGGTCATCGAGACGATCATCGCCCTGGGATCGGGCGGCGTCGCGGGGCGCGGACTCGGCGCGGGATTTTCGAAATACGGTTACGTGCCTGCGCCGCACACCGATTCGATTTTCGCGTTGCTCGGCGAAGAGATGGGCTTGATCGGAACCTGGGCGATCCTCGCGCTGTTTCTCGCGTTCGCGTATCGCGGCTTTCACATCGCGGCGCGCGCCAAAGATCCGTTCGGTCAAGTGTTGGCAACCGGCTTGACCTTCTGGTTGATCTTTCAAGCGTTCGTCAACATTGGCGTCGTTACCGCGACGATTCCATTTACCGGCGTGCCGCTTCCATTTATTTCGTTCGGCGGTTCCGCGTTGATCGCCGCGCTGTCGGCGGTGGGTGTGTTGTTGAGTATTTCGCGCAATCACGAATCAAAGGACGCGACCAATGCGACTTTTAATTTCGGGGGGCGGGACGGGGGGACACGTCTATCCCGCGTTAGCCGTCGCGGACGCGATTCGGAAACGCGCGAACGCTGATCCTTCGACTCCGCTTCGCTCCGCTCAGGCTGACGACCTGTTGTATGTTGGTCGCGCGGGGAGCATTGAAGAACGCTTGGCGGAACGCGCGCACATTTCTTTTCGCGCGATTGAGGTGGGCGGCGTCCGCGGACTCGATCCGATCGCCGCGGCGCGCAACCTGGGACGCGTCGCGCAAAGCATCGGGCGCGTGCGCGCGATCATTCGCGAGTTTCAACCGAACGCGATTTTTGCAACCGGCGGATACGTAAGCGCCCCGGTGATTTGGGCGGGCGCGCTCGAAAAAATTCCGCGTGTGATTTACTTGCCCGATCTCGAACCGGGCTGGGCGATTCGCGCGACCGCGCGCTGGGCAACGCGCATCGCGATTTCGTTCCCGCAAGTCGCGCGGCATTTTGCAAAAAATAAAACGATTGTAACCGGTTATCCGGTGCGCGCCGAATTTTTCCAAACGAATCAAGCGCGCGCGCGTGAAATGTTTAATCTCGATCCGCAGGCGCGCACGGTCGCGATTTTCGGCGGCAGTCGCGGCGCGCATCACATCAATCAAGCCGTCGTCGCGAATTTGGCGGAACTCGCGCGGCGCGCGCAGATCATTCACATCACCGGGCGCGAGGACGAATCCTGGGTCAAAGCGCAAGCGCGCGATTTGGCGAACGTGCGCGTGTTCGGTTATCTCGACGACGAACTGCCGCACGCGCTTGCCGCCGCCGATGTCGTGATCGCGCGCGCGGGTGCGGCGACGCTCGGTGAATTTCCGGCGCTCGGCGTCCCGGCGATACTCGTGCCGTACCCGTACGCGGGACATCACCAGGAATTGAACGCGCGATTTTTGGGCGCACGCGGCGCGGCGATTTGGGTTGACGATGCGGAATTGGAAAACAAGTTGATTGAGCGATTAAGCGATTTGTTTGACGCACCTGAAAAATTGAGCGCGATGCGCGACGCGATGCGCGCGCTCGCGCAACCTGACGCGGCGCAAAACATCGCGGAGGTGCTGGAATCATTGGGGAATCGCGAATGAATCAGCGCGCAAAAGGAGTCGAGCGTTTACGCGGTTGTTCCCTGACCAACAACCCGCTAAAGCGTCGAATCCATCTAATTGCGTTTTACGATTTACGATTTACGTCACCCGGAGCGCACGCGTGACACTTGATCGCATCCACCTCGTCGGCATCGGCGGCATTGGTTTGAGCGCGATTGCGCGGGTGCTGATCGCGCGCGGCGTCCTGGTTTCCGGTTCCGATCAAATCGCGTCGCCGCTCACGGACGAACTCGCGCAACTCGGCGCAAAAATTTTTATCGGACACCGCGCGGAAAATATCGGCGACGTTGACCTGGTTTTGGTAACATCCGCCGCGCCGGACGATAATCCGGAAATCATCGCGGCGCGTGCGCGTGGGATTCGCGTCGCGCGGCGCAACGATTTTTTCCCGGAACTGACCGAAGGCAAAACGACGATTGCGATTGCCGGGACGCACGGCAAGACGACGACGACCGGAATGATCGCGGTGATTCTCGCCGAAGCCGGTTATGACCCGGACGCGATCATCGGCGGCGTCATTCCCGAATTCAACGGCAACGCGCGCGCGGGCAACGGTAGATATTTTGTGATCGAAGCCGACGAGTACGATCGCGCGTTCTTGGGTTTGCGTCCGACGATTTCCGTCGTAACAAATATCGAGTTCGATCACCCGGATAAATTTCACGATCTCGAAGATGTAACGCGCGCGTTTCGCGAATTTATCGCGCGCGCGCCGGTGTACGGTTTGGTCGTCGGATGCGGCGATGCGGAACGCGTCGCGCAGGAATTGCCGAACGCGCGGGCGCGCACGTTGCGTTACGGTTTCGACGTGGAAAACGATTGGAGCGCGAGCGCGCTTCGCCCGAACGCGGAAGGTGGCAACGATTTCACCGTTTGGCAACGCGGCGAACGCATCGGCGATTTTCGTTTGAAAATTCCGGGCAAGCACAATGTGCTGAACGCGCTCGCGGCAATCGCGGTCGCGCACGATGTCGGCGTGGACTTGAACGCGGTGCGCCAAACACTCCGGCATTTTCGCGGCGCGGCGCGGCGCTTTGAAGTCAAGCCGGCTGTGCGCGGCGTAACGCTTGTGGATGATTACGCGCATCATCCGACCGAAATTCGCGCGACCTTGTCCGCCGCGCGCGAACGATTTCGCGGACGCGCGATCTGGGCGGTGTTTCAACCGCACACGTACTCGCGCACGCACGCGCTTCTCGATGAATTTGCGAACGCGTTCGAGCGCGCGGATCACGTCATCATCACCGAAATTTTCGCGGCGCGCGAACGCGAATCGCTTGGCATCACCGGCGCGCAGATCGTCGCGCGAATGAAGCATCGCGATGCGCGGTTTATCGCGAACCTGGACGAGTGCGCCGCGTTGCTCGAATCGCATTTGCGCGCGGGCGATGTGCTGATCACGCTCGGCGCGGGCGATGTGAATCGCGTCGGCGCGCAAATCGCAATGCGTTTGGGAGAATCTCGATGATAGATGTCATTCATTTTCGGAGTTGGGTTTTTTGGTGGGGCGCGCTCACCGCCAGTCTGTTCGTATCGGACTGGCTAAAACAGATCGCGCAATTTTTTCGCGACTCGGAAATTTTCCAAAAAGACAAATTACCGTTCAGTGTGGTGCCGGGCATTAACGAATGGATTGACGGACTCGCGAATCAAATCCCGACGAGTATTCAATTTAACGCGAATCAAGAAATCGCCAAAGTCGGAATATTTTTTTTTACCGGCTGGATGTTGGCGTTGCTCCTCGGCGCGTTGATTTTGATTTTCAGTTTCCAATCCTATCGGCGCGCGCTCAAAACGAGCGCGTGGTTCGATGATTTCTTTGCGATCTTTTTGATCTATATTGTTTTTCGCGTCGAGACGCACATCATCGCGTTTTCCAAGCAACCGATTTTGGAAGGCGTGCGCGCGTTTCTCAACAATCCGACGACGGCGTTTCTGACGATGTTGGCATTGACCTTGTTCCTGGTTTTTTTCGGCGAGGGCTTTCGAAGCAAGCACGCGTTTTGGCGCGCGGTCGTCGAGATCAGTTTGGTCGCGCTGGTGATGTTTCCGAACGAGACCGCCGATGCGTTCGGCTGGGTGTTTGATCGCTTTGCGATTTTTGGCGCGTACCTCAAAGACCCGGCGAATGTATCGTTCGCCGCGGTGTGGGGCATCATTGGAATTTTGTTGGCGTGGCAACGGTTGCTCAACCCCGAACCGGGTGAGCCCGGCGGTGGTGGTGGTGATCGGGGGGGCGGCGGCGGCAAGGGCGGCGGCGGCGGACTCAAGTTGAAATTGCCGTGGAAAAAAGCATAACGCGTTTGCGCGACCTCCTGGGATCGCGCGCGCAAACGAATGTGCCGCTCGCGCCGCGCGTTACGTTGCGCGTCGGCGGCGTCGCGGAATTATTTGTCGAAGCGAAAACCATTGCCGAATTGATCGAGTGCGTGCAACTCGCGCGTGAGCACGCGGTTCCATTTTTTATTCTTGGCAATGGATCGAACATTCTCGTGCGCGATGGCGGCATTCGCGGGCTCACGATTGAAAATCAGTGCGCGGAATTTTCGTTGGACGTTACCGATTCGATTTTGTCCGTCGAGAGCGGCGCGTCACTGCCGGGAATCGCGAATCGTTTGGCGCGACAGGGTTGGTCGGGGCTCGAATGGGCGATTGGAATTCCCGGCACATTCGGCGGCGCGATTGTGGGCAACGCGGGGGCGCACGGCGGAACGATGGCGGACAATTTGTTGCGCGTTACAATTCTCGACGCGAACGGCGATGTGCTTGAGTTACCCAAGACAAATTGCGCGTTCGAATATCGCGCGAGCCGATTCAAACGCGCGGGCGGCGAAATCGTGTTGCGCGCGCAAATCGAAATGACGCGCGATGATCCGCAAGTGTGCATCGCGCGCATGAATCAGTACACCGAGCATCGCCGCCGCACGCAACCAACCGAACCGAGTGTCGGTTCGATGTTCAAAAATCCGCCGGGCGACCCTTCGGCTCCGCTCAGGGCGAGTTTTGCCGGACAATTAATCGAGCAAGCCGGTTTGAAAGGCGCGCGCATCGGCAATGTCGCGGTCTCGCGCGTGCACGCGAATTTTTTCGTGAACCTGGGCGGCGCAACCGCGCGCGATGTTTTGCAACTTGTTGACCTGGTGCGCGATCAAGTGCGCGAGCAGTTTGGGATCGAGTTAGAGTTGGAGATTCAGGTGGTGGGAGAGGAATGAGAGGTTGAGAGATTCAGAGATTGAGAGATTAGAGATTGGAGATTGGCGAGGAAAGCAAAATGTTCATTGGAGGATGATCCTGTGTTGAAAAACCGGCAAAATTATCTTCTCACTTTTGTTGTCCTAATTTTCATAGGTTGCTGGCTCATGCTGTTTCTTGGCGAAATGTTGCCTCCGGGTAATAATGACTATGCTCCCATGGATTTGCGTTGGGATCATTGGGTCCGTGGCTCTCACACCAACTTTACGCTTGAATATCAAAGGGGAGTTGATGCAAATGCAAGCTGGGTTCAAAACCCTTTGGCAGTTGCTATGCAGGTAGCAGGTTATCCGAATGAGGATAATATTAATCCTGAACGTGTGACGCTATCCTTCCCAAAACCGGGGAAAATAGATGCTGTGATATTGTCTCGCGAAGCGGGAGATGATGCGATTCGTAGGACCGAAACTCGTGTCGAGATGATTCAAAAAGAAAATTTTTGGATGGTCGAGTGGGCGGGAGTTCGCTCAAAATGTCGGCGTACTCTGTACCCTGGCTGGGGACCCGGCGGTTGCCCCTAACACAAGTTTCAGGAATAGATCATTTTGGCACAACCGTTAGGAATCGCAAATCATAAATCGTCAATCAGCAATCATAAATCAGAAATGACAAACAAAATCCGCGTCGGCATTATCTTTGGCGGCAAGTCCGGCGAACACGAAATTTCACTCGCGTCCGCGCAATCGGTCGCGCGCGCGATGGATCGCGAAAAATATACTGTCGTGATGATCGGCGTTACGAAACAAGGTCGCTGGATCGCGGGTGAGAATGTGTTGAATCAACTGATCGCCGCGAGTCCATCACTCTTGCTCAAACCGGGCGATGACGCGCCGGTCGAACAAAGCGAATCGCTCAACAGCAAAGACCTGGTGCCGACGATGGCATCGCACGCGTCGCCGCTCGGCGCGATTGATGTCGCGTTTCCGCTCATTCACGGACCGCTCGGCGAAGACGGCACGGTGCAGGGCTTGCTCGAACTCGCGGACATTCCGTACGTCGGCGCGGGCGTCGCGGCGAGCGCGGTCGGAATGGACAAGGCGTTGATGAAAGCGATCTTTCGCGCCCAGGGTTTGCCGGTGTTGGATTGGATGGTTGTCCTGCGCCGCGACTGGGAAGCGCAACCGGAAGAAACGATTCGCCACATCGAAGCCGCGTTCGGCTATCCGTGTTTTGTGAAACCGGCGAACCTGGGATCGAGTGTCGGCGTGAGCAAGGCGCGCAACTGGGATGAACTCGCGCAAGCGTTGGCGACCGCGGCGCAGTACGATCGCAAATTGCTCGCGGAACGCGCGGCGATCAACGCGCGCGAGATCGAGTGCGCTGTGCTCGGCAATGACGATCCGGTTGCATCTCTGCCGGGCGAAGTCGCGCCGCATCGCGAATTTTACGATTACACCGCGAAATATGACGACACCGCACACACTGATTTGATCGTGCCCGCCGATTTACCGGCGGACACGGCGCGCGCGGTGCAAGCGATTGCGGTGCGCGCGTTTCAAGCGATTGATTGCAGTGGAATGGCGCGCGTGGATTTTTTCGTCGAACGCCCGACGCACAAGATTTTTCTGAACGAGATCAATACGATTCCTGGTTTTACCGCCGTCTCGATGTACCCGCGCATGTGGGAAAAGAGCGGACTGGCGTATCCCGCGCTGATTGATCGTTTGATTCAACTCGCGCGCGAACGCGCCGCGGACAAACAGAAATCGAAAACGTCCTACGAACCAAAATGAACCGTCCACCTTTGCCGAAACGTCAACCGATCAAACGCGCGCCGGCGCGGCGCGTAACTCCGCGCGCGCGGTACAACATCGCCGCGGCGGTGAGCATGCCGCGCGCACTGCCGGGCGTGAACATCGTCCGCCAAATACCGCGCAGTAAGTGGCTCGCGTTGTTGCTCATCGCGGGATTGAGCGTCGCGCTCTATTTGTTTTTCGATTCCGATTTATTTTACGCGTACGAGTTCGACATTGCCGGCGCGCAGACGTTGAACAAAAAAGAAATCGAAAAAGCGAGCGGGATCGCCGGGTACAATATCTTTTTCATCGAGCCGCGCGAAGCCGAACGCGCGCTCGCGAAATTGCCGGAAGTGAAATCGGCGCGCGTCACGACCGCGTTGCCGAATCGCGTCGCGATTGAAATTGTCGAGCGCGCGCCGGAAATCGCGTGGGTACGCGGGAATGATTTGTATTGGGTTACGACGGACGGAATTTTTTTGATCGCGCGCGTGAACCTGCCGCAACTCGCGTTGATTCGCGATGTGGATCAACGCGCGATCACGGTCGGCAAGTCCGCGAACCCGGACGCGCTCGCGGCGTATCGCGCGGTGCGCGAGGCGTGGCGCGATGGACCGCGCCATTTCGAATGGTCTAACGCGCGCGGGTTGGCGTTCGTGGATGAGCGCGGCTGGAAAATTTATCTCGGCAACGCGGATCGGATGAGCGGCAAGATCGCGGTTTTGCGCGCGCTGATTCCATACCTGGTCGCGCAAAATAAAAAAATAAATTTTATTGACCTGGGCAAAGGCGAACCGTATTATCAGTAATGCGTAAAACGTAATGCGTAAAATTCGCGCATCACGTTTCACGCATCACGCATCACGAGGCAAACTATGGCAACACCCATCGCGGCGCTAGATATTGGAACGACGAAAACGTGCGTGTTGATCGGTGAGATCAATGACGCGGGGATCACGCGGATTCTGGGCGCGGGCGTCGCGCCATCGCGCGGAATGCGAAAGGGCGTGGTAACGGATGTGAAAGAAGCCGCGCTCGCGATTGCATCCGCCGCCGAACAAGCCGAACGCGTCTCGGGTATAAAAATTCCCGGCGTGTACGTCGGCATCGCCGGCGCGCACATTCAATCCACCAACTCGCGCGGGGTCGCCGGCATTCACGGTGGGCGCGGCGTCGCGCAAGAAGATGTTGATCGCGCGATGGAAGCCGCGGAAGCCATCGCGGTGCCGCACAATCGCGAAATCATTCACGCGATTCCGCGCGGCTATATGCTCGACGGACAAGACGGCATCAAAGATCCGTTGGGGATGGTGGGCTTTCGTCTCGAAGTTGAAGCGCACGTTGTAACCGGCGCGGCGGCTTCGATTCAAAACCTGGTCAAGGCAGTCGAGGGCGCGGGATTGAAAGCGTTGGATTACGCGCTCGAACCCATCGCCGCGGGCGAAGCGGTGTTGACCGCCGCGGAAAAAGAAATGGGCGTCGTGCTCGCGGACATTGGCGGCGGCACAACCGACATCGCGATTTTTATTGATGGCAGTGTGTGGCACACGGTGATTTTGCCGACTGGCGGATTACACATCACGAATGATCTCGCGGTTGGATTACGCACGCCGTTCAACGCCGCCGAAGAAATGAAAATGTTGTACGGACACGCGGATCCAAATCAAATTGCGGACACCGATTTGATTGACGTTGCCGCGTTTGGCGACGAGGGCAGGCGCACCGTGTCGCGCCACGACATCGCGGAAATTATCAGCGCGCGCGTGGATGAAATTTTGCAAATGATTCTCACGCAAGTCAAACGATCCGGCTATGATAATTTGTTGCCCGCCGGCGTTGTGTTGTGCGGCGGCACGGCGGAACTCGCGGGATTGAAAATTTTTGCGCGCGATGTTTTGCAAATGCCGGTGCGCGTTGGCGTGCCGCGCGAACTCGAAGGATTTACGGATCGCGTGTCCGCGCCTGCATACGCGACGACCGTCGGATTGTTGCAGTGGGGCTGGCAACAAGCGCAGGTCAACGCGCCAGAGGCGCAACGCGCGGCGCGCAACGGTCACAACAAATCGAACCCACTCGGACGTTTGTTCGGGTGGACGAAACATCTTTTACCGGAGTCGTAATCGGGGATTAACAAAATTTTGGCAAAAGGGGCTTGACAGAAGGAAATAGATAGGGTAAAATCTTTTCACCCTTCAAAATCTTGCGTGTCCTGTCGCTTTTGCTACTAGATGTAGGGGGGACGATGAAAACACCAAAAGACGTTGCGGTTGACGTAAAACTACAATCGCAGAATCAAAAACAATCGGATTCACGCGGCGATTCCACGCGCGGGGAGCAGAAAGCAATGATGCCAGAAAAAAACAATGACGCATCCAGTTTCGCGGATATTAAAGTCATCGGCGTCGGCGGCGGCGGCACGAACGCGGTGAATCGAATGATCGTGGAAGGTTTGCAAGGCGTAACGTTCATCGCGATCAACACCGACGGGCAAGCATTGATGCATTCGCGCGCGCCGCATAAAATTCGCATCGGCGATAAACTCACGCGCGGCTTGGGCGCGGGCGGCGATCCAGCCATCGGCGAAAAAGCCGCGGAGGAATCGTCCGAAGATTTGTACGACGCGCTGGTCGGATCCGATATGGTGTTCATCACCGCGGGGATGGGCGGCGGTACCGGCACGGGCGCATCGGCAGTCGTCGCGCGCATTGCGAAAGAAGCCGGCGCGTTGACCATCGGTGTCGTCACGAAACCATTTTCGTTTGAAGGTCCGCGGCGGCGTTCCGCGGCGGACGATGGGTTGAACAAACTCAAAGATCAAGTGGACACGTTGATCGTGATTCCGAATGATCGCTTGCTCGAAGTCGCGGATAAAAAAGTTTCACTGCAAAACGCGTTTCGCGTCGCGGATGATGTTTTGCGGCAGGGCATTCAAGGCATCAGCGAACTCATCACTGTCCCCGGTTTGATCAATCTCGATTTCGCGGACGTACGCACGATTATGGGCGCGGGCGGCGCGGCGTTGATGGCGATCGGTCGCGCGTCCGGCGAGAATCGCGCGATTGCCGCGGCGGAAGCCGCGATTCGCAGTCCCTTGCTCGATGTAACGATTGACGGCGCGCGCGGTGTGTTGTTCAACGTTACCGGCGGTGAAGACCTGACTTTGCACGATGTGAACCAAGCCGCCGAAGTGGTGCGGCGCGTCGCCGACCCGGATGTGAATTTGATTTTCGGCGCGGTGATCAATCCCGAAATGAAAGACGAAGTTCAAGTAACCGTGATCGCGACGGGATTTAACACGAACGCGAAACGTTTGCCCCTCGCGACGCAATCGGCGAGCAATGTGGTGAGCGCGCCCGGTCGCAAAATGATCGAGTTCCCGACGGTCGCGCGCCAAGCCGCTCATTCGGAAGAGTTGGACATTCCCGCGTTTTTGCGGCGACGCGCGCAATAACGCATCGCAAATTTTTTGCACTGGGTTTGAATCGAAGCAATCTCTACAGCAACACGGAGATTGCTTTTTTTGTGGTTATTTATCCAATACCTTCGCTAATTCTTGCACGAACGAAAAATGTAAGTGTTCAGCCCCATCCGTCATTGCGAGCGGTTTTTGCGAAGCAATCCCCGACTTGGTCGATCCGG
>JACRPR010000214.1 GCA_016223105.1 Chloroflexota bacterium | reverse complement strand
TTTGGTTGAGCGCGTCCGGCGAGCCGAATACCTGGGTCAATGTGAACGACACGCTCGAAGTGAAACTGTCCGCTCTGCGCGCACACGCGAGCCAGATCAAAAATCCGGCGGAACTCGAAAAACGGATCCGCGATCGCTTGCGCCGCGCGGACATTGACGGCGAATTTTACGCGGAAGGTTTTCGCGTGATTCGGTTTTGAGCAAAATAAAATTCAACGGAGTGCTTGATGAGATTAAGTAAATCTGCAATTACGTGGATAGGTATTGGAACGGCGTGGGTAACAATCCTTCCAATCCTAATTATCGGATCCTGGCTTTTTGTAGTAGGGAGTATGATAGTTTCATCGGCAACTATTGCAGGGAACCCAGCGACATTCGGTTTGGCATCTTCGCCATTTATCATTTTGGTTCTCTTGCAATGTCCTACCCTTCTGATCCAACTTGCCTTAATAGTGATCTACCTGAATCACATCATTCATAATATAGAACTTGCTGAAGGTGTTCGGATTGGCTTGTGTCTCGGTATAATCTTTGTACCTTTTGTGATGCCGATCTATTATTACAAATTTATTTGGAATCAATCCGTTAAGAAGAAAACGCGCAAGGAACAAAACCACACGCACATTAGCACACCTGTAAGTCGGCGCGTCCTGGTGTTGGGTGTCCTTATCCCCATCACAATTCTTTTGCTTCCTTTTGTCGTCTTTGTAATTCAGATAATCTATGGTATATTTTTTGTATCTCCCTCTTTTGCAACTCCTATCTCAGGGCAAATGACTAGAGCCACCAGTCAACAGTCTCGATTTTCTATCAGTTATCCTGCCAACTGGATTTATCTCGAAAATCCCGGAGGAAATCGGGGCGACAAGACTTATGTTGCAACCATTAGCAGTCCTGGTGTCTTTCGACTGGGTGTATTTGGGGTTATTCGTCGAAGGGTGGATCAATTCGACACGCTTTCCGCTGTAGCAAAATGGGGCGAGGATATTGCGAACCGCAATCAGACACAGAGCGCGGTTCCCTCTACTGACACAAGTGTTAACCGAACTATTTCATCCAACGAGTATCTTATTCGAGGTGAAAAGACAATATTGCGTGAATATATTTGGGGACAGGGAGGATCGTTAGGATTGACAACCATTGTCAGGCATTGTCTTGATAACTACCGGATCCACAACGGGGTCGGCTTTGTTCTAACTTTGTGCACTGATGATGATGAATACAGTCGGGTAGCACCAGCATTCATTCAGATGATCGAAAGTTTTGCGTACCTTGACTGAGCATTGCAGAGTAGAATAAATGCCTACGAAACTTATCTACCACACCGATCCCTTCACTCTCGAATTCACCGCGCACATCATCGGCAAAACGATTTTGCCAAATGATCGCGTTGGCATCGCGCTCGCGCAAACGTACTTTTATCCGACTGGCGGCGGACAGGAATACGATACCGGGACGATTGGCGACGCGCGCGTGATCGAAGTAACGCTTGACGACGCGGGCAACGTTTTGCACATTGTTGATCGCGATGTGATCGGCGAAATTGTGCCGGCGCGAATTGATGGCGAACGCCGCCGCGCGTTTATGCAACATCACTCGGCGCAACATTTGCTTTCGCACACGTTCGAACACGCGCGCGATCTCGAAACGCTCTCCGCGAAAATCAGCATCGAATCACCCGCGACGATTGATCTGCCAGCCGCGCAAATTTCCGAAAGCGATTTGATACGCGTCGAAAATTTGGCGAACGAAATCATTCGCGCGGATCGCGCGATCAAATCGTATTTCGTCGCGGAAACTGACATCGGAAAAATTCCTCTGCGGCGTCCGCCCAAAGTGAGCGGACAAATTCGCATCGTCGAGATTGACGCGCTCGATTATTCCGCGTGCGGCGGAACGCACTGCACGAGTACAGGAATGATCGGCATCTTGAAAATTTTGCGCGTCGAACTGCGCGGCGAGCGCACGCGGATTCATTTTGTCGCCGGGCAACGCGCGCTCGATTACTTTCAAGACGCGCACGCGATCACCGCGCGGCTCGCGCTCGATTTCAGCATCGCGCCCAAAGACATTCTCGCGACCGTCGAGCGTCAACGCGAATCCCTGCGCGCCGCGCTCACGCAGATCGAAGAGCTGGGCGCATACAAACTGCGCGCGGATGCCGCGCAGATGATTGCAAACGCGGAACACGTTGGCGCGGTTCGAATCGCGATTGTGTTTCTACGCGATCAAACGATTCAACAGGCGCGCGCGCTGGCGCTGATTTTGAAGACCGACGCAAACCTGGTTTCCGTTTTGGCGACGCGCGACGACGCGAAAATCGGTTTGATCGTAACGTGCGGTGAAAATACCGGCGCGAATGCGAACGCGTTGCTCCGCGAATTGCTCGCGGAGATTGGCGGACGCGGCGGCGGCGATGCGCGCCTCGCGCAAGGCGGCGGCGCGGCAACGGACGATCAACTGAACACGTTGCTGGCAAACGCGAACAAGTCCGCGCGCATGAATTGACCGGGACGGAGTCGAGCGTTTACGCGGTTGTGCCAAGACCGGTCACCCGCTAAAGCGTCGAATCCAGTCGTTGCAAAAACACACGCCGTATGTGGGATCATGTGCGGCATAAATTAGACTTTATCGGAAATAAATGAATTGATGTGGCGCGGGCTTTCTAGCCCGCATCCGGCGGCTTGGAAAAGCCGCGCCACGTTATTTCCGATAATGTCTATTATCCATCCGCGTTCCTCCGCGTTTGTCCGCGTCCAATAACACATTCGGTTTCTGCAAACCAGGAGCATCACATTGAAATATGATTTTGATCGCGTGATTGAGCGCAAAACGAGCGAGTGCGCCAAATGGACATCGCCGGAATACATTGGCGCAGAACCGGACGCGATTCCGCTATCCATCGCGGACATGGATTTCGAATCGCCTGCGCCGGTGATTGACGCGTTGCACGCGCGCGTCGCGCATCGCGTCCTGGGTTATCCCGCACGCCCCCAGTCTTTTTTCGACGCGATCATCGCGTGGATGCACACGCGCCAGCGCTGGGACATCCAACAGGAATGGCTCACGTTCACTCCCGGCGTTGTGCCCGCGCTGAATCTCGCCGTGCAAGCGTTCAGTCAACCCGGCGACGCGGTGATCGTCCAAACGCCGGTGTATTATCCATTCTTGTTCGCGATCAAAAACAATGGGCGTCAACTGATCGCGAATCAACTCAAGGTCGAGAACGATCGGTACGGGATGGATTTTGAAACGCTCGCGCAACAGATCACGCCGCGCACGCGTTTGCTGATCCTGTGCAGTCCGCACAACCCGGTCGGACGCGTGTGGACGCGCGACGAATTGACGCGGCTCGGCGAAATTTGTCGCGCGCACAATGTGCTGATCGTTTCCGACGAAATTCATTCCGACCTGATTTTTCCCGGACACACGCACACCCCGCTCGCGGCGATCTCGGACGAACTCGCGCAGATCACGCTCACGCTCAACGCGCCGAGCAAAACGTTCAATCTCGCCGGGCTGTTCACCTCGTTCGCGATCATTCCGAATCCACAACTGCGCGCGCGGTTCAACATCGCGCTGGAAAATACCGGGATCGGCGCGAACAATTTGTTCGGCATCGTCGCGGCGGAAGCGGCGTATCGCGATGGCGCGGAATGGTTGTCCCAGGTTTTGGATTACATCGCCACGAACGCGCGTTTCGTTGCCGATTATTTCGCCGCGTGTATTCCGCAAATTAAAGTGACGCCGCTCGAAGGCACGTACTTGCTGTGGCTCGATTTTCGCGGGTTGGGTTTGGGCGACGCGGAAATCACGGCATTGTTGAAACGCGCGCGCGTCGCGATGAACGATGGCGCAATGTTCGGCGCGGGCGGCGAAGGGTTCCGTCGGATGAACATTGCTTGTCCGCGCGCGACATTGACGGACGCGTTGCAACGCATTGAACGCGCGGTGAATCATTCGTAAGGCAAATTTCAAATTTGCCCAACATTTTCAAGGAGGCACTTTATGTCGAACGACGTTATGAACGCGCCCGCGCGGCAAACCTGGTTGTGGCAACCGAATTTGATCGTGTTTGTTTCGAGCGCGTGCATTATGATTCTCGAACTTGTCGCGGGGCGCATCATTGCGCCGCACGTCGGTTCGTCGCTGTACACCTGGACGAGTGTGATCGGCGTCGTGCTGGCTGGGATCACGCTCGGCAATTATTTGGGCGGACGCCTCGCGGATCGCTGGGCATCGTTGCGCTTCTTGGGCGTCGTGTACATTCTCGCCGCGCTCTCATCCGCCGGCATCGTCGGCTTGGATCGGATGTATCGCGTGACGCCGCCCGAGTGGTCGATCGTGATCGAGATCGTCGCGTTCACCGCGGTTTTATTTTTTCTGCCGTGCACGATCCTGGGAATGATTTCGCCCATCGTCGTGAAACTTTCGTTGAGCGATCTCGCGAAAACCGGAAGCACGGTCGGAAAAATTTACGCCGCGGGCGCGGCGGGCAGTATCGTCGGCACGTTCGCGACCGGCTTTTGGTTGATCTCCTGGTTCGGCACGTACACGATTGTGTGGGGCGTCGCCGCGGTTTTGCTCGCGCTCGGATTATTTTTTCTGCTCGGCGCGCGTTGGCAATCGGGAATCATCGCGCTCGTGTTGATCGCGGGCGGATCGCTGATCGCGCTGAATCAACAATGGCTCGTCGGTCCGTGCGTGCGCGAGACGAATTATTATTGCATCAAAATTATTGATCGCGATGAAGACGGCGTGCCGGTGCGCCAACTCGTGTTGGATCATCTCGTGCACAGTTTTGTCGAGTTGAACAATCCGCGCAAATTGGTGTACGGTTACGAAAAAACGTACGCCGAAGTCGCGCAAATGTGGTCGGCGCGCGGCAAGCCCGTGAGCGTTGCGATGATCGGCGGCGGCGGGTACACGTTTCCGCGTTATATGGAAACGGTGTACCCGAATAGCATCATTCACGTCATCGAGATCGATCCCGGCGTAACCCAGGTCGCGCACGATCTGCTCGCGTTTCGCACGGACACCAAAGTCGTAACGTACAACGAGGACGCGCGGATGTTTTTCGCGCGTCCGCCGACGATGAAATACGACCTGGTGTTGGGCGACGCGTTCAATCATTACCAGGTGCCGCACCATTTGACGACGAAGGAATTTAACGACCGCGTGCGCGCGTTTCTCGCGGACGACGGCGTGTACATCGTCAACATCATTGACGGACCGTACGGCGAATTTGCGCGCGCATATTTTCACACCCTGCGCCAAACGTTTCCGAACGTGTACATCGCGGAAGGCAATTACAATTGGCGGCAAGTCTCGCGCAGTTTCTTTTTGTTGATTGGAAGCAACGTGCCGCTCGACCTCGATGCGCTGAAAAATTTCGATGGCGACGATGGCGATCCGCTCCTGTCGCGTTTGATGGCGGGACCGGATCAGATCAATCGCTTGCTCACCGAAGCGCCGCTGATCACGATCACGGATCAGTACGCGCCGGTGGATCAAATGCTCGAATCCGTTTTTCGCGATGTAATGCCCGCGCAGTAATGTTGCATCTCCCCGATTGTCCTCCCACAAACCCGGATTGTTTCGTCATTCCTTCGTACGCGCTCAAGAATCGCGCCGAGCCGACCGCGCCGACGCGCGCACAGATCGAACTCGCGATTGAATGGTGGCAAAAATTTCCGCGCGCCAGGTTGATGATGTGCACCGGCGATAACCAAGGGCTTGGCGTTACGAACGCGCGCGTGATGGCGGACTATGCCGCGCGACTGGGCGTCCCGCGCGAAAATTTAATCGAGGAAGATCAATCGCGCAACACACTCGAAAATTTGCAACGCGCGATGGCGATCAGCGCGCGCGAACAATTTCGCCAGCCCACGCTCGTTACGCTCGATCTCTACACGCCGCGCGCGGTCGCGATTGCGCGCAAACTCGGTTGGCGCGATTTTTATTGGCTCTCGGTTTTCTCGAAAGGCGAACCCGCGCACGGCTGGAAATTTTTCCAAACGCACTCGCGCCCAACCTTGTTGATCTACGAACTCGGCGCGACGCTTTACGGCAAATTCGCCGGCTGGCTTTGACCGGACGAAGATTTTCCCACAGATACAAAAGAACACGGATAAATAAAAATGTCCGTGTTCTTTTGTATCTGTGGGAATTTTTTTCGCGTCCAATTTATATTTTTGACAAGCATCCCGCGTTTGGGCATAATATCTTTCTCGCAACAAGCGTAGCATCGCCCCTTGTGGGCGATTGTGGGCGTGATCAAATCGCTCACAAGGGGCGATGCTACACGATCAACCACGGAGGTGAACTTGCGATTAGGTATTGATTTCGGCACGACGAACTCATCCGTCGCGCGTTACGATGGCGCGCGCTTGGATCGCATCCAACTCGATCCGGCAAACGACAATATTCACGTTCTGCCATCGCTTCTCTATATTGATCGCGCACAGCGCGCGCGCGTCGGCACTGCCGCCGCCGCGGATTATCTCGCGCGCGAAACCGGGCGACCGGTGAAATGGGAGAAACGCATCGTCGGTGAAATTGATTATGACGGCGCGGATATGAGTTACGTGCAAGCCGTGCATGTGATGGTGGACGCGGCGGCGCAAGGGCGTTTGTTGCAGTATGTGAAAACCGGGTTGCGCGATCCTTCGTACGAAGGCACCCAGGTTTTTGATCGGTTCTACACGGTAGACGAATTAATCGCGCTCATTCTGCGCCAAATGAAAAACACGGCAGAGGATCAACTCGGCGAGGCGAGCGACGCGGTCGTGCTGGGTCGCCCCGTGCAATTTTCGGATGACGATGCGATCACCGCGCGCGCTGAAGAAATTTTATTCAAGGGCGCGCGGCTCGCCGGGTTTCGCGATATTCGCTTCGAACTCGAACCGATTGGCGCGACATTTTATTACCACGCCGCGACGCAGAAACGCGCGACCGCATTGATTTTCGATTTCGGCGGCGGCACGCTCGACCTGACGATTGCGCGCGTCGGCGGCGCGGACGCGCCGGAAATTCTCGCGACGCACGGCGTCCTGGTTGGCGGCGATGATCTCGACCGACGCGTGATGCAATCGCTCCGAAAATATTTTGGCGGCGGCGCGTCTGCGCTGGGCAAACGTCCTCTGCCCGATTACATTCTCGAACTGCTCGACAACTGGCAAACGATGCCGATTCTCTCGCGTCCGGCGTATCAGCAAACGCTCGAAGAATTACGTCCCGAGTGTGTAAACCCGCGCGGGATTGACGCGCTCAAAACTCTGGTTACACACAACCTGGGATTCGAACTTTTTCGCGCGATTGAAAAAACGAAAAAGCAATTGTCCGATCAGCATCTCGCGGAATTGAATTTCGAACGCGAAGGGATCGCGATTCGCGAATGGCTCACGCGGCGCGATTTTGAAACGCTGATTCGCGGCGAGGTCGAACTTGCGCGCGCCGGGGTGCTGGAAACCTTGCGCCGCGCGGTAATGAAACCCCAGGATGTAGATGTTGTCCTGCGAACCGGCGGCACATCCGCCGTACCGCTGTTCGCCACAATGCTCGCAAAAATTTTTGGCGCTGAAAAAATTCAAGAACTCGATTTGCTCACCTCCGTCGTCGGTGGACTCGCGATCGTCGCGCATCAAGAGGGCGGCGCGATCCCGGCATGTCGCGCGCGTTACGCGACGCCAGACGCTCCGATCCTCGCGAACATTCGCGCGCAGAGTGAGCGCGCGTATGAAGCGTACGATTTTCGGATCGGCGAACGGTGTTACACCGATCAACGGTACACGCTGACGCGCCTGCCGGTCGAGTTGAGCGGCTTGCCGGCGATTCGCGCCGCGCAAGCGGACAAACACAATCCGCGCGCGGATTTTTTGCAATTCGATCTCACGCGTCCCGCGCGCGTGTTCGTCGCGTACGACGCGCGGATCAAACCATTGCCCGCGTGGCTCGCGCAATTCACCCCGCATCCTAAACAAATTCAAATTGATCAGTGGGGCGCGGCGCGCTATTTTCAACTGCTCTCCCGCGATTTTGACGCCGGGCGCGTGCAGTTGGGTGGTAACGGAGAATCGAACAAAGCGGGGAGCGAGTGGATGAATTATTTTGTAATCGCGCAGGCGGTGGGCGCGTGATTGGTGTGCGCGCGAAAGCGGGCGCGACGCGTCCATCCAATCTCGCGTTAGAAAAAATCGCGCTGCGTGCGCTGGCGCAGAATCCCAGCCCCGTCGTTCGCTTGCGTCTCCTGCGCGATGTGCTTCGCCGACCGCGCGGGGAGGTTGAAGTGGAGCAAGCGCGCGCGAACCTGGATGCGAGCCGGTGCGTCCGCGAACTTGAATCTGAACAGCGCGCTGATGGCGGCTGGGGCGCGTTCCACTCGCGCAGTGCCACACGGCGCCAAAAAATTCCCTCGACCGAAGTCGGTGTGGAACGCGCGCTAGCGTTGGGCTTGGATGCTTCACATCCAATTCTACGCAACGCGCGCGCACACATCGTCGGCATCATGCAGGGCGCGCGCGAATTTCCAGATTACCAGGAGAAGAATGATCGTTGGCAAACCGGGATGCGTTTGTTCCTCGCGTCCACGCTCTCACTGATTCAACCCGATCATCCGATCTTGAACGAGGACCGAAAACTGTGGGGCGAAATCGCGCGGCGCACATTTCAATCGGGGCGGTATCGCGCGCAAGATGAAATCGCGGCGCACGCCGCGTTGACCGGCGCGACCGTCCAAAATAGTTATCTCGTGATCAACGGTCGCTATCAACTCATTTTGCTCGGCGCGATACCGGGAACATTATCGCGCGAGATCGAACGCGCGTTGCTCGACTGGGTGTGGAAAAATCCGAATGGCATCGGCTATTTGGAAATGCCACTCCATGATCCGCCGCCGCAAAAACCAGGACAGTGTGACCGTTGGTTGGCGTCGTTGGAAATTCTCGCGCGCGGTTTTCCGGGTTGGGCGGAGTGGGCGCAACCGGCGATCCAGTGGTTGTGGCAACACCGCGACGCGCGCGGATACTGGGATTTTGGAGCGCGGTCGCGCGCGTCTGCGGACTTGCCGCTATCGGACAGTTGGCGCGCCAAACAAAATCGCGCGTTCGATTGGGCGACGCGCGTGTTGATTCTGCTGAAAAAATTTTATGCGGATCAAAATGCTACCGCGCGACGAACGGCATCAGCGCGCGAAACGTCGTCGTAAATTCCGCGAACGTTGGCGCGGGTTCGGACCACGCGCCTTTGCTGTCGAGATAACGCGCGCGCCATTTGTAGCGCGTGCTGTCGTCGAGAATTCCAATCGGCACGAGCGTCGTCGTCAGCGTCGCGGTTTGCCAACCGCTATCCCACATCAACGCGTTGTCACGCGCGCGGCGAATCTCCCACCAGGTTTGCGCGTGCGTGTCGCCCACATCGGGATCGCTGAACGCGGACGCGCGCAAGGTTGGCGCGCGTGAAATGCCAAGCGCGCCGTTTGCCGGTTCGATGTGCGTCGGCGCGAGCGGCGAACGATTCGGTGTGTACGCAAACGTTTGCGCGAGTTGTCCATTCGTGTTAGGCGAGTTGTCGTAGTAATAATGGATCATCAATAAATGATCCTTGCCCAAGTCCGCCCAATACTTGGTGCCCCACTGCGAGACGCGTCCGCTCGATTGTCCGCTCGCATCGTACGCGCCCCCGTGATATTGCGTTTCAAAAATCGCGCTGTCCGCGCGTGCGATGCCGACGCTGTTCACAAAATCCACCGCCGCCGTTGTCGTCGGGTACGCGCTGTTCGGTTTGTAGACCTGATCCCAGGTGTCATCGCGCGCGTCGTACCCTTGCCCCGGATATTTCGCGATGTAGACGCGATACCAGCCGTACATCTTCGCGGCGATTGCGCCGGCGCGCAATGCTTCCGCGTGCCAACTGCCGTACCACTCGTTCGGCAAAACGTTGATGACGTACGAATAAAAATCCACTTCGTCGATCACGCCCGATGCCACGCGATAAACGCGAATGTGATGCGGTTGTAAATGATCAGCCGCGCCGATCTGGTCAATCACGCGCCCGCGCGGATTGACGAATCGCCCGGTGCGCCAACGCTCATCTTGAATTTGCATCGCGATTTGTTCGTCACGCGTGCCCAAGCCCCAACCGGCTTGCACGATATTTCGAATCGCGGCTTCCGAACTTTCGACGATTTCCCAACGCGATTGAACGCGCCCCAAAACGTAAAGCCGAAAATTGACGCCGTTGTAAAACGCGCGCGATTCGCGCGCCAACTGATAATCCATCGCGACGTAATACGTTTTAAGCTCGGCATAAAATTCGCGATAGCGATCCGCGCGCGCGACAAAAGCGTTCGGCAGTTCGCGCACTGCGATCACGCGCGCCGCGATCACCTCGCTCAGAAAATCGTTTTCGGCGCGCAACGCGGCGCGAATGCGCGCATTTTCCGGTGCGCCGTCCAGCGTCGCGCGGATCGCGAGAAAATCCTTCCAATCGCGATTATTTTGCGCGGCAACATCGCGCGCGATCAGATCGGTTTGCGCGTCAAGCGTCAGCACAGAGATCAGAAAAACCAGGGAAAGTAAAATCAGAACGCGGGGAAACATCGTTGAAAATTTTAGACCCGAAGGGTTTTGAAAACCCTTCGGGTCTCTGGCTAATAGTGCGACACGACCGGTGTGCCGACCGCGGCGAATTCGTAAAACCACTTGGCGTCTTCAATCGAAAGGTTGACGCACCCGTGACTCATCGGTTGACCAAAGTTGCGATGCCAGTATGTGCCGTGAATCGCGTACGCGCCGGTAAAATACATCACCCAGGGCACGCCTGGCAAATAGTACCGATCCGCGCCGACGCCGCCGCTCATCGTTTGCGCTGGAATTTTTGTGTACACTTTAAATCGTCCGGCAGGCGTTGGATACCACGCGAGCCCGGTCGAAACCAGGACGGATTTGAGCGGCGTGCTGGATTCGTACGCGGTGATCGTTTGCTTGCTAATGTTCACATCAATCCAGCGACCGTTCGACGGCGGCGCGGGCGATGTGCCGGGAATCGGTAGCGGTGCCGGCGCGGGTGCGGGTTGCGGCGCGGGTGCGGGCGCGCTTTTGCCGGGAACATTCAATCGTTGACCGACGTATACAAAATTCGGATTCGCCAAACCGTTCGCGCGCATCAGCAAAGTGAGCGTCGTGCCAAAGCGCGCGGCAATCGTGCCGAGCGTGTCACCAGGATTGACGACGTACACATTCCCGGTCGGCGCGGGCTTTGCCGGCGCGGGCGCGGAACCTGGGATCACCAAACGTTGACCGGCGTATACAAAATTCGGATTCGGGATCGCGTTCACGCGCAGTAACGCGTCAAGTGAAACGCCGGCACGCGCGGCGATGCCGGCGAGCGTATCGCCCCAACGCACGACGACAAAGTTGGGGCTTGCCGCGGCGGCGCGGGGTGTTGCCAACCCTGCCATCGCGACGAGAGCAATTGCAACAAGCATAAAGCGAGTCATCTTCATCGAAACTCCTCCTTGCGAAGATTCACCGTTGCGCGCATCTTAGCACACTCGCGCGATTTCATCAAGTAGGATTATGTAACCAGCGCAACAGTTTGTCATTGCGAGCGAAGCGAAGCAATCCCCGCGGACGGACTGGAGATTGCTTCGCTTCGCTCGCAATGACAGAATCGCTATTTGAGCCGCGTCACGCGCGCACCGCGCGCGCTGACGTTGACGAGATGCGCTTTGCCTTCGACGCCAACTTTGCGCGCGGCGCGTTCCATCGCGCGCGCAATGTCGTCGTCCGCGTGATCGGTGAACGCGATGATGCTCGGTCCCGCGCCGGAGAGTGCGACGCCGCGCGCACTGGCTTTACGCGCCGCATCGCACAGTTCGTTCATCCCGCGCACAAGTTTCGCGCGGTACGGTTGATGTAATTTATCGCGCGTCGCGAGATCGAGCCAGTCCCAGCGCCGTTCGTACAGCGCGGCGATCCACAACGCGGTGCGCCCGGAATTGTAGATCGAATCCGCGCGCGGAATTTCGCGCGGCAAAATCCCGCGCGCGCGTTTCGTCAACACTTGATAGGCGGGAATAAAAATTACCGTGCGTAAATCGCGCGGCACCTCGATGCGAACCGCGTGGACGAGTTTGCCTTCTTGCACCGCGACGACCAAGCCGCCGAGCAGAGCCGGCGTCACGTTATCAGGATGTCCTTCGACGTGCGTCGCGAGCGCGAGCAATTGCGCGCGCGTGAATTGATCGCCCATCAACGCGTTCGCCGCGAGAATACCGCTGACGAGCGCGGCGGAACTCGAACCGAGTCCGCTCGCGATCGGCACTTCGGCGTTCATCTTGACGCGCACGGGCGGCAGTTTGCGCCCGGCAAGTTTGAAGCCGGCGATCATGCCTTGAATGACCGCGTTGCTTTTATCGCGCGGCAAATTATCCGGGCAAATAATTTCGAGACCGCGCGCGAGCGTTTCGACCTCGATGGTGTTCCACCAATCGAGCGCGATGCCGATGCAATCGAAACCTGGTCCGAGATTGGCTGAAGTTGCGGGAACGCGTATGCGTAATTTCATTTATGATTGATGATTTGAAGTTGGAAGTTGGACATTGGATGTTGGAATTGCTTCATCCAACTTCTAACTTCCAATCTCCAACTTCCACTTGGCTATAAATCTAAAATTTTTGTGAGCGCGTCCATCGTCGCCGGGATTGCTTTTGGAATTTCCGCTTGCGCGATCGCATTGTCCGGGTCTTTGAGTCCGTTGCCGGTTAAAATGCAAACGATGCGCGCGTTTTGCGGGAGACGATTCGCGCGCGCGAGTTTTAAAATTCCGGCGACGCCTGCCGCTGATGCCGGCTCGCAGAACACGCCTTCGCGTTCCGCGAGAAAACGATATGCCGCGAGAATTTCATCATCGGTTACGGCTTCGATCAATCCGCCGGATTCGTCGCGCGCGTTCGTCGCGCCTTGCCAACTCGCCGGGTTGCCGATGCGAATCGCGGTCGCGATCGTTTGCGGCGATTCGACCGGCGCGCCGTTCACAATCGGCGCGGCGCCCGCGGCTTGAAAGCCAAACATTTTTGGCAATTTCGATTTGCCCGCGCGATGGTATTCGTTGAACCCGCGCCAGTACGCGGTGATGTTGCCCGCGTTGCCAACCGGCAACGCGAGAATGTCCGGCGCATCGCCAAGCGCGTCCACGATTTCAAATGCGCCGGTCTTTTGTCCTTCGATGCGGTACGGGTTCACGGAATTGACCAACGTGATCGATCCTTGCTCCGCGAGTTCGCGCACCAGGTTGAGCGCGACATCGAAATTTCCTTCGATGGGCAAAACGCGCGCGTGATGAATGATCGCTTGCGACAATTTGCCGAGCGCGATTTTGCCGGATGGAATGACGACCGCGCACGTTAGCCCGGCGCGCGCCGCGTACGCCGCCGCGCTCGCGGAGGTGTTGCCAGTCGAAGCGCAAATCACCGCGCGCGATTTCTCTTCGACGGCTTTCGCGATCGCGACCACCATCCCACGATCTTTGAACGAGCCGGTCGGATTGCATCCTTCGAGTTTCAGCCACACGTCCGCGCCGGTCGCGCGCGAAATTGCCGGCGCGTGCACGAGCGGCGTGTCGCCTTCGCCGAGCGAGAGCGCGGGGGTGGAATTGGTAATGGGTAAATAGTCGCGATAATGTGAAATGAGTCCCTTCATCATAACCCTTCAAGTTTTATTTGGCTAGTAAAACCGGTCAGGTTCGCCTGTGACGACAACCTGACCGGGCTTGCGTGCGCCTATCAAACATCCACGTCATGCGGTTTGCAATTCGCGGTGGGTGCGTTTGGCGGTACGCCGCAAGTGACCGTACTTGCGGCGCAACAATTCAAGTTGTTCTGGTTCCGAAAGTCGCGCTAATTTTTGTTCCGCTTTTCTTTGCAAAGCGCGTTTCAACGCGACCGCGTCAATCGTTTCAACTTTCATTCAACACCTCGTTCGGACTGCGAATCTCAATCGTTGGATAACCCAGTTTCAAATTCACTGCGTTGAACCGGCGAATCCGATTGAGATTCACAATGTGTTTGAAATTCCAACTCACCAATACATCTACCCGCGCGAGGGTCGCCATCGCAATGTGCCGCGCATCCGCCATACTCGATTCGGCTACAGCACCGTCTTGAAGGTAGGCATTTGCCAACGCGAGCGACTCTTCGTCAAGCAAAACGTACTCGACGCTATCAGCGGGCAGGTCATTCAATAGTTGGCGAACTCGAGCTGGGGCTTCTTCCAATTCGAGCAGTAACAAATCGGAAGCCACCGCGATTTTCTTGCCGCGGCTAAACTCGCGCCATAGTTGCGTAGATTCTTTTTCGTACTCTTTGTCGAAACAGCCACCTACGACCGAAGTGTCAATGTAAATACGCGGGATCATTTTTGCTCCGTTTGAATTATCATCCTAATTCACCCAGATTGTCAACTCAGATTTTGAACGAGCCGGTTGGATTGCATCCTTCGAGTTTCAGCCACACCGCCGCGCCGGTCGCGCGCGAAATTGCCGGCGCGTGCACGAGCGGCGTGTCGCCTTCGCCGAGCGAAAGCGCGGGCGTGGAAGTGGTAAGTGGTAAGTGGGCGCGGTAACGCGCGAGTAGACCGTTCATAGTTTTTACGCTAACGCCGATTCGAGATCGGCTCTGAATTGATTTTCGTCCGCGTTGTTGTAAAACGGAACGCCGATCAGACGATATTTTTTATCTTCAAACTTGAAAGACCTGGCTTTGAATTCTTCTGTGATTTCTTCCAGAAATTTTTCTTTCCAGCGGTCGTGCTCTTTGAGATGCTTGCCTTTAGGTTCGATGAAAAGTTGATAGGTGAGCAACGCCCCGCTTTTTTCGCGGAGGAATAAAATATAGTCCGGTTGAAATGCTTGCCCGTCCGAAAAATTGTAAATGGCAAAGTGTCCTTCATTGCGGACAAGATAAATCCCTTCGTACTGCGCTTTTAACTTGTCCATTTGCCGGTCAAGCATTCGCACAAAATCTTTTTCTTCGCGCGTACCGTACACCGTGTTGAATGCGAACCAGTCTTTGCTGGAGACAAAATACTCGAATTGCGCGTCGTCTTTGCCGCGCTCGTTGTTCTTGTCGAACCGGAGAACTTTGTCGGTGAAAATTTGGTGAACCCAATCATGCCGAAAATCTCGCGAGCCCTGGTATTCGGTAATCTGTTGGCGCATTTCGGTTTCGACTTGATTAAGCAAACCGATCAGCGCGGCAAGTTTTTCGGATTTGTTGTCGTCTAATCCGTACACGTTTCCCTGAAACGTGATCTCCAATCCGCCCAGATATTTTTCAGAGCCAATGAAATCTTGGAGCGAGGCAAGATGCGGAAAGTAGCGTTTGAGCGACGCAAATGTAAAGAAAGGATTGCGCGCGATTGCCGATTGAAGAAGGTTGCGCGGCAGGGTTGTGATTTTTACATCCACGCGATTTTCTTCTTTCAATGCTCTACCTTGTCGCCCGGTTGCTAACACCGCGCTAGCATCGCCGTGACCGGTGGCAATACTGTGAACATAGTTCTTGCGCTTGACGCCCAAATCCGCGAGCGAGCGAATCGGCTGGTAATCTTTGGGTTGGCGTTCGTTAAACCAAACCACGCCCTTTTTATAAAATGGAGTTTTCTTGAAAGCGGCTTTGAGTTCAAGTTTGCGTTCGATGACTTGATCTCCCAAAATGCCTTGCTCGATCAACGCATCGCGAATTTCGGCGATATAGCGCGAGTCGTTGATGCTGTGATAATGCAGTTCTTCGATCACGCGCAATTCGTGTCCCAGGTTGCCATCGAATTTGCGCCGAAACCTGTCCTGAGCAAAGTCGAAGGAGCGCTCATCGCTTTCAGGAAGAATAAACGGAAAATATCGCGCGCCGCGCCCAATCAACTGCGCTTCGGACAGTGTGATCGAGCCGATTTTCGCTCTGCCCGTGTCGCGGGGTTCGTAACAACGCACGATGTCGAACAGGTTGAGCACATCCCAACCCTCGTTCAGTTTTTGCACCGCAAAAATCGCGCGGATGCGATTCTGCTTGTCTTCGAGTGTGTTGACGAGAATCTGGTAATTTACTTTTTCAGATTCGTCGTTCACCGAAAGGCAATGGTCGGGATGAAATTCGCGCTTGACTCGTTCGACCAGTTGCGCGGCGGAAATTCCTTGCACATCGAAAAATGAAAAGGCGCGGCGCACGAGCGCGAGATTTGATTTGCGGCGAATGTTCTCAATGTCTTTTGTGGTGAGCCGCGCGATGAGCCGATTAAAGTTCGCTTGATTTTCGCGCGACTGTTCAATCGTTCGCTGGGCTTTGAACAAGAGAACGGGTTTCAAGTTGATGCGATATTTCGCCGCGACTTCTTGTTTGTACTGACTGAGGATCACCGCTTGCAAAATACGCGCGTCCAAATCGAAATCGGAATAGACCAGGACAACGTCTTTGGAAAAGCGGTCGTTGCGGAATTGCAGTAAATCGTAACGGATGATGACTTTGTGGCGGTACTTGTCCACCATCGCGGGCGTTTCGTAATCGTGCGTCGCGGTAAATTCTAGCAAAAGGTTGTCGGCGTTCTGCTCGAAAATTCTCTGCACCGTGTTTTCCCAACTCTCGAACATGGCTTGCTGGGCTCTGGTCTGCACGTTGATGTGATGCGCTTCGTCCGCCATCAGCACGACCTTGTGTTTGCGGAAATCCGCATAGGTCAGCGCGTTTTCTTTTTCGCTCGTCAAATCCGAATGGAGTTTTTGAATCGTGGTGAAACAGATATTGATGTCGTTGGGATTGACCGCCTCGAAATTTTCAACCGGCGTTACGCGCACGCGGCGGTTGCCTATCACGATTGCGGGATTGAAGAGATATTTGATGGACGCGGGATTGAGAAAATTATCTTTGGTCTTTTCGATAATGTTGGTCGAGTTGACGAAGAAAAGAAAATTGCGATAGCCCTGTTCATAGAGATACAAAATCAAGCCCGCCATAATCAGCGTCTTGCCACTGCCGGTCGCCATATTGAACATCAGATGCAGTGGCCGCGCCTTGCCGGGAAAATCGCTGGTGGAGCAACGCATAAACCGCGCGAACGCCTCGACCTGGTAGGCGCGCAGTTCGTACTTGGGCGCGAGATTCAACCTGATCGCGTTCGGAATTTCTTTTGCCAGCCCGCCAAAGCGCGAAACAGAGTCAAGCTCTTGGTAAAGGAATTGCTCTGGCATACCCTAATCCAATCGCGCGATGAATTCGCGCGCGGGGATGATCGCGATGCCACGAAACGTTTTTAATTGCAAGAGGTGACTATCGCCGCTGACTACGTAAATCACATTCCCCGCAACAGCCGCTTCCAAGAATTTATTGTCAGTCGGATCGGCGGAAACGGCATGGATTGTTTCCTCCGGCGAAACAAATTCAGCATGGCTGACCAAGAGAGCCGCGAAATCATCCAACGCATCTTGATCAATTTTGAATTTTGGGCGCGCCAATACGCTGAGATATTCATCCGCGATGGCTTGGCTGACGACAAGTTGAAATCGCGCGGCTTTGAACGCGCGCAGAATCGTTTCCAGTGCGCCGCCCAAGTAGGCAGAAACGATCACATTGGTGTCAATGACGACGCGCATCTATTTGCCTTCGCGCACTGCGCGAATTTCTGCCTCAATATCTTGTTCGGTGATATTGAGTTCGCGCGCGCGCATACGCACGCGCGCCCACGATTGCTCAAAGCGCGCGGCGATTGCTTGTTTGTCCATATCCAGTCCTAGTTTCAGGAAACGAACATACGCCAGCACATTGGTTCGGCGGCTTTCGGAAAGTTCCGCAACCTCGCGCATGATCATCTGTTCCAAGTTGGTCATCGCACACCTCCACCGGCATTATACCGCGTTCATTTGTTCGCCGTAAAACGCCCGGTTCAATTCCTTGTCCGCTTGACTCACCTTGAATGTCGCGTCCTCAATCTCGGTGAGATTCACGTACACCTGATTCTTGTCGAGCAATTCCGCGAGCAAGCGTTTTTGTTTTTCCAGTCCGTCCGCTTCTTTGCCGATCGCTTCAAAATCTTTGACGGCATCTTCGGGCATTTGCGGATTGACGTACCAATTCAAGAACGAATCCTCCGCCATCGCTTGCCAGATTTTTACGAGTTCCTTGCTGGTCTTGGCGGCTTGGATGCGCTCCATAAATGCTTCGTTGTATTGCATCAGTTCGCAGTAAACGAAATCGCCGACTCCGAGACGTTCGATAATTTTCACCACTCGTTGCGTGGTAACCGTCTCAACATAGTTCATTTGCTCGACCAGAATATACTGCCTCGCTCCGCCATCCTGACGATTCAATTCTTGAACTGCTTGGGCGGTTGTTCCACTTCCTCCAGTAAAATCCATTACTAAAGAATCTTTATCCGCGCCGATGCGAATAAAATCTTTGATGAGTTCAACGGGTTTGGGGTTCCGAAAGACTTTACGCTCAAAGAGTCCTTTGATTTGAGCAGTGCCATTACCGCTACTATATTCGGGTTTGTAGAAAAGTGTCTTTGGTTTTTTGGACGGCAGTTCGCCAAGAGAGGGACGTTGCTTTTTGTACAAGCTGACATTTTCGTTATCGCCGTTGATAATGATGTTATGGGGTTCTCGTATCACCTTATCCCGTTCCCATCGCCAGGACATATATTCACCGTCAGAGGTAGGCAACAAAACTTGGATGCCTGCTTTTTTGTATTTACGGACTAATTCGACAACATAATCATCATCAAAAGTTTTCGTTCCTTTGTTATAGATTTTCTCAAACTCGTCGTCAGAGATAGATGTGATTCGTTGTTTTTTCACATCCACGAGAATCGGATAAAACAAATAAGGTCTTTTCGCGCGCGGCGCATTGCCGCCTGTTGACTTGAGATTCGCACCCTTCTTGAAAAGCCCAATCTCATCTTCTTCCCAATCTTCAAGTTCATCCCCTTCCACATCAAACTCATATAGCTTCGCTGATGCTTTGGCTTTTGCATAGACAAGCGTATATTCGTGCGTGCCCGCAAAGCCAAACTCGTCATTGTTGCCTTTCAAATTCATAATGGTTGGCAAACAGGCAATAAAATTATCTCTGCCGAAAATATCGTCGCATAGAACTTTGAGATATGCTTGTTCGCTGTCGTCGCAACTAATGAATATTACACCGTCAGATGACAAGAACAATTTGCTTGCTTCAAGCCGATTCTTCATAAACGTTAGCCACGTCGAATGACTGAAACTGTCGTTATAGCCAAACGCATCATTGCCCGTGTTATACGGCGGGTCAATGTAAATTAACTTGACCTGTCCGCGAAACTGGCTTTTGAGCGTGTGCAAAGCAAGCAAGTTGTTGCCTTTGATGATGAGATTCTCGCGGATGACGCCGTTTTCATCGCGCGCAAATTCCTTTACCGGTTGCTTGCCTTGGGCGGTATAGCGCGCAAAGTTCGTCAACACTTTCGGGTCAAGCAAGCGATTGATTTCATCTTGCGCCAACACTTCATTAAAGAAAATCTCTTTGCGTTTTTCTTCTTCTTGCGTCTGCCCGCCTTCCAGCACCGTGTCTTTGTAGGGCCACACCAACGCCACATCGCCGCGCTCGCGCAAATACTTGTCGCCAATCGTCAAGCCGATGCGGTTCTTGAAACGCGTGTACGAATTGTCCAGAAAATTCTTTTGCGAAATGTAATCAATGAACGTGTTAAAGTTGAAAATCCAGTGCGAAGCCCCCCCGAGGGGATGCCCTTCAATCTCTTGAAAAAACTTGGCTTTGCTTTCGGCATCGGAAAGCAAAAGTTTGACGAGCGCGCGGCCCACTTGCCACGCGCGATCTTGCACAGCGGCGATAATCAATTCGCCATCGTCGTCCACGAATCGCGGATCGGTTTTGAGCAGGTTGATGAGCTTGGTATGGAATGACATAGCAACTCCTCTCGAAATGGCTAGTGCATGTTTAACAATCCGGTTGTGTGTGAGACCCGTCAGGTTTTCGAAAACCTGACAGGTCTCACGCACACCAGGTTCGTTAAAGGCGCACTAGCAATAAACACGCAAGCCGCCTCACGGCGGCTTTGCACCTTTTCGCCGAAGCTACTCAGGGGAATCTGCCGCTATTATCCACCGAAAAACGCGCGTGTCAAATTTTCATCGCGTCGCTAATCCTGGTTGGCTCATTTCAGATACGGCTGATCCACCGGCACCTTCAGCGCGTTCGCCAACGCGTTCGTTTCGCTCGCCATTCCGATCACCGCGAGCAATTCCTGGTATTGCGCCGGCGTCATCCCTTTCGCGAACGCGGACGCGGTGTGCGAGTGCGTGCAGTAATCGCAATTGTGCGCGACCGAAACCGCGATGTAGATCATTTCTTTCGTCAGCGCGTCGAGCGCGCCGGGTTGCATCACTTCGCGCACCGCGTCCCAGGTTCGCTTCAATGTCGCGGGATGATTCGCGAGCGCCTTCCAAAAATTGTTCACGTCCTTGACGTTACGCGTGCGCTGGATGTCGTCGAACACCGCGCGCACTTCGGGCAATGCGTCCGCGTACTCAATCAGTGAAACCGTTGCCACTGCTACTCCTTCGCCATTTATGATTTCTGATTTCTGATTTCTGATTTCTGATTTCCGTTTTGCGCGGCTCACCCAAATCCTAAATCATAAATCAGCAATCATAAATCCGAAATCCCCTCTTGCATCGGCAACGCGTACCGTTGTCCCCAATCGCCCATCGCGCCGAGCACCGGGCGCAGGGTGTCACCGAGCGGCGTGATGCTGTACTCGACTTTGAGCGGCACGACCGGATACACTTTGCGACTGATGAATCCATCGCGTTCGAGCGCGCGCAATTCGGACGTGAGCATTTTTTTTGTGATGCTCGGAATCGCGCGTTGCAATTCGCCAAAACGATTCACGTTATTCGTAATCGCCCACAGAATAATTATTTTCCACTTGCCGCCGATGAATTGCATCGTCGCGGTCACAGGACAACGATAGGGTGAAGTGATTGGATCAAACGGTCCGCTATTCATATTTTTGACGCTCCATAGTTACTTTTTTGTGCCTAATTGACTCTGCGTAGAGTAGACCGTATTATAATGCCACGTTCAATTTCAAGCAAAACCAGGAGTAAAGAAATGGAAAATCAAAAAGAAATCGCGCTCAGCGTTTCAAAATCTATTCTCAATGGCGAGTGGGACAAATTAGCGGGAATCTTGTCCGACGATTTTACATACACGGGCGACGGCATGCATTTCAACAAGCCACAGTACATTGATTTTATGAAAGGCATGAAAGCCGGTTTTAGCGATATGCAGATGGAATTCACGCATGTTGTGAATGAAGGCGATCTGGTCAACATTCGTTTTATCACCACCTGCAAACACACCGGCAATTTTATGGGCGCGCCGGCGACGAATAAAAATTTAGAGGTCGGTGGAATTTTTATCCGCCGCGTGCAAGGCAACCTGGTTGTCCAAGAATGGCAGACGACCGACTTGCTCGGCACGCTGAGCCAGATGGGTTTCGGCACATTGTTCGCGTATGCGATTTTCAATGTGCTGTTCAAACCGAAGAAAAAATGAAAAACCGGAATCGAAAAACCAGGTCTTTTGCAGAGACCTGGTTTTTCTTATTGGTCTTTCAGCAACCGATAATAAATCGCGGACGCGTCCAACGCGCCGTTCGCGCTCCGCGCACATTCGGGAATGATGCCCGCGCGCACGTAACCGAGTTTGGCGTACAACGCTTCGGATGGATCGCCCACGCGCGTATCGAGGATCAACGTTGTGCGTTGCGCGCGGATCGCTTCACGTTCGAGCGCGCGCATCAGCGCTTCGCCGATGCCTTGCCGCCGATGCACAGTGTGCACGAGCAGTTTCATCACCTCGGCGCGATGCAAGCCGTTTTGCCGCGTGCACAAATCCAACTGCACCGTGCCGACGATTTGCAGATCCGCGCGCGCGACAAGCAAAATGCGCGATTGATTTTCGACCGCGCGCACAACCTCCGCCCAGTACGCGCGCGCGAGTTGCTCATCGAGCGGCGGCAGAAAACCAACCGACGCGCCGTCGTCCACCGCGTCGCGCAACAGCGCGATCAATTCCGGCAACGCGGCGCGCGTTTGAATTTCATCGAGAAGTTCGATGATCCACATCGCTAGATGATCTTGTCATTCTTGCCGGCGATTTGCCGGAACAACTCCGTTTGCCCAACGTGATACGTTTCGTGAAAGTACAAAAAGAAGACGCGTTGCGCGACGGTTGCTTTGCGATTGTTGCCGGTAACGATTTCGCGCGCCCACGCCGCATCGTCCATGCGCGCGATTGCCGCCACGATCCGTTCTTGCGCGCGATCCAACCACGCAAGAATTTCTGCGAGCGGCAATGTGTCATCGCCCGGCGCGATCAGCGGATCCGATCCGCGTTTATAGCGCGCGCCGAGTTCGCCCATCGAAACCGGCTCGCCCAGCAGTTCGAGAACGTGATCGCGGTTTTCCGCGAGGTGTCCCAGCACCCAGTTCAAACAATTGCCGCCGAACGGCGGTTGAATCAAACTGTCCGCGTGCGTCAAATCTTTTGTTTGCATTTTGATAATGCCGACATTGCGCGCGAACGCGTCGCTTAAATCTGTTGCGTTGATCATCTCAACCCTTCGTATTTTCGATTGTCACCCAAATCGAAAATCAGAAATCGAAAATCGAAAATTCCCCTACGCGTCCACCGGCTTTTTCAGATCGCCCTTGCCTACCGTCTCACCGAGCAGAACCGATTTTTGATACGCCGCCCACACTGCTTTCGACAGCACGGTGCGGAGCGAACCTTTTTCCATTTGATAGATCGCTTCCGCCGATGTGCCACCCGGCGACGTAACCTGGTTTCGCAATTCCGCCGGATGCTTGCCGGTTTTTTCCGCGTACAAAATCGAGCCGCGCATCGTTTCCAAAACAATGTCGTGCGCCTGGTCGCGCGAAAATCCGAGATGCACCGCCGCGTCGATCAACGCTTCGAGCACCAGGAAGGTGTACGTCGGTCCCGTGCCGCTCACCGCCGTCGCCATATCGAGGAACTTTTCATCGTCCACGAACATCTCTTTGCCGAGCGCTTGAAAGACTGCGCGCGCTTGCTCGCGTTGTTTCTCGCTCACGTTCGATGTTACCGTCCACACCGTCATCCCCGCGCCGATCTGCGCGGGCGTGTTCGGCATCGCGCGCACGATCGCGTTGTGTCCGGTGCCACCGGCAAGCGTCGCGATGCGTCCGCCGGCGAGAATCGAAATCAGCAATTGCTCGTCGCGCAAATTGCCCTTGAGTTCAGGCAGAACGCGCGTCAACACTTGCGGCTTGATGCACAGCACGACCAGCGCGCCCGCGCGCGCCGCCGCGCGATTGTCCGCGGTCGTTTGAATCCCGTACCGCGTTGTCAATTCAACGCGGCGTTTATCGCGCGGTTCGCTCACCGTAACATTTTCCGGCGCGACAAAATTTTTGTCGAGCAATCCTTGAATGATCGCTTCCGCCATCACGCCGCCGCCGATGAATGAAATCGAGTCTAACATTTTGCCTCCCGAATGTGGGGCAAATTGGAAATTTGCCTTACGTTGGGTCATTCTAACAAATGCGTTTGGCGCTGTCAAATGATTTTGTAGTGCGGGCGGCTCGCCCGCATTTCAGCCAGCGGGCGAGCCGCCCGCACTACCATTTGACACACCCCCAACCGCGTGATATGCTTTTGCAAATCTGCTATGGCGCGCAAATCTGAACGCACGACCCAATTCAATTTATTTTTGTTCGGCGCGTTCCGGCTCGAACCGCGCGGCGGCGCGGCGATCCGTTTGCCGCGCCGCAAAGTCGAGCTATTGCTCGCGTATCTCGCGCTGAATCCCGGCGAACACG
The DNA here is from genome assembly GCA_016223105.1 of Chloroflexota bacterium. Classification (GTDB taxonomy): domain Bacteria; phylum Chloroflexota; class Anaerolineae; order UBA4142; family UBA4142; genus JACRPR01. The sequence goes on along the minus strand of JACRPR010000214.1, from coordinate 19,551 downwards.
CGCGCGAAAAACTCGCCGCGCTGTTTTGGGGCGACACGCCGGACACGCAAGCGCGCCAATCACTTCGCACCGCGCTCGCGACGCTTCGCAAAACGTTGGACGACACCGCGCTCATCGCCGACCGCGATTCGATTCAACTCAATCCCGATTTTCCACTGTGGGTCGACGCGCGCGAATTTTTGCAAACGCGCGTCGCCTCGCCCGAACCCGCGCTCGCGTTGTATTGGGACGATTTACTTTCCGATTGCTACGACGATTGGATTCTCGTGGAACGCGAACGCGTGCGCGCGTTGTATCTCGAAACGTTGTTGACGCTCACTCAACAGATGCGTTCGCAAAGCGAGTACGCGCGCGCGGTCGAGTTCGCGCGCAAAATAATCGCGCGCGACCCGGCGAACGAAATCGCGCATCAGCATATTATGTTTTGCGAAATGGCGCGCGGCAATCGCGCCGCCGCGCTCGACCAGTACGCCGCGTGCGTGCGCGCTCTGCGCGATGAGCTCGCGGTCGAACCCACGCCGGAAACGCAAGGGCTGTACCACTGGATTAAACAAACGCGCGCGCTCGCGCTTTCCGACGCGGCGCGCATCACCAACTTGCCGATTCCGCTCACGAGTTTCGTCGGACGCAAAGCCGAACTCGCGCGCATCAAATCGTTGATTGCCGGGTCGCGCTTGCTCACGCTGACCGGCACCGGCGGCACCGGCAAAACCCGGCTCGCCGCCCAGGTCGCGATGGATTTGCTCAACACCTTTCGCGACGGGGTGTGGTGGGTTGAACTCGCGCGCGTCGCCGATCCCGCGCGCGTGCCCCAAGCGGTCGCGCAAGCGCTCGGCGTCGGCGAGAAACCGCACCAAACATTCACCGAAACGCTGATTCAATTTTTGCGCGCGAAAAAATTGTTGTTGGTTTTGGACAATTGCGAACATCTCGTCGCCGCGAGCGCGGAACTCGCGGACGCGCTCTTGCGCGATTGCCCGCACATTCAAATTCTCGCGACGAGCCGCGAGCCGTTGCTGATTGCCGGGGAAAGCGTGTGGAACGTGCCGACGCTCGCGGTGCCGGAAGAATTGCCGACGCGCGCGCAATTGATGCTCGCGTTTGAAAGCGTGCGCCTGTTCGTCGAACGCGCGCAAGCGCTTCAACCGGATTTTGAATTGACCGAACACAATTTGCAAGCGGTTACGCAAATTTGTCGGCGGCTCGATGGTATTCCGCTCGCGCTCGAACTCGCGGCGGCGCGCGTCGCGACAATGTCCGCGCAAGAAATCGCGGCGCGGCTCGACGACCGGTTTAATTTACTGACCGCCGGAAATCGCGCCGCGTTGCCGCGGCAACAAACTCTGCGCGCCCTGGTGGATTGGAGTTACGATTTGCTTTCGGCGGACGAGCGCGTGTTGCTCGGACGACTCACGGTTTTTGCCGGCGGGCGCACGATGCACGCGGCGGAACGCGTGTGCGCGTTCGGCGCGCTCGCGCCGAACCAGGTTTTCGATTTGCTGTCGCGCCTCGTCAGCAAATCGTTATTGTTCGCGCAACGCGCGCCGGATGAAATCGAAACGCGGTACGGTTTTCTCGATACAATAAAATTTTACGCGCGCGAAAAGTTGGAACAGTCCGGCGAAGCGGACGTGACGCGCCAACGCCATCTCGATTATTTTCTCAATTTCGCCGAACGCGCCGCGCCTGATTTGAATCGCGCCGAGCAATCGTCCGCGCTCAACCGGCTCGAGCGCGAGCACACAAATTTGCGCGGCGCGTTGCGCTTCGCGCTCGAACGCGGCGAACATCTCAAAGCATTACGGCTGGGCAACGCGTTGACTGGGTTCTGGGACGTGCGCGGCAATCTGGGCGAAGGGCGCGAGTGGTTGCGCCAAATTCTCGAAACGCGCCCAGCCGCCGTAACCGATTCCGCATCGCGCGAATTGCGCGCCGCGTTTGGCTGGGCACAAGCGAACGCCGGTCTGCTCGCATCGAAGCACGGCGACCTGGTCGCGGCAAATCAACTCGCGAGCGCGGCGCGCGCGATTTTTATCGCGCTGGATGCGCCGACCGGTAGCGCGACCGCGCTCAGCATCCTGGGAAGCATCGCGCGAATGCAAAGCGATTGGAGTGGCGCGCAAAATTTGTTGAACGAAAGTTTGACGCGCGCGCGCGCGTTGGACAATCAACAACTCGTCGCGAGCGCGCTCCGCAACCTGGGCATCGTCGCGGAATTACAAGGCGATTACGCGCGCGCGCGCGATTTGTTCGAGCAGAGTTTGAGCCACAATCGCGCATTGGGCGACCCGCGCGCGATTACGACGACGTTGAGCAATCTGGGCAATCTCGCGCAACAGCAAGGCGATTACGCGCGCGCGCGCGAAATTTATCAAGACGTGTTAGCGGTGCATCGTTCGACCGGCGCGCGCTGGAGCGTCGCGGCAACGTTGAGCAACATCGGCAACCTGGCGCACTCGCAAGGCGATTATCTCGCCGCGCGCGCGTCGCACGAAGACGCACTGCGGTTGATGCGCGAGATTGGCGACAAGCGCGGCATCGCGGTCGTCGCGATGAACCTGGGCAACGCGAATCTGGCGCTCGGCGAATTTGCGACCGCGCGCAAATTGCAGGAAGAATCGTTGCGCTTGCGCCGCGACTTGGGCGACAAGCGCGGCATCGCGTTGACGCTCGGCAACCTGGGCGACATCGCGGTTGGCTTGAAAGAGTTTGACGCCGCAAAAAATTTTTACGCTGAAGCGTTGCGGATTTTGCGCGAACTCGGCGACAAGCGGACGATTGTTAATTGTTTGATTGGCGTCGCGGACGTTGCCGTCGCGATGGAACAGTCCGCGCGCGCGGCGCAACTTGTCGGCGGAATTCAAGCGCAGTTAGCGACGCTTGCTGCGCAGATTGACACGCGCGAGCAAACACTCTTGGAACACGCGACGCAACGCGCGCGCGAACAACTCGACGCGCCAACCTTCGACGCGCAGTGGCGCGCGGGCAACGCGTTGCCGCTCGAACAACTCATCGAATTGGCGATTAGCGACGCGGCGTAATTCATTCGCCAAAAATTTTCCCACTGATTCAAAGCCACACGGATAAATAAAAAATGTCCGTGTTCTATTGTATCCGTGGGAATTTTTTGTCCGCACTCTTTTTTGGAATCGAGCGTTTACGCGGTTGTTCGCACGGACAAGCCACCCGCTAAAGCCAATTGCCCTGAGCAAAGTCGAAGGGGTCGAATCCAACTTCCAACTTCCAACTTCAAATTTCCAACATCCAATCTCCAATCTCTCAATCTCTAAAATTCCTGTCACGCTTTTGTCACGCTCATCGGTTATGCTCACGACAACAGATTCAATGGAGGGAGAAATATCCTATGCGTTCACCACTCAGCCCGCGCGAAAACGAAATCGCGTCGCTCGTCGCGACCGGGGCGAGCAACAAGGAAATCGCGTATCAACTCGCGCTCAGCCCGAAAACGGTAACGAACACCTTGACGCGCGTCTTTGCGAAAACCGGCGCGCGCGGACGCACGGAACTCGCGGTGCAAATTGTGCGCGGCACTGCAAGCGTCCTGCACATTTAAAATTTGCCCAACATCTTTACGGAGGATTAAATGAATCGCAAAATATTTTTCTGGATCACATTGCTGGGAACGTTAATGTTCGCGTTGCTCGCGTGCGATGTGATGGGCGCGATTCCTGGTTTGCCCGGCGCGAGCAAACCGCAAACGATGTGGTCTGACGTGCCGGCGTTTGAAGGCGCGACCCAGGATCCAAAAGACGCGTTGGCAACGGGCATCTTTAATCAATCGCAAGCCGACCAGAAAAGCAAAGCGGAAACGTTGTTGTTTCGCACATCGAAAATTCCGGCGGACGTTGCCGCGTTTTACACCGACGAGCGAATGAAACAACTCGGTTGGACGCCCCAGGGTTTGGGCAACGCGAAAAGCGGATGCTATCAAGATAATTACGAAGGACAACCGCGCGCGATTTGTCAGTTCACGAAAAAGAATGAAGAGAGTCGGCAAATTGATTTGACGATTGACGCGCGCGTCGACGCGCAAACAAAAAACACGCGATTGATTTTTATTCGCACCGTCGGCTCAATCACAACATCGAACGCGCCGACCTCAATCACGATGCCAACGCAAGCGAACGCGCCGAAACCGGAAACGCCGACACAACCGCGACCGACCGCGAACGCGCACCAAACTAAAATCGCGCCCGGCGTTACGACGGCGTTTGACGGCGATTGGGAAGGCGCGAACTCGGCGGGCACGCCGGTTGGATTCACAATCAAGAACAACCAGGTTACGTACATCAACCCAAACTATGCCGTGAAAACCGGGGCGTGCTCATTGAGCGGCGGCATCGGTCGTTCGGTGAACGCGCCGATCACCGACAAGAATTTTTCTGTTACCGTTACCGATGACGACGGCAAACAATTCACGTTTAGCGGCAAATTCGTTTCTGACATCGAGGCGACCGGGACATTGCGCGTCAAAGCCGACAAATCGTTTTGCGGCGCGGTCGAAGGCGAAATGACCTGGTCGGCAAAAAATTCCGCGGTGATTGTCGCGCTTGCGCCGACCGCGACGCGCGTCGCACCGGGCGCGACCAAAAGCGCGCCGCCAACCATCGCGATTCCCGATGGTCCCGATGCAACCGTCGTCAAAAAATTCTTCGATGCCATCAACGCGAAAAATCTCGACGCCGCGCTCGCGCTCGTTGACGACAATGTGATTTACAATTTCGGCGCGACAACTGGAATCGGCAAACCAGGATTGCGCGCGTATCTTGCCACACAAATCGCGAGCGGTGCGACGTTCCAGTTGAGCAACGTCAAAACGAATCCTGCCGCCGTAACATTCAGCGCGCAAGTCGGCGCAACCACGTATTCGCAAGGACAAGCAATGTTCACCGACGGCAAAATGATCATTTTGAAATTACAGTAGGGCAAATTTCCAATTTGCCATCGCGCCCTATGCCAAAACTCGCGCTCATCACTTGCTCTGCGCCGGAAATTCAAAAATTGCGCCGGGCACGCGTGCTCAACTTTCAACAAATCACGATGCCGTATCTCGCCGCGCGCGTGCCGACTGGTTGGGACGTGATCCATTTCGACGAAGAGACCGACGCGATCGACTGGGACATTCAAGCGGATGTGGTGGGCATTACGTTTCACACGCCAAGCGCGCCGCACGCGTACGCGATTGCCGATCGTTTTCGCGCGCGCCAGGTTTGCGTCGCGCTGGGCGGACCGCACGTAACACTAATGCCGGCGGAGGCAAGCGCGCACGCGGACGCGATCTTTATCGGCGAAGCGGAAGGAGTGTGGGAAGAATTTTTAACGCGTTTTGAAACCCGGTCGTTTCGTCGCGTGTACCAACGCGCCGATGTTCCGTCGCTCGAAAAAATTCCAATGGCGCGCAGAGATTTGTTTCATCGGCGCGATGGCACGAGCGGAGCTTTGTTTGCGACGCGCGGCTGTCCGTTTCAATGCGATTTTTGCACCGTCGCGGTGATGTATCGCCGCACGCCGCGCCGCCGCCCGATAGACCAGGTCGCCGCTGAGTACGCTTCGTTCAAAGGACGCGTGATAATTTTTTGGGATGATAATATCGCGGGAGATCTTCAGTACGCCAAAAATTTGTTTCGCGCGATTGCGCCGTATCGCAAATGGTGGAGCAGTCAAGCCAGCATTCACGCCGGACACGACGAAGAATTTTTGGAACTCGCCGCGCGGAGCGGCTGTAAACAATTATTCCTGGGACTAGAATCCATTTCGCAAGCGAGTATGACGCGCGCGCGCAAAGGGTTCAATCGCGTGGACGAGTACGCGCGCGTGATCGCGCGGATTCATTCGCACGGCATCGCAGTGCAAGCCGGAATCGTTTTCGGATTCGACCAGGACACCCCGGACATTTTCAAGGACACGCTCGATTTTTTGGAAGCCGCAGGCGTGCAGAATGCGACGTTCAACATTCTGACGCCGTTCCCGGGGACGCCGCTCTATCGCCAGTTGGAAACCGAAGGACGCATTCTCACGCGCGACTGGCGCAAGTACAACAGTCGCGGCGATGTGGTCTATCAACCCAAGCAAATGCGCGCGGACGAATTGTTGGCGGGCTTGCGCTATGCCAATGCGCGTTTTTATTCCTTGCCCAGCATCGCGAAACGCTTGGCGCGTTCACCGGTTCAAATTGGTTGGACGTTGCCGTTAAATCTCGCGTACGCGTTTCAATGGTGGAATACGACCGAAAAATTTCCTCGGGGCGCGCACGAACACGCGCCCAAATCGGAGAGGCACAATGAACGACCAATCTTTAATGACCTGTTTTGATTTCGATCAAGCCGAACTCGAAATCAATCGGCAGAGACGTTTATCGCAAAAACAAAAAGCGCGACTCGAAAAACAAGAGCATCGCGCAAAGGGATGCAACGTTTTTCTCGGCATCATTCTTTTTGGCGTCGCGTTGATTGGCATCATCCTCGCGATTGTCGGCGGAATTGGATTCAGCCAAATTGGTCTCGTGCCGGCAATTGTGTGGGGAATTGTTTGGGGCGGCATTTGGCCCCTGATTTGGGGCGGCTTGGGTTTAATGATGGTCAAGCGGGCGTTCGCCAAGATGAGCGTGCAAGTGAAACACGTTCAAGGTCCGATCAACATTGTCAAGGCGATTCGCGAACACTACGACTCGGATTCCAATACCACTTCCGAATACGCGGTCTATGAATTGCGCGTCGGCGGACGCACGTTCGAAGTTGAATCGGAAACGGCGGACTTGATGATGCAAGGCGATGTGTACGCGGTGCACTATGCCGACATCAACATTGAGGAAAGCGAAGACCCGATTCTGTCGGTTGAGTTGATCGAACACACCAAATAGATCAACAAACCTTCCAGGTTTTCGCGCAAGCGACCTGGAAGGTCTAATGGAACTTGGACGTCTCTGCGTGCGTCATTATTCACGTAACCCCAAATCGCAGAGGAGAAAAAAACGATGAACATTCACCGACTTGCCGGCTGGCTCGGTTTGATTTTGATCGCGATCAGCGCGAGCGCGATCGGTTGTAGTACGCCGACGCGCGAATCGCCCTGGGAGCCGGTGCCGCCGACCGTCGCGGCAACGCTCACCAGCGTCGCACAACGCGCGACCGCAACGAGCACCACAACACCTATGCCAACTAATCCAATCGTTACACCAACCGGCGCGGCAATGCCGGTGAATGGTATCACCGCGCGTTTGAACGAAACATTCACGCTGGGTTGGAGTCAGTGGGCAACTCTGCCGGACGCGAATAACACGCGCGCCTTTTTCACGACGCTTCTCGAAGACACGCGTTGCGCGTTGGATATCAATTGTTTTCAAGCTGGGAATGTGCGTGTCGCAGTTACCATCGAGAGCGGCGGCAAGTTAGCGCGGTTTGACCTGAGTATGCGCGCGACCGATTATCGGCGCGTCGGCGCGTTCAATGGTTATCTCATCCAGTTCATTGACATCGCGCCCGCGCGCGAACGCGCGGCAGTGCCGATTCAACCAATTGATTATCGTTTGAAATTAATCGTAACGCCGGGATCGCTCGATGTTCCGCAAGCGCGCGTCAACGAACCGTTCACGCTGAAACTGGGACAAACGATTTCAGTCGCCGACCTGGACACGCAAGTTACGTTTGAAGCGGTGCAACAAGATTCGCGTTGTCCCGCGCGCGCGCTGTGCGCGACGAGCGGCGAAGCGAATGTCGTCATCGCGTTGCAACGCGGCGGAAAATCGGAGCGATTGACACTCGGCACATCGCCCGCGCACGCGATCAAGCGCAGTGCGTTGTTTGAATCGGCGGACGTTGGTTTGAACGCGATCACGCCGTATCCGCAAACCGAATTTGCGAGCAAAGAAATCGCGCCCGGCGAATATCAAATCACGCTTGTCATCATGAATTTTATCGCCGCGCCCGCGTCCACGCCGTCCGCATCGCGAACGAGTTGCCCGGATTTATCGCGCGGCGACGCGTCTGAAATTTTGGGCGAGTCGCTTCAAGACACGACGGCAGACCTAGTTTTGTTTCAACCGGTGACAAGCAGAATCACAATGCGCGGCTTGTGCGGTTACGGCAGTGTCGCGTTCACGCCGAACAAAACCAGGTCGCTCACCTTGCCGAGCGTTTCGCCCGCGGTCGCGCAATCGGATTACGCGGTCATCGCCGGCAAACTCACCGACAACAAACGGCTCGAACAACTCGTCAGCATCGCGAGCGCGATTGAATCGGCGAATCCGCGCGGTGACCGCGTTCTCTCCGCGAAATTATTGACGCTGTACAGCGCGGGCGCGTGGCATCGCGATTTGCTCACCACTTTTCCCGACGCGGCGCGCGGTGCGACCGGCGTCACCGTTACGCGCGTCGAAAATTTAGGCGACAGCGCGATCTGGGCGTGGCGCGAATTTTCCGGCGGGCGTTACGCCGCGCTCGTCGCGCAACGCGGCGACACCTTGTTCGTGATCGTCGCGCTCGCGAACGAACATCGCGCGCAAGACGAACTGCGCGCGACGATGACGCGCGCGATGCAAAAAATGATGCGCTAAAATCAAAACCTCCCGACATTTGATCGGGAGGTTTTTTTGTTACCACACCACGCCACTTGAAACGACAACGTAATCATCCGCCGTACGAAACACCTGGCGAAAAATTTCTTCGACCTCGTTCGCCAGCGTCGCGGCATCGCCCGTGAATTGTTTGCGCGGATTCGCTTGATGATGCGGCGACGGAATTTCGTAACCGAGCGCGCGCAACGCGGCGACCTGGTCTGCGTCGAGCGAGTGCGTGTTCCATCCTTCGGAGCGATTGCTCACCTCGCACAACAACGATTCGCCGGGGCGCGCGCAACTGAACTGCGCGAACGAATCCTCATCGTGCGCGAGATTGAAAATCACCATCGCGTCCCCCGAAGGGTCGCGCATCAGCGCGGTGAGATCGCGCGTAAAAATCGTGAGACGTTCAGTTGAGGTCATGCGGCTGTAGCCATCGCCAAGCGTTCTCGTCCGATTGCCGAGGTTACCACGCGCGACGCGGCGATAATCTCAATCCCAATCGGCTGATTGTTTTCATCAAATTCGACAACGATACCTTCAGCAATCTCGTCAAAATGATGTTCGATGCCTTCGCGAATGACAATATACAGAATATCGTTTTTCTGATCGTAATTCAGAGCGGGTTTATTCATAACTCCACCTTCCATCGCGCAGACGATCTTGAATTTGCGCTTTGGTAATTGGATGAATCGTAACAATCTCGACGTGATCCGAAAACTGATCGTACGCGATCATCATCAGCGTCCGTCGCTTGTGATAAAGTGTTTCCAGCACTGCCACACGACGAACGCTGTGATGATTGTAAAACGCTGTGTGCTCTCGCGATAAATTTGTGCGGGCAAATCATCTGAAATTCCGCGCACGCGTAGTTTGAATTGGAGGTGCGGGCTGTATTGGATTTCCACAACGACACCCTGGACTACTTTAACTCCAAACTCTTTGCACCCACCACACGTTTGATCATCGCGATAAAATCTGCGAGCGGCATCGCTTTTAAATCTTCCCCCGTTCGCAAACGCACCGCGACCGCGTTGGCTTGCGCTTCCTTGTCGCCCGCGACCAGGATGTAGGGAATTTTTTACAGTGTCGCGTCGCGAATTTTCGCGTTCATGCGATCCGCGCGTTCGTCAATCTCGACACGCAAACCCAGGTCGCGCAACTGCGCGGCAACCTGGCGCGCGTACTCGAGATGCCGATCCGCGATCGGGACGAGCATCACTTGCACCGGCGCGAGCCACACCGGGAACGCGCCGGCGAAATGTTCGATCAGCACGCCGAGAAAACGTTCCGTCGAACCGGTAACCGCGCGATGAATCAACACCGGCGTTTTCATCGAACCGTCTTCCGCGACGTACTCGCAACCGAGTCTCGCCGGCTGAATGAAATCCACCTGAATCGTCGAGAGTTGCCACTCGCGCCCCAGCACATCGCGCGCGATGAAATCGGCTTTGGGTCCGTAGAACGCGGCTTCGCCCTCCGCGACAAAGTACTCGACATTATTCGCGTCGAGCGATGCGCGCAACGCGTTCGTCGCCTTGTCCCACTTTTCATCGTCTTGCACGTACTTGCCCGTAGCGCCGCGCAGGGACAAGCGCACTTTGTAATCGCGAAAAGCGTACGTGTTGAGGATTTCGCGAATCAAATTGAGCGCGCGCGTAAACTCGCTTTCGATTTGATCTTCCGTGCAAAAGACGTGGCAATCGTCTTGCGTCAGCGCGCGCACGCGCGTCAAGCCGGACAACTCGCCGCGTTTTTCGTAACGATACAGCGTCGCAAATTCCGCAAAGCGCAGAGGAAATTCGCGATACGAGTGGCGACCGATTTCGTTGTAGAGCGTCATATGGCTGGGACAGTTCATCGGCTTGAGGCGCAAAACCAGTTCGTCGTCTTGCATCGGCGGGAACATCGCGTCCTGGTAATTATCATAGTGTCCCGACTTGCGATACAAATCTTCCTTGACCATATGCCCCGTCCAGACGTGTTGATAACCGTACCGCGTCTGCACCTCGCGCACGTACGTTTCCATCAAGTAGCGCACGATTTCGCCGCGCGGCGCGAACAAGGGCAAGCCGGGTCCGATGTCATCGGAAAAATAAAACAGGTTGAGCTCACGCCCCAGTTTGCGATGATCGCGTTTCTTGGCTTCTTCGAGTCGCCACAAATGTTCGTCGAGTTCGGCTTTCGTCGCGAACACTGTGCCATAGACGCGCGTGAGCATTGGATTTTTTTCACTGCCGCGCCAGTACGCACCGGCAATCGAAAGCAATTTGAACGCATCGCCCGGAATTTCGCGTGTGTTCGCAACGTGCGGACCGCGACACAGATCAACAAATTTGTCGTGCGTGTACGTCGAGACGCTCGTCGCGCCGCGTCCTGAGCTTGTCGAAGGGGCACCGGCGTTGCCGTGTTCGTCAATCTCACCGGACGCGAGCGCGTTGATCTGCTCCACTTTGAAGGGCTGATTCGCGAATTGTTGGCGCGCCGCGTCAATCGCGAGTTCCGCGCGCGCGAACGCGTGCTTGCCCGCGATGATCGCTTTCATTCGCGCTTCGATCACCGGCAAATCGTCAGGCGTGAGCGGGCGCGGCAATTCAAAATCGTAATAAAAACCATCTTCGATTGCCGGACCGAAACCGAATTTCGTGCCCGGCAAAATTTCCATCACCGCGCTCGCGAGAACGTGCGCCGTCGAGTGGCGAAGCGCGTAAAGTTTGTCGTCCATTCTAATCTCCATTCACCACCGTGAGGTGGTTGAAAATTTTTTGTTTGGTCACAGTATCGGTTGGATCGTCAGTCATATCAACCACCTCCTTTCGAGCGCAATCAAGATCACCGATCGTTTTCCTTACGTTTTGGGGATGACCAGCAATCCCAGAATTGTGATTGCAAATGTAACGAGCGGCACAGCGATCCAAAACAATAGGGTAAAACGGAATCCGAGCATAAACATTCCGATTAACACCAGGAACGCCAGGATCGCAAAACCGAGTCCACACCCGGTCAACGCGATAAAGCTAGGAATCATAATCTGCGCGGGCGTCTCTTTCGTTTCCAATTTGATGGTCTGCGGCTTGTACGGTCGGGCAAAACTGCTCCACCAATTGTTAAACTGAAAACTCAGAAACCCTACGATCATCGCCACCATCAAGCCGCCGCCGAACGAGACAAATTCGAACGGCAAACCCAACAGGCGAATTGCGCCAATAACAGCGCCGGTGGCGAACGCAATGAACAGCACCATTCGCAGTAGACCGATCATACGGGAAACCTCGTCGTTGAAAGTAACCCGGGGCAAAGCAAACTAGATTTTGAAAAAAAACAATTCGCGTGTATAATAGAACAAATGTTCAGTAGAGAAATCGCGTGAGTTGGCTTGATCTTCCCGCGTACTTTGATCCGATTGATCGCATCGAAGGCGCGCTCTCGACGTTTCTCAATGCGGATTGGGACGGCGCGTTTCGTCGCGATGGATTTGCCGGCGTGATGTCCGAATTTGTCGCGTGCCTCACCGCGCAGAACGCGCCGACCATTCGCGTCGCGCGCGCGTCGCATTGGCGCGGCATTGACATCGAACGTCTTTTGGCGCGTCACGGTGTCAAAGTCTGGGATCGCGGCATCGCCGGCGACGATTTGTATTTTTGCGTGAAACGTCGCCAAGTCGTATGGGCGGAGTACCTATTACTGCGCGCGGGCGTCCCGGTTTCAAGTTCGCTCGTTGACCCGCGTAATGCCGAGTACGCCGACCATTATCCGCCGGGCTCCGAACCGCCGACCCGCCACTCACAACCCGGCTTGCTCGATCAATTCCTCGCGCTGTTCCACTAATTCAATCTTCTTTCTCCACCGTAAAGAAATCGTTCGTCTCGACGAGCATATACGTTTCGAGATACGCGGTTGCGTCATCGTGTTTCGCGACGCGCACCGCGAGCCCGCGATTCGACGCGGCTTCAGTCAATTCGCCCAACTGCATCAGCGTCCGCGAAATCGAAAGTAGGCGAATGAGATGTTCCGCCCAGCGTCCCGCGTACACGCGCCGATTCTCTTCGCCGCGCGTCCCAATCTCCGGCGATTTCACCACCGCGATATCGTCCGCGCTGATTTCACCTTCGATCAAAATTTCCGGCGCGCGAAACATTCCAAAGGTGTGCTGATCGTATGACACGATGAGTTTTTCGTACGCCGCGATCAGTTGCTCCGCGATTGCCGCGTTCTTGGGTTGCCCGCGTCCGATGTGATTCACGTACGCCGCCATCGCAAATTCCATCGGCGCGACGCGACAGCGTGCGACCTCGACTTTGGCGCGCAGGCACACATACTTGGGATTTTCGTTGTAGCCCATCACATCGAAATCCGGCGAGGGCCACGCATACACCGATTTTTCGCGCGCGGGCGACGCGATGATGATCGAGCGCGCTCCCGGCTTCAAACCCTCATCCGAAATTGCGTCCAGGTCTTCAGTACGCGCATAATGATAAACGTCAATGGTTGCCACGAGACTCCTTTCGATGTTGGAGATTGGAGATTAGAGATTCGGCACAAGCCAATCTCCACTCTCTAATCCCCAATTTCAAATATACTTTTTTGCTACAAGTAATTCTGCATTCAACAACGTGCCGCCTGCCGCGCCGCGAATTGTGTTGTGTCCCAGGACGAGAAATTTGTAATCCAACACATTGCACTCGCGAATGCGTCCGACAACCGAAGACATTCCATTGCCTTCATCGCGATCCAAACGCGGTTGCGGACGATCCGGTTCGTCGCGCACGACAATCGGTCGCGCCGGCGCGGTCGGCAGATTTAATGCTTGCGGTTCACTCGTGAATTGTATCATTGCGGTACGCACTTGGTCAAGTGTCGGTTTGGTCAAAAATTCGACCGATGCGGCTTCGAGGTGACCGTCCTGTGTCGCGACGCGATTGCACGCCGCGCTGATGCGAATATTCGCGTTGGCGACGCGCGCGTTTTCAAGCGTGCCCAAAATTTTCAACGGCTCGCTTTCGAGTTTCTTTTCTTCGCCGCCGATGTACGGAATCACATTGTCCAACACATCGAGCGACGCGACGCCGGGATACCCCGCACCGCTCAACGCTTGCATCGTCGCTACAATCACGCGGCGCAAACCAAACGCGTCATCAAGCGGCTTGAGCGCGAGCGTGATGTGAATCGTCGAGCAATTCGGATTGCAAATGATCGCGCCTTTGCGCCGCGCGCGTTGAGCGTGAATCAAATCGAGATGACCTGGATTCACTTCCGGGATCACGAGCGGCACATCCGCGTCCATCCGATGATTCGACGCGTTGGATGAAACAAGATACCCCGCGTTCGCGAAATCATCTTCGATTGGTCCCGCGACATCGCTCGGCAGAGCGGAGAAAATGATCGCCGCGTCCATCGGCGGTTCGCACGGTTTCACGATCATTGCGCGCACCAGGTCTGGGATCGCGATCGGCAAATGCCAATTCACCGCGTCCGCATATTTTTTGCCGACCGAATTATCGCTCGCCGCGAGCGCGCTGATCTCAAACCAGGGATGCCCTGCGAGCAGTTGAATCAAACGTTGACCGACCAAGCCGGTTGCGCCAAGAATTGCGACTGGAAACTTTGACATGGTTACCTCCAAGTGCAATAGTGTGTTAGTTCGATAGTGCGATAGTTAAAAAACTAACGCGCTGTCGAACTATTGCACTAGAAAACTAGTATGAATTGCGCGCATCGCGTTGTCCGCATCACGCTCATCCACGACAAGCGACAAGTTGTATTCGGACGATCCTTGCGCGATCGAAATGATGTTGAGATTATTGTCGCCGAGCGCGCCGAACACTTTGGCGGCGATGCCCGGCGTGTTTTTCATTCCCGCGCCGACCACCGCGAGGATCGCGATTTTTTCCTGCGCCCAAATCCGATCAATGTTGTGGCGCAATCGTTCGAGTTCAAATTCTTTTTCGAGCGCGACAATCGCGCGTTGCGTCGCGTCCGCTTCGATCACAAAGCAAATGTTTTGCTCCGACGATGATTGCGAGATCATCAGCACGCTGATTCCCTCGCGCGCGACCGCCGAAAAAACTTTGGCGGCAACGCCGGGCACGCCTTGCATCCCGCGCCCCTCGACCGTAATCAAACTCAATTTGCGAATCGTCGTGATCGCTTTGACTTTGCGCGCATCCGAACGCGGTGCGCGTACGATACGCGTCCCAGGATGCGTCGGATTGAACGTGTTGAGAATCAACACCGGAATATCGCGCTCGGCAACCGGCACAATCGTTTTCGGATGAATCACTTTCGCGCCAAAGTACGATAACTCTGCGGCTTCGGCGTACGCGATCTCGTCAATCGTTTGCGCGTCCGGCACGACGCGCGGATCGCACGTCATCACGCCGTTCACATCGGTCCAAATCCACACTTCGTCCGCGTCAATCGCCGCGCCGAGAATCGTGCCGGTAAAATCACTTCCGCCGCGCCCCAGCGTCGTGAGAATTCCGTTGCGCGTCGCGCCGATGAAACCGGTTACAACCGGGATCACATCGGCATCAATCAACGGAATCAAGCGCGCGCGCGCTTTATCGCGCGTCGCGTCCAGGATCGGTTCGGCGGAAGTGAAATTGTCGTCGGTTACGATCAGCTCGGTCGCTTCGATGGATTCCGCGCGCGCGCCGGCTTCGCGCAATGCCTGTGCGAGGATCGGCACGATCAAGCGTTCGCCGAGCGACGCGATCGTGTCGAGTGCGCGCGGTGTCAGTTCGCCGAGCACGGCGATGCTGTTGCACAATTCGAGCAAGCCGTTGAGTTTGTGTTCGACCTGGTCGCGCAACGCGACGCGCGCGACGGAATCCTGGATCGCGTCGTCGATCGCGACGAGATGTTGATCGAGCAATGTGCGCGTCGCGGCGATGTACGCTGGCGCGTCGCTTTCCGCCGCGCGGCGCGCCGCGCCGATGAGCATATCGGTTACTTTGCTCATCGCACTCGTCGCGACCACAATCGCGTGCCCTTGCATCGCGTAACCGCGCACCAGGTTCGCAACATTTTTTATTCGCTTGCCATCGCCGACGGACGTGCCGCCGAATTTCATCACGAGACGCATATTGTCCTCGTACGGCAAATTTCTAAATTTGCCAAACAAAAAACTCTCACATCCACACATTGGGACGAGAGAGTTTCCCGCGGTTCCACCCAGATTCGCGCGCACGCGCTCTTGATCCGCGGATAACGGTTGCGCCGGAGCGGTTTACTTGCGTGGAACGCCCACGAGGGGCGACACTACGTTTTCTTCGCTCGACTCGCAAGGGGTTTTCATCGAACGCTTGCCGATTGGATTCGCAGTCATTGATCCAATCTCTCTGCGACCGCACTTTCGATTACTCGTCTTGGTCGTCGTCAACTACTATTTACTGTTCACTGAACTGTGGGCGGTATAGGGCTCGAACCTATGACCTCAGCGATGTCAACGCTGCGCTCTAACCAAACTGAGCTAACCGCCCAAGGTGCGCGCATTATACCACGAAAAAATTTTTTGGCAAATGGTATTGTTTTTGACGCGTGAAAAAATTTGTGCTATAAGTTGCGCCAATTTCGACATACCTTTTTATTTTGGGAGGATCGCTTTGCCAAAAAAAATCAAACCGATGAGCAAGAGTAAAAAAATCGCGCGGCAACCGGCAACGCCCAAGAACAATCATCTCAACGAAACCGAACACAAGAAATTGCAAACAGAACGCGCGCAGGTGCATACCGAACTCGAACACTTGCGCGCCGAATTACAAACCGCGCCCGAAGCGACCGGCGATGCCGTAGACCTCGCGGTGTACGAGCGCGAAAAAAATCTCGCGTTGGTCAAGCGCCTCGAACAAAAACTCGCGGAGATTGATCACGTTTTGCATCACGCGAAAAAAGGCAAGTACGGCATCTGCGAACGGTGCGGCAAGCCGATTGATCCGGCGCGACTCGCGGCATTGCCGGAAACAACGCACTGCGTCAAATGCAAAAACGAATTAGAACAACTCGCGCGCCGCGCGGCGATGCGATAAATGAAAGACGGGGCGACCGAGCCGGTCGCCCTACATTTTTTCAAAACGCGTTTGCGCGATGTCGCGATTGGCGTATAATACACGCGACGCGATGACGCGATCTTAATGTGAGAAACAAAAATGGCTCAGCCGATTTTTCCCTTTACCGCGATTGTCAATCAAGATAAAATGAAACGCGCGCTCGTGCTCAACGCGATCAACCCATTGATCGGCGGCGTGTTGATTCGCGGCGAACGCGGCACCGCGAAATCTACCGCCGTGCGCGCGCTCGCCGCGCTCTTGCCGGAGATCAATGTCGTCGCGGATTGCCCGTTCAGTTGCAACCCGTACGAAAAAGATCGCTTGTGCGACAAGTGCCGCGCGCGCGTCGCGCGCGGTGAAGAATTGCCGGTCGCGCGGCGCAAAGTCCGGCTCGTGGATTTGCCGGTGAGCGCGACCGAAGATCGCGTCGTCGGCACGCTCGACATCGAGCACGCGATCAAAAAAGGCGAAAAGAAATTTGACGCCGGCGTACTCGCCGCGGCGAATCGCGGAATTTTGTACGTGGACGAAGTGAACCTGCTCGACGATCACGTCGTTGATCTTTTGCTCGACAGCGCGGCGATGGGCGTGAACGTCGTCGAGCGCGAAGGCATCTCGTTTCAACATCCCGCGCAATTCGTCCTGGTTGGCACGATGAACCCGGAAGAAGGCGAACTGCGCCCGCAGTTGCTTGACCGCTTTGGTTTGTCTGTCGAGATCAAAGGCATCAGCGACGCGGAAGCGCGCGTCGAGATCATCGAACGCCGGCTCGCGTTTGAAACTGATCCCGTTGGTTTTTGCAACGAGTGGTGCGTCGAAGAAGAAAAACTTTCTAAAGAGATCGACGCGGCGCGGCACACGCTTCCTTCGGTCAAACACGCGCAACCGGATTTGTACGCGATCGCGGAACTATCCGCCGGGCTTGAAGTGGACGGACATCGCTCCGACCTGGTCATTCTCAAAGGCGCGCGCGCCCACGCCGCGCTGATGAGCCGCGCCGAAATTAACGAAGAAGATATTTTGCTCGCCGCCGAACTCGCGTTGCCGCATCGGATGAAACGTCGCGCGTTCCAAGAAGTCGAATTGCGAATGGAGCAACTCGAAAAGCGGCTCGATCAATCCAAGCAAGGCGTCGCGAACCAGCAACAAAAAAGTGACGCCGCGCGCGATGTAAAAAAAAAGCCGGGGTAGCGTCTGAGCAAACCTCCGACGCGCCGCCGCCGGAGCCGAGCGATCAATCGGTGCAAGGACAGGGACACGATCCCGGCAAACCCACGCCGCGTCCCGCCGATCACAAGGTTGATGTCGGCAAAGCATTTCGCCCCAAGAAACTCCAAACTCCCCTCGACAAACTCCCGCGCAAAGTCGCGGGCAAACGTTCGCGCACGCGCACCGAGCGCAAGCGCGGACGTTATGTTTCCTCGCGTCCAATGACCGGCACAAAAACCGATCTCGCGTTCGACGCGACATTGCGCCAAGCCGCGCCGCATCAAATTCGGCGCAAACATCGCGAGATCGCGCTCGCGATTGAATCCCAGGATTTGATGCGAAAGGTGCGCGTGCGCCGCGCCGCGAATTTGATCTTGTTCGTCGTGGACGCGTCCTGGTCAATGGCGGCGGCGGAGCGAATGATCGCGACCAAAGGCGCGATTATGTCTCTGCTGATCGATGCGTACCAAAAACGCGATCGCGTCGGTTTGGTCGTTTTTCAAAAAGAAGACGCGCGATTAATTCTGCCGCCGACCTCGTCGGTTGATCTTGCGGAAAAAGCGTTGAAGGATATTCCGGTTGGCGGCAAGACGCCGTTGAGCGCGGGGCTGTTGCTCGCGCACCAGGTGCTTGTGCGCGAGCGCGCGAAAGATCGCGAAGTGATGCCGTTGATGATCATTGTTACCGACGGCGCGGGCAATGTGTCGCTCACCGATTTGCCGCCGCAAGAAGAAGCGCATCGCGTCGCGGGAATGATCAAAAAAGCCGATCTGCGTTCGGTCGTGATCAATACCGAGCACGAAGCATTTGATCGCGGACTCGCGGCGACGCTCGCGGATGATTTGGGTGGTCCCTGTTACACGCTCAAGCAGTTGAAGGCGGAAGAGTTGTACGCGAAGGTGCGTGAAGAGATGAAAGTAATTTCAAAATGAAAAACGCGATTTCGATTGATCTCGAAGATTGGTTCTGCGCTTACAATCTCAATATCAAAATCGAGGATTGGGACAAGCAGGAATTGCGCGTCGTCGCGAACACGCGGCGCGTGCTTGATGTGCTGAGCAAGCACAACACACGCGCGACGTTTTTCGTGCTGGGCTGGATCGCGGCGCGCGTGCCCGATCTCGTTCGCGAGATTGACGCGCGCGGGCACGAGATCGCGACGCACGGTTACTCGCACACGCTCCTCACACACACGACCCCGGACGAATTTGAACGCGATCTCGAAAACGCGTTGCGTGTAACGCGCGCGTGCACAGTGCAAAAAATCATCGGTTATCGCGCGCCGTCGTTCACGATCACGAATCAAACCTTGTGGGCGTTCGAAATTCTCGCGCGGCACGGCATCGAGTACGATTCGTCCATTTTTCCGATTAGCGGGCATCCCGATTACGGCATCGGCGATGCACCGCTCGCGATTCACGCACGCGGCGCGCTGACCGAAGTGCCGCTGAGTGTCGCGGAGATCGCGGGCAAGCCCGTGCCGTGCAGTGGCGGCGGATATTTTCGCGTGTTCCCGTACACGCTGACGAAATTTTTGATGCGCCAGGTCAATCGCGCCGGTCGCCCGGTGATTTTTTATTTGCATCCCTGGGAATTCGATCCCGACCAACCGCGCAAAAATTTATCGCGCACGAAATCATTCCGCCACTATTTCAACCTCGATCAAACCGCGCACCGACGCGATGAACTCTTGAACGATTTCGAGTTCGCGCCGATCAA
>JACRPR010000102.1:15111-43618 GCA_016223105.1 Chloroflexota bacterium | reverse complement strand
GGTTTGGATTTTTTCATTCTCGATATGGAGCACGGCGCGTACTCGCTCAAGAGCGCGCTCGCGATTTTGCAGACCGCGCGGCTCGCGCACATCACGCCGCTCGTGCGCGTGCCCGACGGAATGTATCACGTCATCGCGCCCGCGCTCGATGCGGGCGCGCAAGGCATCGTCGTGCCGCGCGTCGAAACGCGCGCGGTCGCGGAACGTTCGTTAGCGGCGATGCGTTATCCGCCGCTCGGCGCGCGCGGCATTTACGGCGGCAAAGCGAACAATGATTATCAGCCGCCCAAGTTGATGGAATTCACGCGCCACGCGAACGAAAACATTCTCGCGCTGATTCAGATCGAATCGAAAACCGCGGTCGAACGCGCGGACGAATTGCTTTCAGTTCCTGGTTTGGATGGCGTGCTGGTCGGACCCTGGGATTTGGCATCGTCGCTCGGCGTTGATCCCAGCGATCCGCTGGTCGAAATGATGGTGCAACGCGCACTCGATGCGACCAAACGCCACAACGTCGCATGCGGAATTCACCTCGGCGATCCGAAAATCGTCAAGCAGTGGGAATCGCGCGGGATGCGTTTTCTCTCCTGCCTGGGCGATCTTGAAATGCTCCGCAATTCCGCGTACGCGCTGAACAAAGCACTGCGGGCGTAAAAGTAAAACCTTCCAGGTCTCCAAGACCTGGAAGGTTTGTGTTCGATCCTCGCGAACGGAATTTTTCCCACGGATACAAAGGAACACGGACAATAAAAAATGTCCGTGTTCTTTTCCGTCAGTGGAAATTTATTGGGTTTTACTTCTGCCGCAAGCGCGCCGCCGCCGCGTCAATCGTCTCCAATTTTTTCGCGAACGCAAAACGCACCGCTTGTTTGCCCAAGCCCGGCGTCGCGTAGAAACTCGATCCTGGGACGACCGCGACGCCGAATTTTTCCGGCAACATGCGCGCGAACGCGAAATCGTCGCCGTCGAAATTCCAGCCGGAAAAATCCGCGAGCGCATAGTACGCGCCTTCGGGCAAGTGCGTCGTGAAATGCAATTCTTCAAGCACGGTCATTATTTTTTCGCGCCGCGCGGTGTAATCACGTTTGAGTTGCGCGTAGTACGCGTCCGGCATTTCGAGCGCGGCGACGCACGCGGCTTGCAGTGGCACCGGCGCGCAGATCGTTGTGAAATCGTGAATCGTGCGGAGCGCGGTCGAAAGCGGATCGCGCGCGCACGCGTAACCGAGCCGCCAACCGGTTGCGGCGAATGTTTTGCCGAATCCGCTGATCGTGATCGTGCGTTCCGCCATTCCCGGCAAGGTCGCGAGCGGAATGTGCGGGCGATCATCGTAAATGATGTGTTCGTAAATTTCGTCCGTGATCGCGACAACGTCGAATTGCTGGCACAACTGCGCGACCGCGTCGAGTTCCGCGCGCGTGAACACGCGCCCGGTCGGATTGTGCGGCGTGTTCAAAATGATCGCGCGCGTGCGCGGGTTGAACGCGGCGCGCAATTTATCCGGCTCGAGCGCAAACTCCGGCGGTTCGAGTGAAACAAAGCGCGCGGCACCGCCCGCGAAAATCACTTCGGGTAAATATCCTTCGTGGAACGGCTCGATGATGATCACTTCATCGCCGGGATTGATCAACGCCATCAGCGCGCCGCTGATCGCTTCGGTAACGCCGCACGTTACGGTGATGTGTTTGTCGGGATCAAATTCCATTCCGTACCAGCGTTGCATTTTCGCGGCGATGGCTTGGCGCAACGCGGGCATCCCCCAAGTGATGCCGTACTGATTCATCCCCGAATCGAGCGCGCGATGCGCGGCATCAATCACCGCGCGCGGCGGATCGAAATCAGGAAAACCCTGGGACAGATTGATCGCATTGTGGGTCAGCGCGAGCCGCGTCATTTCGCGGATGAAGGATTCGCGCATTCCCTTTAAGCGTTGGGCGGTTTGCATCGTCGCATCTCCGGCAGAAAAATTTTGCGAAAGATAATCGAGATTGCCAAGCGTGTCAAATTGACGTTGCCGCGTGGCAGGATTATAATGTTACGCAAGTTTGGTGAGACGAACAATTCGTGCTCAAAACGATTCAACAAAGGAGAGATCAAATGGATCCAATCTCGCTTGCTGTTGTTGGTGCTCTTGCAAAACTAAGTGAACAAGCCATTAAGGATGCGTACGAAGCACTGAAGGCACTGATTGCCCGCAAATTCGGCAAAGAGAGCGATCTAGCTCAAGCAGTAGAAAATCTTGAAAAGAAACCTGAATCTGTTGGGCGCAAGGAAACACTTGTTGAAGAAGTAACTGCTTCCAATGCCGATCGAGATCAAGAATTGTTGCAAGCGGCAAAGGCATTAAGCGCTATTATCAAAACTTCTTCTGGTTCCTCGCAAATTATCCAAACTGCGACCGGCGATCAGAATATCCAAGTTGCCGGGAATGATAATATGATCAATGTGAATAATTCGAAACCAAAATCATAAGTTAATTTTAGGCAAGATCATGCCCAATAATATTCCCGTCTCTTCGGTCAATCAAACTGTCAACGGCAATGAGAATATTCAGGTCGGTGGCAGTGGCAACTTGGTTCAAAGAATCAGTCAGTTTTTTCAACTCGATTCCGAACAGCAACGCGCGCAACGTTATCGGTATGCGATGTTAAAATTGGTCAAGACTCGAGTTGCTGAAGAATTGGCGCAGTCCTTATACAATGAGGTATTGCTTGACCTCAATATGGTAAAGCAACCCAATGCAGTGGAACGGTCTTGGGGTTTACAGGTACGTGTACCCAACCGACCCGACCGCGCGTTACCGCCAGGTACGTCCATACTCCAAATCTTCGACGAGTTAAATGGGGCTTTGCTTATCCTTGGTAACCCCGGCGCGGGCAAGACTACAATGTTGCTGGATTTGGCTCGCGATACAATTACTCGCGCAGAGCAAGATGTGTCCCTTCCAATCCCGGTTATGTTCAACCTTTCCTCTTGGTCTAGTTTCAAGCAACCAATTGCGGAATGGCTTGAGATCGAGCTTATCGCCAGATACAAAATTCCAAAAAAGATCGCCCACTTGTGGATCGAGCAAAATGAATTATTTCTATTGTTGGACGGTCTTGACGAGGTCAAGGTTGCACAACGCGAAGCATGTATCAAAGCCATTAATGATTTTCGTAATACGCACGGATTTACACAAATGGTAGTATGCAGTCGTGTGGCGGATTACGAGGCGATTACCGTGCGCCTTGATCTACATGGAGCAGTTCTGCTACAACCGCTTACCTTTCGGCAGATTGGAGAATACTTTGAGCGTGCCGGATCTGAGTTGGTAACAGTCCGGTATGCCTTGCAACATGATACCCAACTTCTGGAGTTGGCGCGAGAACCTTTAATGCTCAACATCATGACCTTGGCTTATCGAAGCGTATCAGCTGAAACAATGGTGAATGAACAGTATAGTAGTATCGAATTAAGACGCCGACGCTTGTTTGATACATACATTCAGGAAATGTTCGACCGCGTTAATCGGACAAAAAACGAGCCCTATTCCAGAGAACAAACGAAACGCTGGTTGGCATGGTTGGCGCAAAAGATGATCGAGCACGAACAATCCGAATTCTTATTGGAGCGAATGCGGAAAAGCTGGTTGTCCACACGCAATCAACGGCGGTTACATACAATTATGAGTAATTTTTTCTTCATTGTGATTGAATTGATTCTTATTGGAATAGGTCTTGCAGGTGCACTTGTTGTCCCGACATTGATGTTGGGTATAGGCAC
Source organism: Chloroflexota bacterium (assembly GCA_016223105.1). Lineage (GTDB taxonomy): Bacteria > Chloroflexota > Anaerolineae > UBA4142 > UBA4142 > JACRPR01. The sequence goes on along the minus strand of JACRPR010000102.1, from coordinate 39,853 downwards.
AGATGCTAATCGAGTTGTTGGTCTAGGTATCTCTCTTGGTTTTAATCTGGTTGCTATATTGATGGGTATACTACGCATTCGTAGTAGATGGGGTTTTACAGACAATCTTGCTTTGCGCTTCGTCCTCTGTTGGAACAACTCTATACCTTGGAACTATCGTCGTTTTCTCGATTATGCTGTCCAACACATCTTCTTGCGCAAAGTTGGCAGTGGTTACAGGTTTATTCACCGGTTGTTGATAGAGCATTTTGTATCAGTGGAGTTGGAACGTGAAGGTACGAAGGATGCAATGGCATTTGTAGGTCGCGGCTTCACCTATATCCAGTTGGCCAAGTATGATCAAGCAATCACTGAATTGGCTCGCGCTATTGCGCTTGAGCCACGAGATAATTCTACTTATTATCTACTCGGCAATGTGTATGGCGACCTCAAACGCTACGACGATGCCATCGCCGCGTTTCAGCGCGCGATCCAACTCAACCCAAAGGATGCGTTTCCCCACATCGGACTCAGCCATGTATATCGCGACATTCAACGCTATGACGATGCCATCACCGCGTGCCAGCGCGCGATCCAACTCGACCCGAAGGATGCGTTTCCCCACATCGAACTCGGTCATATATATCGCGCCCTTCAACGGTATGACGAAGCGCTTGCTGCGTATCAGCACGCGATCCAACTCGACCCGGATTTTGCCGTTGCCTACAGGAGTCTCGGTCTTTTGTTCAGAATAATGAATCGCGAAACCGACGCGATTCCACTTTTGGAAAAATTATTGCAGATTGATCCACAAGATTCCGATGCATTCCTCGCGCTCGCGTCCGTCCACAAAAAACTGGGGCATATCGAGGAATCGGAAAAATTCGCGGCACAGGCGCGCGCGCTGATGAAGCCGGACGATTGGTACAATCTCGCGTGCCTCGAATCGGTGTGCAGAAATGTGGATGTTGCAATCGAACATTTGCGCCGCGCCGCGCAGTCGGAAAAATTTGATCGCGACTGGGCAAAACGCGATCCTGATTTCGAATGGATTCGGGCGGATGCGCGGTTCAAGGAAATTGTGGAGAAATGACAACGAATTTTGGAATTAACCGAATCGGCGCGGAGCTATTCGATCAATTCTTGAATTCGATGTCATTTCCCGCGCGTATGGCAAATTTGCAAATTTGCCCAACGGGAAAATCAAAATGAAACGCACGCAAATTTATTTGAGCGATGCAACGCACGCGGCGTTGCGCCGCGTCGCGACCGAGCAAGGCAAAACCATTGCGACACTCGCGCGCGAAACGCTTGAGGCGCAATTCGCCAAGCCGCGCGTGTTGCGCGAGCAAGCAGTGTTATACGCCCCCACGCGTTCGCGGCGCGTCAAAAAATCGCGCGCGATCAAAAAGCCGCGCGCGAAAAAAATGACGCAAGCGGAGTTGGAAGCGAATCCGTTGTATCAAATGATCGGATTGGGCAACAGTGGGCTGGGCGATTTGGCTGAACGGCACGACGCGTATCTCCTGCAACGGGAGCGAAATCGAAAATGATTTTCGTAGATTAAGCGCGTGGATTGCGATTGTTGACACCGGCGACAGCAAACATTCCGACGCCCGCGCCTATTACCGCGAGCTCATCAACGACCAGACGCGCTTGATCACATCCGCGTTCGTGCTTGCCGAAACGTACACCAACTTGCGTTATTTTCTGGGACATCATCGCGCGGTTCAATTCAATCGGCTGGTTGCCGACGCGCAAGCAAACGGCACGCTCCAAATTCTTTGGGTTGATCCACGTGTCTTTGATTCCGCGTGGAAAATTTTTGAAAAATATTCCGATCAAGAATTTTCGTTTGCCGATTGCACGAGTTTCGTTTTGATGGGCGAACACAAAATCGCGCGCGCGTTCGCGTTCGACGACGACTTTCGCATTATGGGATTTGATGTCAATTCGTAACGACGCGTAGGAGTAAAAATGAAACGCACGCAAATTTATTTGAGCGATGAAACGCACGCGGCATTGCATCGCCTCGCGACCGAGCAAGGCAAAACGATTGCGACGCTCACGCGCGAAATAATCGAAACGCGCGTTGCCGCGCCGCGCGCATTGCGCGAGCAAGCGGTCGTGTACGCGCCCGCGCGTCCGCGGCGCGTAAAAAAATCGCGCGTGGTCAAAAAGCCGCGCGCGAAAAAGTTGACGCAAGCCGAGTTGGAAGCGAATCCATTGTTGCAAATCATCGGACTCGGATCAAGCAACAAATCCGACGCAGGCATCAATCACGACAAATATCTTTATCATGAGGATAAAGATTGAATATGACTTTCGCATTATGGGATTCGATCTAAAACCGTGACTGCCAACCTCGACATTGCGCTGAATGAACATTTTGGTTTCGCCGCGTTTCGCGCCGGACAGCGCGAAGCGATGCTCGCCGCGCTCGCGCACCGCGACGCGCTTGTCGTAATGCCGACCGGCTCCGGCAAATCGCTCTGCTATCAACTCTCCGCGCTTTTGCTCCCCGATGTAACGCTCGTCCTCTCGCCGCTGATCGCGCTGATGAAAGATCAAGTGGATGCGCTCGTCGCGCGCCAAAAACCGGCGACGTTCATCAACAGCACGCTCGACGCGAACGAACAACGCGCGCGACTGATCGCGCTCGCGCAAGGCGCATCGAAAATTGTGTATGTCGCGCCGGAACGATTACGCAACGCGGATTTTCGCGCGACGCTCAAATCAACGCGCGTGTCGTTGATCGCGGTGGACGAGGCGCACTGCATTTCGCAATGGGGTCACGATTTTCGCCCCGACTATCTCCGCATTCGCGAATTCGCGGAAGCGATTGGGCGCCCGCCGGTGATCGCGCTCACTGCGACCGCGACGCCGCAAGTGCAAACCGACATCGTGACGCAACTCGGGCTGGTGCGCGCGGAAAAAATCGTGACCGGGTTTAATCGCCCGAACCTGGTTTTGCGCGTGCGCTACACGCCGAACGAGTCCGCCAAATATCGCGAGCTCGAAAAAATTTTGCGCGCGACGCAAGGGAGTGTGATCGTGTACGCCGGGACGCGCGCGGACGCGGAAGAGGTTGCAGCGTTTTGCAACGCGGTGATCAAAACGCGCGCCGCGTTTTATCACGCGGGAATGGCGGATGCGGATCGCACGCGCGCGCAAGACGCGTTTATGCGCGGCGATGTGCCGATCATCGCGGCGACGAACGCGTTCGGGATGGGCGTGGACAAGCCGGACATTCGCGCGGTGATTCACTTCGCGTTGCCCAGCACAGTCGAGGCGTACTATCAAGAGATCGGGCGCGCCGGGCGCGATGGCGATCCGGCGCGCGTCGTTCTGCTGTATTCGCCGGAGGATCGCGCGCTCCAAGAATGGTTTATCGAGAATGACGCGCCCGAAGAAAAACAAGTACGTCAACTTTTTCAAACGCTGACGCGTGTCAAATCGAATTGGATTTCGCCGACGATTCTGCAACGCGAAACCGGGTTGAACGATTCAAAATTGCAACTTGCTCTGCGCCAGCTCGAAATCGCGACCGTACTCAAACGTTTGGGCGATGCGCGCGGGCTGATCGGATTTGAAATTGACGCGACCGCGCAACTCGATTTGACCGCGAGCCAAGCCGATCTCGAACGTCGCCGCGCGCATCGGCGCAAATTGCTCGCGCGCATCATCGAGTACGCGGAGACGAACGCATGCCGCCGCAAATTCATCCTCGATTATTTTGGCGATCACGGACTCGCGACCGCGCCGGATTGTTGCGACAATCACGCGGCGGCGACGATTCAAAACGCGCGCCCGGTCGAAACGGAAGAAGACAAAGTTCCGCTGATCTTGCTCGAAATCGTTCGCACGCTAAAGTATCCGGTCGGGCGGAATAAACTTGCGTTGATTGCGAAAGGTTCGCAAGCGCAAGACATTTTGAAATTTGGTTACAACAAACATCGTTACTATGGCAAGCTCGCGGATTATTCGCTCGCGCAACTTGAAGCGATTGTGGATCAACTTTTTCAGCGCGGTTTTTTGAAAACGATTGGCGGCGAATATCCGGTCGTCGCGTTGTCGGCGCACGGCGCGGACGCGTTACGCCAACGCCTCGCGCTCGATCTCGATGTGCCGCCGTTGCCAGCGCAAGAAAAACGCGACGAAAAGCGCGCGCTGCGCGAAGCGGGCGGGACGATTCAGCGCACGCTCGAGCTCGCGCAAAAAGGATGCGCGCCCGCGGACATCGCACAGCAACGCGGGTTGACCATCGGCACGATCTACGCGCACCTCGCGCAGTTGATCGGCGAGGGCACGATCGCGTTGAACGCGATTGTGCCGCCGGACATTCAAGAACAAATTCGCGCGGCACTGCAACGCACGAGCGGCAATTCATTGACCGAAGTGAAATTACTTTTGCCCGAAACGATTTCGTTCGGCGAGATTCGTTGCGTGATCGCGGCGCGTAATCCGCAACCGCGCGCGCCGAAACCGCCAAAAATTTCAAACGATGACGCGCCGCTCGACCCGGCGGATGAACCGCTCTTTAACGCGTTGCGCGAATGGCGTTTGCAGATGGCGCGCGCGGAACAACTTCCGCCGTTTGTGATTTTTCACGATACAACTCTGCGCGCGATCGCGCGCACGCACCCGCAAACGATCCAAGCGTTGATCGCGATTGACGGCATCCGCGATCGCAAAGCCGCGCGCTATGGCGCGTACGTGTTGGCGATCTGCGAACAACATCCGCGCGCGCGGTGATTTGACGGAATCGCGAATCGGCGTATAATGCGCGTCGTAAAACTGCGGGGTGGAGCAGTGGCAGCTCGTTGGGCTCATAACCCAAAGGTCCCCGGTTCGAGTCCGGGCCCCGCTACTCGAAAACATTGGACTATCCAACGATAGTCCAATGTTTTTTTCGTTTGACATCTTTCACGCTTGGCATATAATTTTTTCAAATTCAATTTGAACGCGAATCAAAAGAGGAAAAAATGAGACTGCAAAACAAAGTGGCACTGATTACCGGCGCGGGAAGCGGCATCGGTCGCGAATCCGCGCTGTTATTTTCTGCGGAAGGCGCGCAGATTGTCGTCGTGGATGTTGTGGACGCGGCGGGCAACGAAACAGTCGCAATGATCAAAGCGAACGGCGGAGAGGCGTGTTACGTTCACGCGGACGTATCGAAATCTGCCGAGTGCGAAAACATGGTGCGCGTCGCAGAGCAAACGTTCGGCAAGTTGAATGTGTTGTTCAACAACGCCGGGATTATGCACGGCGACGACGACAACGCGATGACGACCGAAGAACACGTCTGGGATTTGACGATGAACATCAATCTCAAAGGCGTGTTCCTGGGTTGCAAATTTGGGATTCCCGCGTTGAAGCGCGCGGGCGGCGGCTCGATCATCAACACCGCATCGTTCGTCGCGATCCTCGGCGCGGCGACGCCGCAGATCGCGTACACCGCGAGCAAGGGCGGCGTGCTCGCAATGACGCGCGAACTCGCGATCATTCACGCGCGCCAAAACATTCGCGTCAACTCGCTCTGCCCCGGCCCGCTCCACACAAAATTGCTGATGGATTTTCTCAACACCGACGCGAAGAAACAACGCCGGCTCGTGCATATTCCGATGGGACGTTTCGGCGAAGCGAAAGAAATGGCGCAAGCCGCGCTCTTTCTCGCATCCGATGAATCGTCGTATATGACCGGTGCGTCGTTCGTGGTGGATGGTGGAATTACGGCGGCGTATGTAACGCCGGAGTAAGGGCGATGCATGCATCGCCCTTACAGGAGACAACAATGTCAATTCCATTTGAAGGATTACTCATTGACGGCAAACGCATCCCAGGTTCGGACGGCAAGACAACCGATGTGTTGAATCCGGCGAACAACCAGGTCATTGCGCGCGTTGCGAGCGCGACGAAAGAGGATGCGGATCGCGCGGTGCGCGTCGCGCATCAACGCTTTAGCGAAGGCGCGTGGCGCAAGATGAACGCGCGCGACCGCGGACGCGTGCTGATGCGAATTTCAAATTTGATGCGCGAGCGGTTGGATTATTTTCGCGCGCTCGAATGTCAGAACGGCGGCAAGCCGATTTCCGCGACGAGCTGGGAACTCGAATGTGTTGCGAACACGTTCGAGTATTACGCCGGCGCGGTCAACAAATTTCACGGGCAAACAATTCCATCGTCGAAAGATGGCAACTTGATGACGTTCCACGAACCGCTCGGCGTGTGCGTGTTGATTACGCCGTGGAATTTTCCGCTGATGATCGCCGCGTGGAAAATCGCGCCCGCGCTCGCGATGGGCAACACGATTGTGTTGAAACCGGCGAGTGTTACGCCGCTCACCGCGCTCGCGTTCGGCGATTTGTGTTTGCAAGCCGGCGTGCCGGAAGGCGTGTTCAACGTTTTGCCCGGACCGGGATCGCTCGCCGGGTCTGCGCTCGTTACGCATCCGCTCGTGCGAAAAATTTCGCTGACCGGTTCGACGGAAGTTGGCGCGAGCATAATGAAACTCGCGTCCGATAGCATCAAGCGCGTGTCGCTCGAACTCGGCGGCAAATCGGCGAACGTTATTTTCGCGGACGCGTCTCTCGATCCGTGCGTCGAGTCGTCGCTCTGGTCGGTGTTCGACAACGCGGGACAAGATTGTTGCTCGCGCAGTCGTTTTCTGGTTCAGCGTCCCATCTTCGATGAGTTTGTGGATCGCTTTGTCGCGCGCGTGAAAACGCTCAAGGTCGGCGACACGACGGATCCCGCGACCGATATGGGTCCGTTGATCACGCGGCAACATCGCGAATCGGTGTGCGAGTACATCAGGATTGGCGAAGCCGAAGGCGCGACGCGCTTGATCGGCGGCGAAATTCCAACGGACGCGGCGCGCGCGAATGGAAATTATTTGACGCCCGCCGTGTTCGTGAATGTGAACAGTGGGATGCGAATTATGCAAGAAGAAATTTTCGGTCCCGTTGTCGCGCTGATGCCGTTCGATGACGAGGCGGACGCGATCCGCATCGCGAACGATTCGAACTTTGGATTGTCCGGCTCGCTGTGGACACGCGACATTGGTCGCGCTCTGCGCGTCGCGCGCGCGTTCGAAACCGGGTTGATCTCGATCAACAGCAGTTCGAGCGTGCATATCGAAGCGCCGTTCGGCGGCGTCAAACAATCCGGCATCGGGCGCGAGCAGGGTATGGTCGCGCTGGAACATTATTCGGAATACAAGTCGGTGTTTATTGCAAATGAGTAAATGGTAATTGGTAATTACCAATTACCATTTACAAGGAGAATTCAATGACTGTGAATAATAATCTTAAACTCTGCGTCATCAATGGCTATCCCAAACCGAATCGCGATGTGCTGGGACAAGCCGGGATGAAACAGGCGCATGAAATGTACGTGGATTTTTTCAACGAGTACACGCCGAACGCGAAAATTGATACGCTCTACATCGCGGATCTCGACACGGTGTTGCCGAGCGGCGCGCAACTCGATTCGTACGACGCGTACATCTGGACGGGATCGAATCTCACGATTTATCACGCGGACGACGCGCGCGTAACGCGACAGATCGAATTTTGTCGCGCGATTTATGGCGCGGGCAAACCACAGTTCGGCAGTTGCTGGGGCGTGCAAATGGCGGCGATGGCGGCGGGCGGCACGGTCGAAAAAAATCCGAAAGGACGCGAGTGGATGTTTGCGCGCGACATTCATCTGACCGACGCGGGCAAAGCGCATCCGCTTTACAAAGGCAAGCCCGCGCAGTTCAACGGATTCATTATGCACCTCGACATCGTAACGAAAATTCCGGCGGGCGGCACTCTGCTCGCGTCGAACGCACATTCGCTTGTGCAATCGCTCGAAGTCAAACACGACAAGGGCACATTCTGGGCGACCCAGTATCACCCCGAATACAATCTCTACGAAATGGCGCGTTTGCTCATCGCGCGCAAGCAACCGTTGACCGATGAAGGTTTTTTCAAAGCGACCGATGAAGTCGAAACGCTGTCCGCGAATTTGATCGAACTGTACAAAAACCCGGAATCGAAACAACTGCGTGAGTTGTTGAAAATCGGCGACGACATTCTCGGCAAACCGATTCGTCAACAGGAATTGCGAAACTGGGTGGATTACCTGGTGTTACCGTCGTTGCAATTGTAGCATAGCCCCTCGTGGGCGTACATTGAAACCGCGCGATATCGCGACGCCCACAAGGGGCGATGCTACGCGTCGCGTTCGTTGGGCGTACATTGAAACCGCGCGATATCGCGACGCCCACAAGGGGCGATGCTACGCGTCGCGTTCGTAGTATAGCCCTCGTGGGCGTACATTGAAACCGCGCGATATCGCGACGCCCACAAGGGGCGATGCTACGCGTCGCGTTCGTAGTATAGCCCCTCGTGGGCGTACATTGAAACCGCGCGATATCGCGACGCCCACAAGGGGCTATGCTACGTATCGCATTTGTAGTTTAGCCCCTTGTGGGCGTTTGGAAAAATCAACATGCCCTGGGACAAACCTTATCATCCTCCTAAAAACCAACGGCTTGATCCAGAGTTGTACACGCACGCGAATCGCGTGTACTTTATGACGGTTCACGCGTATATGAATCAGACGCCATTCGTTCGCGCCGATCTCAATCAACTTGTCCTTGATGTGCTTTGTGAAGAACAAACGCGTCAAAATTGTACCGTGTTCACGTTTTGTTTGATGCCCAACCATTTGCACTTTCTTGTCAGTCCAGGTCGCGATGGAATTTCTGCGCTAACGTTCACCGATCAATTCAAAGGCAAAGCGACCAACGCGAGTTGGCCAGTGAATTGGCGCGGCAAACTTTGGCAACCGCGTTATTACGATCATATCGTTCGTACTGAAGAAGACCTTCAGGCGATTTCCGAATATATTTTGAACAATCCAATTCGAAAAGGATTGGTGTCGAACCGTGAAGATTGGCAATGGGGTGGGCAGATGAATCCATTGCCGTATTGAAAATTTCGTAGCATAGCCCCTTGTGGGCGTTGACACACACAAGCCGCCCACAAGGGGCGACACTACGTGGCACAACACCGGAGAAAATAAATGCCAAACCTTCCCACGCACGCGCGCGTCGTCGTCATCGGCGGCGGCATTGGCGGTTGTAGCATCGCGTACCATCTCGCGCAGATGGGTTGGCGCGATGTCGTCGTCGTCGAACGCAGTGAACTGACGAGCGGCTCGACGTTTCATTCCGCCGGTCTCGTCGGTCAATTGCGAAGCGATGTCAACCTGACCAAGATGATTCGCTACAGCGTTGATCTGTATCGTCGCTTGAAAGATGAAACCGACTACGATCCAAATTGGCGCGAGGTCGGTAGTCTGCGGCTCGCGTCATCGCCGGAACGTCTTGTCGAATTGAAACGCCAGGTCGCGGTCGCGAGTTCGTTCGGCTTGCCGCTCGAACTGATCAGTACCGAAGAAGCCGTAAAACTTTTTCCGATCATGAATCCCGACGGCGTGCTCGGCGCGGTGTATCTGCCAACTGATGGAATGGTTGATCCAAGCGGCGTAACGTACGCTCTCGCGGCGGGCGCGAAAAAATTTGGCGCGCAATTTTTTACGACGACGCGCGTTCAATCCATCACACAAAAAAATGGACGCGTCAACGCGGTCGTTACCGATCGCGGCACGATTGAAACGGAAATCGTCGTGAACGCGGGTGGACAGTGGGCGGGCGAAATCGCGCAAATGGTTGGCTTGTATTTGCCGGTGATTCCGATGGCTCACTTGTATTTGATCACGCGCCCGATCCCAGGTCTGCCGAAAAATTTGCCGACGATGCGCGACCCGGACAACCTGGTGTATTGGCGCGAAGAAGTCGGCGGATTGATCGCGGGCGGGTACGAACGCATGCCCGCGCCCTGGGCGCTCGATGGCATCCCCCAGGATTTCAACAATCGGTTACTGCCGCCGGACTGGGATCGTTTTCAACCGTTGATGGATGGATTGATCAAACGCACGCCGATCATCGAAACCGCTGAAGTGAATATGTTGTTGAACGGTCCCGAAGGGTTCACACCCGACGCGGAATTTTTATTGGGTCCGACAACGGTGAAAGGATTCTGGGTCGCGGCGGCGTTTTGCGCGCACGGTCTCGCGAGCGCGGGCGGCATCGGCAAGGCGATGGCGGAATGGATCATTGAAGGGCATCCCGAATGGAATTTGTGGCGACTCGATCTGCGCCGATTCGGTTCGAACTATTCGAGCCAAGCGTACACGCTCGCGCGCACGGTCGAGACGTACGCAAAATACTACGACACGCATTATCCGAACGAAGAACGCTCCTCCGCGCGACCATTGCGACTTTCGCCGGCGTACTATCGCTTGAAAGAACTCGGCGCAGTGTTTGGAGAAAAGTCCGGATGGGAGCGACCGAATTGGTTCGCGTCGAATGTAGGGGCGAAGCATGCTTCGCCCCTACAATACCAACCGCGCGGCTGGGCATCGCACAACTATTCGCCCGCGATTGAAGCCGAACACATTGGCACACGCGAACGCGCGGGATTGTTCGACGAAACATCGTTCAGCAAATTTGAAATGCGCGGCAAAGATGCTCTGCGCGCATTGCAATATCTGTGTGCCAACGACATTGACAAACCGATTGGCTCGGTTGTGTATACGCAAATGCTCAACCCGCGCGGCGGCATCGAATGCGATTTCACCGTGACGCGATTGAGCGAAGATCGTTTTCGCATCATCACCGGCACCGCGTTCGGCGAACATGATCGCTCGTGGATTCGATTGAATATGCCGGACGATCCTTCGACTCCGCTCTCGCTCCGCTCAGGATCCGTGGTGATCGAAGATGTAACGTCGCAGTACGCGTGCATCGGTTTGTGGGGTCCGCGCGCGCGAACGATTTTGCAGCGCGTTACTAAAACGATTGTGTCGAATGGCGCGTTTCCGTATATGACCGCACAAAATATCGCAGTTGGCGATGTGCCGACGCTCGCGGTGCGCGTGACGTACGCGGGTTATCGCGCGATTGATTCGCTGCGGCTCGAAAAAGGGTACCGTTATTGGGGCGCGGACATTACACCTGATTACACTCCATTTGAAGCCGGGATGGGATTCGCGGTCAAACTCGACAAACCTGGTTTCATCGGACGCGACGCGCTCGTCAAACAAAAAGCCGAGGGCATCAAACGCAAACTGTGTTGTCTCGCGCTCGCGGATAAAACCGCGATCGCGTTGGGTAACGAGCCGGTGCGACGCGATGAAAAAATTGTCGGCTGGATCACATCGGGCGGGTACGGTTACTCGGTTGGCAAGAGCATCGCGTACGCGTACTTGCCGCTCGAACACGCGACGGTCGGCACAACGCTCGATGTTGAACTTTTCGGCGAACGCATCGTCGCGACGGTTGAGCGCGAACCGTTGTGGGATCCGCGTGGAGAGAGAATCAAAGTGTAGCGAGGCATTACATTCACATGCAAACAGTTTTTATCCGACACAATCTTGACTCAAAGCGAGAAATTCTTGAACACTTATGGACTGAACGTCTTATCGCAGTCCATTTCGATCCTATCCCGAGTACGAATCCCGAAGACTACGGCTCAGCCGGCAAGGTTGCTTTAAAAAGAATGTTGAAATACTGCGAGGCTGGTGCTGTTGTCGGCGCAGCATTCAGAAGTATTCGACCCAGCAAGATGATAGTCGGCGAAATCGAACCCGGGTCAAAGGTCGAAGTCTTGGAACGCGCGAAAGATCCGGGATACAAAGATTTCATCTACAAAGTTGTACGGCTCAAGAATGCCCGGGAAATTTCCTACGCCGACTATCCTCTGCTTGTTGCGATTCAACCACGTCAGGGAACTATCACCGGATGGCCATCGGCAGAAAAATATTTACTTGCGGTTCTGGGAAAACACAGAGTCAGTTGGAGTGTTGATTCGCTTCATCCCAGCCAACTCGAAGTACTTTGTTACGAGTACTTGAAGATGCGAGGAATACTGAAAGCCCTCATATTACCAATTGGGCGGACTTTAATGGATGTTGACATTTGTGGGCTAGGCGCAGACGGTCAAAGTGTCTTTGCCCAGATTACCCATAGTGCGGATCACGAAGAAATAAAACGCAAGCGTGAACAACTGAAAGAATTCCATTCGCAAGAGGCGGAACTTATTTTCTTCGGTCCAGCATCTTGCAAAGAAGACAACCAAGTTGACCAGTACATTCCTATCGAAGAAGTATTCGAGGTGCTATCACATTCTGGCGTTGACTCGGTATATCGTCAAATGATCTCGAGGATGTTGAAATGGTAAATACGCGCAAGCTCACAATTGTACCACCAAGCATTGAGGGCGTGCTCAAATTAGACGCGCTCGCGCTCAGTCGCAACACTGACTTGTCGAACTATCTCGATGGCATTGCCGACCGGATGAAGCAAGGACGTACCGCAACGCTTGACCAGGTCTTGGCGCGTTTCGATGTTCCTGCGAAGCGTCCGCGCGCGCAAAAAAGAACATGATCCAACCGGCGAACGAATCAAATCGTAATTGGACGCGGACAAACGCGGATGAACGCGGATTTAATTTTTATCTGCGTTCATCCGCGCTCGTCGGCGTCCCATTCCAAAAATGTCTCTCACCCTCGACCAAGCCCTCGCGCGTGTGCCGCTGTTTGCGAACGCGCGTGAATTGAAAACGACGCCGCTCACCGGCGGCATCACGAATCACAACTATCGCGTGGATGCGGACGGCGCATCGTACGTTTTGCGAATCACCGGCGAAGGCACGGAATTGCTCGGCATTCGTCGCGATGTCGAGTATGCCGCGAATCGCGCGGCAGGCGAACTCGGCGTCGCGCCTGAAGTGATTTTCTTCATCGAGCCGGAGGGCTATCTTGTAACGCGATTCGTGGACGGCGCGCATATCGCGCCGGAAGAGATGGGCAAGCCGCACAACATCGCGCGCGTCGCGGAAAAATTGCGAACGTTTCACACGCGCGCGCCAATCCTCGCGAGCGAGTTCAACGTTTTTCGCCGGATCGAAATGTTGACGCAAACTTCGCGCGCGCACAATTGTCGCTTTCCAAAAAATTTCGAGTGGATCGGCGCGCGCGTGCGCGAAACTGAAATCGCGTTGAGCCGCGATCCGTACACGCCGCGTCCGTGCCACGACGATTTGCTCAACTTGAATTTTCTCGACGCGCGCGGCGAGATTTTTATTCTCGACTGGGAATACGCCGGAATGGGCGACATCTTTTTCGACCTCGCAAATTTTGCGAGCCATCATCGTTTCGACGACGATCAGGTGCGCGAGTTACTGCGCGCGTACTTTGGCGACGCGACATCGCGACGATTCGCGCGACTTAAATTGATGTGGGCAATGTCGGAAATTCACGAGGCGATGTGGGGCACGACGCAAACCGGCATTTCAAAACTCGATGAAGATTTTCAAGGGTACGCGGATTTGTGGTTCGCGCGCGCGACGCAAGCGATGCAAGACGCGCAGTGGGTGGAGTGGTTGCAGACGATTGTATAATGGTTGACGCTTTGCAAAAACGATTATATACTCGCGGCAGATTAGGAGGAGCGATGAAACTTCAAGTTGTCATTCACGAAGCGGAAGAGGGCGGATACTGGGCGGAAGTTCCGGCGATCCCAGGTTGCGCGCCCCAGGGCGAATCCATCGAAGAATTGTTGCAGAATTTGTACGAAGCGGTTGAAGGATGCCTGGCGGTTCTCTGAACGAGAATCGCTTTTTTATTCTCCGCGCATTTGTGGTAAAATCGGCACACTTTATTCGAGGAAAAACAAATGATCCAAGCCATCACCTTCGATTTCTGGGATACGCTCGTCGCGGATGATTCGGACGAGCCGAAACGCAAGGCGCGCGGATTGCTAACGAAATCCGAAACGCGTTTGCAATTGTTGAGCGATGAGATCACGCGCCATCATTCCGAAATCACGCGCGGTCAAATCACGGCGGCGTTCAAACACGCGAACGATACGTTCAATCACGCGTGGAAAGTCGAGCATCACACGCCAACGGTCGCGACGCGTTTGAAATTCGCGTACGAGTTTTTGCAAATCGGATTGACACCTGGTTTTGCGAATGTCGTGCGCGCGGTCGAAGAAATGGAGGTTGCGATTCCGCCGGATTTTTGCACGGGCGTGAACGACGCACTCGCGCAACTCGCGCGGCAGTACAAACTCGGCATCGTCTCCGACACGATTCACACACCCGGGCGCGGCATCCGACAATTGCTCGAAGCGCAGGGCATCCTTGAATATTTTTCGCATTGCGTTTTCTCCGATGAAGTCGGCGCGTCGAAACCTAAGCCGATTGTCTTCGAGCGCGCGTCCGCCGGACTGGGCGTGCCGCTCGCGCAGATCGCGCACGTCGGCGACCGCGAGAGCAACGATGTGGATGGTCCGCTCGCGCTGGGAATGTGTTCGATTTTCTTCACCGGCGTATTGGATCGCGGGAGCGACAAAACGCGCGCGCACGCGGTTTGCAAGAGTTATGCTGATCTGCCCGGCATCATCGCGCGGCTGAACGAAAAATAGTTGGACGCGGACAAACGCGGACGAACGCGGATAAAATCTGTGTTTGTCTGCGCGTCGTTGGAGTCGAGCGTTTACGCGGTTGTTTGCTTGACCAAAAACCTGCTAAAGCGTCGAGTCCAGATCACGCGCAAAATAAAATTCAATGCAATCAAAACTTGATGCCGCTATCGAATCACTCACCGCGCAATTCGCCGCGCGTTTTCGCGAGACGCTTCGCCCGATCCGAATGGTCGGCAAAGAAGCCGAGTTTCCGGTTGTAACGCGCGATGGACGCGCGGCGGATGTTGCCGCGCTCTTGCGCGCGCTGTGCGACGAACATGGTTTTGTTCCGCATTACGACGATCCTGAAACGCATCAAGTTTTGATCGCGGCGGAGCGCGCCGGGATGTACGTCGCGATTGAAGTTGGGCGCGGCACGGTTGAAATCACGACGCGCCCGGCGGATGATCTGATCGAACTGCAAAAAAAATTCAATGATACGCTTGCGCTGGTTACACGCGTCGCCGCATCGCGCCAAATGTTTCTGCTTGGCTTTGGCATTCAGCCGCGCACGCCGGCAACGCGCGCGTTGATGACGCCACGCGCCCATTATCACGCACTTTACAACGCGATTGGCGCGCCAATTGGATGAACCTGCTTTCCGCGCCGCTGATCGCGTTGTGCGCGAACTCGTCGGTGTATGCCGGGCGCGCGGGCAAATTTATTTCCGGGCGCGAAGGATTGCTCCGCGATCTGGGTGAAGATCGTTACGGAATGACGCCGCGCAAATTTTCTTCGCTCGAAGAATTTATCCGCTACCTCTGCGACTATCGCTGTTTCGTTCTTCGCAACAAAAACGGATTTACCACTCACCAATTACCATTTACGAATTACCTCGCGCGTTCGGCAAATCCCTTCGACGATTTTCTTTGGCACGAGCATTACGTTTGGAATTCCGCGCGCGCGCGCGTCGCGACTTCAACCATCGAAGTGCGTCCCGCATGCCAGCAACCGCCGGGCGAATCGTTCACCGCGACCGCGCTGATTCTGGGCTGGGTTGAGTCGCTTCCACAAGTCGCCGCGTATTTCGACGACACACTTGGCAAGACGGCGTGGGAAACAATGCGCGCGTATCGCCGCGCGGCTGTGCGCGAGTGTTTGGGCGCGCGCGCGCCAATCCCAGGAATGATTCGCGCGCTCGTCGAAATCGCGCAAGCCGGTTTAGCGCGCCGCGGGCGCGGCGAAGAAAAATTCCTCGACCCGATTTGGAAACGCGTCGAATGTCGCGAATCGCCGGGAATGTGCGCGCGGCGCGTAATGCAGAAAAAGGGAAACGTGGGGCTGTTGAAAGAAATCGTGATCCGTGATGCGTGAATTGCAAATCATAAATCATAAATCGAAAATCGAAAATGTTGACGCGCTGATTTTCGATATGGATGGCGTGTTGATGGATGTGTCCGAATCGTACCGCGCCGCGATCCGTCAAACGACGCAAATTTATTTTGAAACGGGCTTGGGACTCGCGCCGTTCGCCGGCGACCTGGTTTCGCGCGACGATGTTGCCGCGTTCAAATTCGCGGATGGGTTCAACAACGATTGGGATTTGACGACCGCGCTCGTCAAGTATTTTCTTTTTGTCATTGCGAGCGAAGCGAAGCAATCCCCAATCAACAACGCGGGGATTGCTTCGTCGCACAAACCGCTCCTCGCAATGACACAAGAAATTCTTATATTTCTGCGCGACGCGAGCGCACACATCCACATCACAGTCGAAGAACTCGCGCGGCGCAAAGATATTCCCGCGTTCACGCGCGCGGTGCGCGATGCGGGCGGCGGACTCGATGCCGTGCAAAAAATTCTCGGCGCACGCGGCGACGAATTGTTGTTCGCCACCGGCGATCCGCGCGCGACGAATTTGGTGAAACGCATCTTTGAGGAAATTTATTTGGGCGCGGAATTATTTCGCGATGAGTACGGCGAATCGCCGCGCGTTCATCACGGCGACGGTTTGATTCGCCGCGAATCGCTAATCCCCAATCTCCAATCTCTCCAATCTCTCGATCATCTTTTCCCGCTCGCCATCGCGACCGGCAGACCGCGCAATCAAGCGACGTTCGCGTTACGCGCGACCGGCATCGAAAAATTTTTCGGCGTGCTCGTTACGCACGAAGATAATGTGGATGCGGAAGAAAAACATTTCGCGGCAACCGGGGAACGCGCCAGTTTCGGCAAGCCGCATCCGTTTTCATTGTTGCAAGCCGCGCGAGCAATCGCGCCGGAAAATTCGCGATGCGCGTACATCGGCGACACGCTCGATGACATTCGCGCGGCGAAGGCGGCAGGATTTATCGCGATTGGGTGTCTCGCGCCGGCGGAGGACAAAACAAAAATGCGCGCGGAGTTTGCGTGCATCGGCGCGGATGCGGTGATCGAAAACCCTGATGAGTTGGTGGAAAGATTGAGCGATTGAAAAAGGCGAAACGAGTTAATCCTCGCTTCGCCTTTTTTATGCGTACTTTTCCGCCATCTTTTTGAGCGTGTTGATTCCGCGCAGTGTCGCCGGTCTGCCAATCGTTTTTTCAAGCACGGCATTTGAAAATGTGGACTCGCTTTGCTTTTTGCGGCACAACCAGTACACCTCGCGACCATTCACCGCGAAATCGTCCAGCGCGGTTTTCAATGCGAACAATTTTTTCTGCGCGATGGCGTCGAGCGGCTCTTTCAAAAACGCGACGTTGAACGCGACGGCGCGATCAAAATCGGTTTGGCGAAATGGTTGATGCTGTGCAACTGTGGCAAGTTCGTCCACAGTGCGAATGAAGGTCGCGACATCGTACCCGAGATCATCGCGCAAGCGCGTCGCGATTTTCTTTTCGAGCGTCGCCGCGTTTTTCGTCGGCGATTCAAAAATGACATTGCCGCTCGCGATAAATGTTTCGACATTCGCAAAGCCGAGCGATTCAAACAGCGCGTGCAAGTGATCCATCTTGACGGTGTGCCCGCCGACATTGATCGCGCGGAGAAAAGCAATCCAACGCGACATACCTACGTTCCGCGTTCCATCACCGCCGCGATGGTGAATGATTCTGCGACTGCGATGGTCGCCCAGAAGATTAATTCCAAACCGATCAATGCAAGCGGCTCACCGAATTGATTGAACGGCGTGAAAAATTCCCAAAACAAAAATGAAAAAAAGAAAATCAGCGCGGACATTCGCCACGCGCGCGCGCGAACACCGGGCAACCAATTCGGCGCAAGCCAGCGATAAATAAACGCGTGTCCGATGCCGAACAAGATCAGCCCGAGGATGATCGGCGCGGGCGCGGCGACGACCAGGGGCAACGGTTCGAGTTTCGTCCACACCGCGATCAGTTTTGAACTTTGGAGCGCTGGATTCAACAGGATGCCGTCAGCATTCCAGCCAAAGCCCAGCACACGAAATGTCAACAGCATCACCAGATTTAGAGCGAATCCGCCGGCGATTCCGGCGGTGAGTGTTTTTGGGATCGAGTATTTCACCTTTGACCTCGCAATGAATTTTAGAATGTCTTGCCCCGCGCGTCCCCGCTCTTCAACACCAACACGGCTTCGCGCGAAAAGGTGATTTGTTGCTGGTCGCCGATTTTCGGCAGTGCGAGAAATGGATTGTTGAACTCGTCCATATAAAAAATATTTTCGCCACTGCGAACCTGAATGCGAACAATCGAACCCAGGAATGTGATGTTTTGAATCGTTACATTCAGCACGTTTGATTTTTGCAGTTCGCCGTAAAACGCGACACGTTCAGGGCGCAGTGAAATCGTAACCGCGTCGCCCGCGTTGAATCCATCCAACTTTTGCGCGGTCGAAATTTCCTGACCGTCCACGACGAGCGCGCCGCGCGCGGCATCGCGCACCTGGGCTTGAAGCGTGTTGAGCGTGCCGACGAACTGCGCGGTAAATTCGGTTTGCGGAAAATTATAAATCTCGAACGGCGTGCCGACCTGCTCAATTTTTGCATTGTTCATCACGACGACGCGATCCGAAAGCGAGAGCGCTTCTTCCTGATCGTGCGTTACGTAAATCGTCGTGATGCCGAGTTGCCGTTGGATCGCGCGAATTTCCGCGCGCAGTGAAATGCGAATTTTCGCGTCGAGCGCAGAGAGCGGCTCGTCGAGCAGTAACACTTGGGGACGAATCGCGAGCGCGCGCGCGAGCGCGACGCGTTGTTGCTGTCCACCGGACAATTGGTACGGATAGCGATTGCCCAGTCCGAACATTTTGATAATGCCCAGCATTTCGTCCACGCGTTGTTTGATTTCGGCTTTGGATTTTTTCGCGATCATCAATCCAAACCCGACATTATCCGCGACGGTCATATTTGGAAAGAGCGCGTACGATTGAAAGACCATCCCGGTATCGCGTTTTTGCGGCGGCTGAAATGTAATGTCCTTGTTGTTGACGCGAATCGTGCCGTCGGTCGGCAGTTCAAATCCGGCGATCATTCGCAAGGTCGTCGTTTTGCCGCACCCGCTTGGTCCGAGAAACGAAACGAATTCGCCGCGTTCGACATGCAAATTGAAATTCTCGACCGCCGCGACTTGTCCGAACAATTTGCGAACGTTGGTTAATTCGAGGAATGACATAGGTGCTCCGATAATTTGTAATTGGAAATTGGTAAATAGTAATTACAAATTACCATTTACCAATTACAACTAGCGCGTGCCCGCGAGTTGTCCCGGCGCGCCGCGACCCAGGAGTTGAATGACGCCGATGGATGTCCAGGTCAAGCCGAAACTGATGATCGCGACGGCGGCGGCTTCGTACGGCCGCGTCTGATTGAGATTCACCATATACGGTCCGAACGAAACGATGCCGGGCAAAATAAAATTGCTGATCGTAAATTCGCCCATCACGACCGCGAACGTGAGGAACGCGCCGCTCAACAACGCGACGCGCAAATTCGGAAAGATGACGCGAAAAATAATCGTGCCCCAACCCGCGCCCAATGATTGCGCGGCTTCGGTCAACGTGCGGACATCAATCGCGCGCAAGCCGGTGTCCACCGCGCGATACGTGTACGGCAACGACAACGCGGTGTAACCCATAATCACCAAAAAATTCGTGCCCCATTCCGTTTCCATCAACGAGAACGGCGGACGGCTGTAGACGCGCACGATGCCAAACACCAACACAATCGCCGGGACGACGAAGGTCAACAGCGTAACGAATTCGACCCAGGGACGCAGGCGCGGCAATTTGAGATGCACCCAATACGCGGTCGGCGCGACGAGCAGAACCGAGACGACAATCGTGGCGAGCGCGGCGATGAATGAAAAACCGAATGTGCGTTGAAAGCGTTCCGACATTAGCACGTTGGTATACGCGTTCAGCGAAAACGAATCGCGCGAGACGATGCGGAGCGACCATTCGAGCGTGCCGACGAGCGGCGTGAAAAAATAGAGGATGCCGAGCACAATGATCAGCCAGCCGAAAATGGGAAAGCGTTTCATCGCAACCATCCTTCCGTTTTCCTCTGCAACCAGGAATAGATGATGATCGAAACGCTCATAATCACAACCATTCCAACCGCGACCGCGTAACCCAGGTTTGGATTTTGCAACACCTCGCCGCGAATTTGGCGCCCGATCAAAATCGTCGCCATGCCTTGCCGACCCAGGGTTGAAATATACGCGGAAGCCAATGGCACGCCGGAAAAATTCGAGGCGACGCCGGAAAACGTGAGCAGGAAGGAACGCACAAAACGCGGCAAGCCCCCGGCAATCGCGGCATACGCCATCAAAAATCCAAAGACGCCGCCCGCGAGCGCGGTGAACAAACTGATTTGCAAACTCAGCGTGTACGAATTGCGGACGGTTTCATCGAACAACCCTACAAAATTGTCGAGCGTGAATCCGCCTTGCGCGTTTTGGAAACTGCCGATGACGAGAAAACTCGAGGGGATGATCAAAAAGAGTAAGGCGTAAAGAAAAAACGGAACGACGCCGATCCATTCCCAGGAAAAACGCCGCGCCGTGCCGGTGGTTGATGCCATAGTGATTGACCTCGCAGAGCGACAAGACCTGACAGGTCGCTTGCGCGAAACCTGTCAGGTCTCAACGATCTTATTTCGCGATTTTGACGCCGACAGTCTTTTCCCAGTTGTCGCCGACAAACTTGCGCGCGGCAGACACTTGCGCGCCGGTCGGGAACACGGCTTTGGCGTACAATTCCGCAGGCGGCAATTTCTTGGCGAGATCCGCCGGAATCAGGTTGCGCTTGACCAGGTCGTTGTAGCGAATCGGATGCCCGTACCCCTTGAGCCACAACAATTGCCCTTCGTCCGAGTACAGAAATTCCATCCAGAGTTTCGCGGCATTCGGGCGCGGCGAGTACGCGCTGATCGCTTGAATGTAGACGCCACCAAAGACACCGGTCTTGGGCACGACAACTTCGATATCAGGATTGCCCTTGAGGATATCCTTGTAACCGAGCGCGAGATAATCCCAGGTGATCAGAATCGGCGTTTCGCCTTTCGCGAGTTTCGATTGATCGCCGATCACCGGCACCAGGTTGCCCTGCTTTTGCAGTTTCGAAAAGAAATCGAGCCCTGGCGCGGGATCGGTCAGCGAGCCGCCATTCGCGAGCGCGGCGGCGTACACCGATTGTTGCGCCTGGTTCGACGAGAGCGGATCGCCGGCGATGGCGACCATGCTCTTGTATTCCGGTTTGAGCAAGTCCGCCCAATCCTGCGGAACATTTTTCACGATGGCTTTGTTCACCGCGAACGAGAACACGCCATAGTAGTCACCGTACCAGCAACCATCCGGATCTTTGAGATCGTTCGGAATCGAATCCCAGGTCGCGACTTTGTAGGGCGTGCAAAGTTTTTCGTCTTTCAATGTTGGCGCAAACGCGAAACCAACATCCACAACATCGGGAGCTTGGGGACCCTTGTTGTCCTTGTTCGCTTTCACCGCGTTGATTTCATCCTGGGAGCCGGCTTGGGGATCGAGATCGTTGTGCTTGATGCCGGGATATTTTTTGAGAAACGCGGCTTTCACTTCGCCATAGTTGAGCCAATCATCCGGCAACGCGATCGTCGAAAGCGCGGCTTCTTTCTTAGCTTCATCGTACAACTTGTCCATTGCGGACATTACCGGCGCGGCTTTGGTCGGCGGCGCAGAAGTCGGTGCGGTGGTCGGTGCGGCGCACGCGACGACCAAAATCAACACAGCGACGAGCGCGCTGATTAATACGAGCTTGCGGTTCATTCTCCTCCTCCTGAAAGTGAAATGTGCAAGAATTGTTCAAGCGGCAAGTGGTTGATGTTTAAATCGTGTGCGGCAATCACCTCCTCGTCGAGTAGTGTGTGAATCGAATTGTGGTGAAAACAAATGGGGAATCGCAAGCGCGCGCGCTTGCGAACGTGGCACAGTTTAGCACTAGTGTTTGATGCGTGTCAAGTGGGTATTCGCCCGGCTATCGAACATTGATCCCGATAATTTTTTCCCAATTCTTGACGATGCTGTCGCGCTGGCTCGCTTGGTGATCGAGCGTGGGAAAAATCGCGTTGACCGGCGCGAGCGCATCCGTCGGAATTTTTTTATTCTGCAGTAAATCGTTGAAGCGAATCGGACGACAAAAACCTTTGAGCAATGCGAGTTGCCCTTCGTCGGAATAGAGATATTCCAGCCACAATTTCGCGGCGTTCGGATGCGGCGCGTACGCGCTGATCGCGGAGACGTACATCCCGGCGAGCGCGCCCGATTTCGGAACGACGAGCGCGATCCTGGGATTGTCTTTCAACGCGACGCGCTCCATCGCCGCGAGATAATCCCAGCGCAGAACAATCGGCGTGCCGCCGCTCGCGAGCGTCGCGGCTTGTCCGGCAATCGGCACCAAATTCCCGGCTTGTTTCAACTTGGCGAAAAAATCGAGCCCGGCTTGTCCCGCGTTTTCCGGCGTTGCGCCGGTCGCGAGTCCCGCGGCGAACACGCTCGACATCGCTTGGTGCGATGTGCGCGGATCGCCCGCGAGCGCGATGTGCGCTTTGTATTCCGGCTTGAGCAAATCGTTCCAATCTTGCGGTGGATTTTTTACAATGTCCGTGTTGATTTGAAAAATCATCACGCCGTAATAATTGCCATACCAAAAACCGGCGGTGTCTTTTTGATCGGCTGGAATTGAATCCCAGGTTGAAACTTTGTACGTTTGAAGCAAGCCCTCTTGTTGCGCGACGGGACCGAATGAATGGCGCACATCAATCACGTCGGGCGATTTGTTTGTTTTAATCGCGTCGCGTTGCTCCAGCGAACCGGCTTCGGGATCGAGTTCGTTGATCTTCAAGCCGTACAGCGTTTTGAAATTTTCGATCAGCGCGCCATAGCCGCACCAATCGCGCGGCGCGGCGATGATGTTCAACGCGCCCTCTTTTTTCGCGGCTTGAATTATTTTTTCCAGCGCGCTGAGCGCGGGCGTCGCAGTCGGCGCGGGCGTCGGTGCGAGCGTCGGCGTCGCGCACGCGGCGAGTAGCGCGAAAAAAATTAACGCCATCCGATTTGAGTACGATTTGCGATTCAGCATCTTCAATCTCTAATCTCCAAGCTTCAATCTCTCTGCCGCGCCGCGCGCGCGATTGCCGCGACGTGCGCGGGCGAATTGCCGCAACATCCGCCGACGATGCGCGCGCCCATCTGCACAAAGCGCGCGATCGCTTCGCCCATCATTGCCGGCGTCAGATCGTACACCGAGCGGTCGCCGTCCATTCGCGGCAAACCCGCATTTGGTTTGATCCACAACGGCACGCCGAGATTCAACGCCGCGAGTTCCGCAACAATTTTTTCCATTTCCTCGAGCGATTTGCCGCAGTTCGCGCCAATCGCCGCGACGCCGAGCGGAACCATCGCGCGCGCGACCTGGCTCGGCGTCAAGCCCATCATCGTTTTGCCGGCTTGATCGTAACTGAACGAAACGACGAGCGGAAGTTTGCTCGCGCGTTTCGCGCCGTCAATCGCCGCATTCGCTTCTTCGAGCGCGAAAAAAGTTTCGAGCAAAAGCAAATCCACGCCGCCTTGTTCGAGCGCGGCGGCTTGCTCCGCGTACGCATCCGCGACCTGGTTATGCGTCAATTCGCCGAGCGGTTCGACGAGCAACCCGGTCGGTCCCATCGAACCGGCGACGAGTGCGCGACCTTGCGCGGCTTGGCACGCGATCTGCGCGGCGCGCTGATTGAGTTCGACGGTGCGCTCCAGGTATTTTGATTCGCGCAAACGGATGCGCGTGCCGCCGAATGTGCAGGTGAGAATTATATCCGACCCGGCATCTACGAACGCGCGATGCAACGCGAGAATTTTTTCCGGCTCGTCCATCACCCATTCTTCCGGCGGCACGCCGAGCCCCAAGCCCAGCGTTTGCAAATTCGTTCCGATCGCGCCATCGGACACGAGTGTTTCGCCGGCGGCGAGTCGTTCGAGAAAAGTTTTCATTGTGCCTCCACATCTGTCATTTCGAGCGAAGCGACCCTGGCACTTGCGTTCCCGCCAGAGCAAGTGGAAATCTCCGCGCGATTACGCGAGATGTCTCACTGCGTTCGACATGACATCAATAATACAAACTACGTTGGTATCGCTCCGCGAGTTTTTCCTGAATTTCTTTTTGAACGGGCGCGAGCTCGCGATCAACTTCCGCCCACTCGCTTGATGCGACGACGAGTTTCGCGCCAGCCACACGGCGCGCGCGCAAAAACTCGACGCGAAATTTTGTGGGTGGGTGCGTCGTGTCAATGCGCGCCTCTTCCGAATCCTCTTCAAAAGTTTCGGCTTCCGCGTTGATCGTTTGCCGCAACTCGTCAAACAAATTGATCTTGGCAGACCCCACCGCGATTTTTTGCACCAGTCCCCAGATTTGATCGCCGCCGCGTTGCGATTTGTTCAGCGCGGCGATTTTGGCATTGGTGCCGCTTACCGTCGTCGCGAGATAATCGGCGAGATATTCCGCGTGTTGCGACGCGCGCCAAAACAAATGGATCATCACCCACGCGCCAAAGCGCGGAACCTGTGAAAGCGCGAGCAAAATAACAAGCGTGATCCAATTCGAAATGTTGAAGATAAAATCAAAGATACCGCCCGATTCCCCCAGCGTTAGTTCTTTGTCGGGCGTCAAAAGCATGTGCCAGCGCGCCAACATTCCGAATGCCGTGCCAAGAAAAAATCCGCGCGCCGGATCGTTGTTGACGCCGTGCGCGAGTTCGTGCGCGAT
>JACRPR010000102.1:0-15087 GCA_016223105.1 Chloroflexota bacterium | reverse complement strand
TGCTGGCGTTGCCAACCGACCACGCTGTACGCCGCGTTGTAATTTTCATCGAGCACGATCCCGTCCACCGGGCGCGCGTTCAACGCGGCGGCGACGCGATCAAACACGCGATAGAGCGCAGGGTAATCGTTCCGCGAAAGGATCGTTCCCTCGGCGCGCGGCAGGCGCGGCGCGAGAAACCAGGTCAACGCGAAACAGATCGCCGCGCCGATCCAAAAAATAAAATTTGAAAATCCGTAAATCAGCCAAACAATGCCGAGCAAACCAATCAGAACAACGATCAGGTAAACAAGCGTCGCGATAAAAAACGCGAGTCCCAGCGCGCGCGACATTTGTGGGCGTAACGTTTTCGCGGCGACGACTTGATCGAACAAACGGCGGCTCAAGCGTTCGCTCATCGAAGCGTAGAGCGATTCGTACATGCCGGGTTTGTCGTGCGCGTCGGATGGTTGTGCCATCTTGTCCTCCAAAATTATTTTTTCATCTACTCCCCAATTACCAATTACTACTTACCAATCGGAAACGCGAGCGCGTCGGTAAAAATATCGTTGAACTCGACGCGTCCCGATAATTCCAAATACTCGACAAAATCCGGAATTCTCTGCGCGGCTTCGCGTTCGCGAAATGAAAGCAGAGCGATTTTCGCGCCTTCGCCCGCGGCGTTGCCGACCGCGATGATCCGTTCGACCGGCACCCAGGGCACCAAGCCAATCCGCCGCGCGCTCGCCGGGTTGATGTACGATCCAAACGATCCCGCGAGCAAAACTTCGTGAATGTCATTCGCGGTGAATCCTAGTTTTTGCATCAGCACATCCACGCCGGACGAAATCGCGGCTTTGGCGAATTGCAGTGCGCGAATGTCCGGTTGCGTCAGCACGATGTTCGATTCGGGATCGCTTAACAAAAATCCGCGCACACCACGCTCCGCGTCCTCGACCAAGCGCGCGATCAATTTTTCACTGACGCGTCCGCGCAAATCGTCCGCGCGCAGTAATCGCCCGCTCACATCCACGATCCCACATTCGATCAATTGCGCGACCGCGTCCACGAGCCCCGATCCGCATAGCCCAATTGGTTTCACATCGCCGCCGATGATTTGCAAATGCACATCGTCCGAAATTTCAACGCCCTCAATCGCGCCATCGCTCGCGCGCATTCCCGATTTGATCTGCGCGCCTTCGAACGCGGGACCCGCGGGCGCGGCGGTCGAGATCGTGCGCGCGGATGAACCGACGACGATCTCGCCGTTCGTGCCAACGTCAATGTAGACGCGCCACTTGTTATCTTCACTGCGCGCGAGCCCGGTCGCCAGCACACCCGCGACAATGTCCGCGCCGACATACGCGCCGAGATGCGGCAGTGTGCTGACGCGCGCGTGCGGATGCAAACGCAAACCGATTTCGCGCGCGGGAAAGGTTACGGCTTGCTCGACGGCGGGAATGAACGGCGCGACTGCGATCGGTTCGGGATCAATGCCGAGCAACAAGTGGAGCATCGTCGCGTTGCCAACCGCGACCGCTTCGTACACATTTTCGCGCGCGACACCGGAGAGTGCGAGCAGTTCATCGAAAAGATTATTGATCGTTTCGACGATGCGCGTTTGCAAAGTCGCGAGTCCATCGTCTTCGAGCATCGCGTAACTCGCGCGCGAGATCACATCCGCGCCGAACGGGGCTTGACCGTTGAGTGTGGATTTCACCGCGGCGACCGCGCCGTTGTTGAGATCAACAATCGCGCCGACGACTGTCGTCGTGCCGATGTCGAGCGCGAGACCGTACAAATGATCCGTCGTGTCGCCCGGTTCAATCGCGATCAATTCATCGCCGCACACAACCGCGGTGATTTTAAAATCGCGCGCGCGCAAAATTTTTGGCAGAGCGCGCCACACTGCGAGATCGGCGTGAACCTGGTATCCCTCTTTGTCGAGCGCGACGACGACGCGTTCGAGATCGGATCGTTGATCTTCAAGCGATGGTTCGCTCAACTCAAGATAAATTTTCGCGACGTTCGGATCGAGGACGACGTGGCGACCGTAACCCAGGAGCGCGGCTTTCGGCGAGGTCATCAAGCGCGGCACGTTGACGACGCACTCGCGATGAATCGGCGCGCGGCACGAGAGTCGCCAGCCCGCGCCGAGATCGGCATCGGAAATAAATTTGCGATCGGCTTCGTTGATCGGCGTCGCGCCGTTTTGAAATTGCACTTTGCATTTGCCGCAGGTGCCGCGTCCGCCGCATGTGCTGTCAATCGCCAAGCCCGCCCAGTTCGCCGCATTGAACACGGTGGTATTTTCCGGCGCGTGCGTAATGATCTCGTTGGGGAGAAATGTGATTTGAAATTTCATAGTTCAGGAGTCAGGAGTCAGAATTCAGGATTCAGA
The DNA here is from genome assembly GCA_016223105.1 of Chloroflexota bacterium. Classification (GTDB taxonomy): domain Bacteria; phylum Chloroflexota; class Anaerolineae; order UBA4142; family UBA4142; genus JACRPR01. The sequence goes on along the minus strand of JACRPR010000102.1, from coordinate 12,707 downwards.
ATTTGAATTCTGAATCCTGGCTTCTGAATTCTGGATTCTACTTATTGACGCAATCGCTCACCCTTTGGATCGTACAACACAGCCGGCGCGACGACTGCCGCGACGCGTTCGCCGAAAATTTCAATTTCGAGTTGTGTACCTTCGCGCGCAAGATCGAGTGGCAAGTACGTCAGTCCGATATTTTTTGCGACGGTGTAACCGTATCCGCCACTGCGTAAGCGCGCGACGACCTTGCCGTTTTGCAAAATCGCTTCGCCGCCGTAGATCAGCGCGTTGCCATCTAGTGTGAGTGTCGCGAGTTTGCGCGTGAGTTGGGGCGACCGATCGGTCGCCCCTACGATCTTGATCAACGCGTCGCGTCCGATGAAATCGCCTTTGTTGAGATTGACGCAAAAACCGAGACCGGCTTCGTACGGATTATCGTTTGGCGTAATGTCCGCCGTCCAATAGCGATACGCTTTTTCGAGCCGGAGTGAATCGAGCGATTTGTAACCGGCGGGCGTGATGCCAAATTCTTTGCCCGCGTTCATCAACGCGTCCCACACGCGCACGGCGTCATTCGTCGCGACGTACATTTCCCAACCCAGTTCGCCGACATATGTTACGCGTTGTGCAAGCACATTCGCATCCGCGATCTGAAGCGTGCGCGCGGTCATATACGGAAACCCGGCGTTCGAAACATCATCGCGCGTTGCTTTCGACAAAACATCACGCGCGCGCGGTCCCCACATTCCGATACACGCGTAATCGCTCGTTACTTCGTGAATCTCTAAATCGCTCAATCTCTCCGCGTTCATCACGAGCCAACCAAGATCGCGCGACACGAACGCGCTTCCGCTGACAAGTCGAAAATGATTTTCCGCGAGCCGCGTGATCGTGAGATCGCTTTCGATGCCGCCGCGCGTGTTGAGCATTTGCGTATAGATCACGCGTCCGACCGGTTTATCGAGATCGCTATCGGTCAGATGTTGCAAGAGCGCGAGCGCGTCTTTGCCGCGTACATCAATTTTGCCGAAGGAACTCATTTCGAACAGCGCAACGCGTTCACGCGCGGCGCGATGCTCCTGCCCGACGAGATCAAAATACGGCGGTCGCGCCCAGCCCCACGCGCGTTGATCCGCGCCCATCCGTCGCGCACCCTGAGCGGAGTCGAAGGGTTGAGCGGAGTCGAAGGCGTGACCAGGATCGAAATAGTTGACGCGCTCCCAGCCATTCTTTTCGCCGTACACTGCGCCGAGTTTTTGCGTGCACGCGTCCAACACATTCGCGCGCAGTGGTCGCGCGGATTCGTTTTCATCATTCGGAAAGCGCAAGAAATAATAATACTTGTACGATTCGCGCGCGCGTTCGGTCGTGAGATTTTCGTTTTGATAAATCGGACCGAACCGGCGCACGTTGTAATCGGACGTGTCTTGGGACGGCTCGCCCTCGACGATCCATTCCGCGACGATCTGCCCAATCGCGCCACCGCCGCCAAACCCGGTGTGCGATAATCCTGCCGCGACAAAAAATCCTGGGACACCTGGGACAGGTCCCAACAGCGGACGACTGTCCGGCGTGATCGCTTCGGGACCGTTGACGAGCATCACCGCTTCGGCGTGATCGAGCGCGGGCACGCGGCGAATCGCGCCTTGCATAATCGGATCGAACATTTCCCAATCGCCGGGAAAAAGTTGTTGCGTGAAATCCCAGGGCGCGGCGTCGGTGAAGACGGCTTTCGGCTCGACCTCGAATCCGCCGATGAGCAAGCCGCCCTGTTCCTCGCGCATATAAACCAGGTTTGCCGGGTCGCGCAGAACCGGCATTCCTTTCGGCATCGTTTGATTGGGCACGCGCGACGCGAGGTGTTGATGTAAGAGCGGCGTCATTGGCAGATTTATGCCGACCATTGCGCCGATGCGCGGCGCCCACATTCCCGCGGCGCACACAACAATCTCGGTTTTGATCGTGCCTTGATCGGTAACGATGCCGGTCACTTGTCCGCGCTGTCCGCGTTCGATGCCGGTAACGCGCGTGAATTTGTAAAACTTTGCGCCCTTGTCGCGCGCGCGTTTCGCAAGTTCAAACGTTACGCCGCTCGGATCAAGATAGCCGTCGCCGGGCAAATACATCGCGCCGTACAAATTTTCGGACGACATCCAGGGATACAATCGGAGCGATTCTTCCGGCGAAATGATTTCGAGATCGAGTCCGATCGCTTTGCCCTGGCTGACCTGACGTTGCAAAAATTTGAAATGCTCCGGCGTAGACGCGATGCGTAAACTGCCGGTCGTGCGCCAACCGACCTGGTCACCGCCATCGGCTTGGAGTTTTTTGTACAGCTCCATACTGTAATTTCGCATTCGCATCAAACTCGGCGATGTGTGAAAAACAGTAACGATCCCGGCGGCATGCCAGGTCGAGCCGCTTGTGAGTTCGCCTTTGTCAATCAGCGCGATGTCCGTCCACCCCATTTCGGTGAGATGATACGCGAGACTACAGCCGGCGATTCCGCCGCCGATGATGACGACGCGTGCGTGGGTTTGCATTTTGGTCGAGTGCCTTTCTTTGGATGATGCGTGAAACGTGAACACACGCGTCCACCGGTTGCCGCTCAAGCGCGGCAAGATCGGGACGCGTGTGTTACCGCTTGTGAATTACATTTGCCTATTGTTTGGATCCGGTTAGCCAGTTTGCAAGATTTGTTTTAATTCGCCGTAATCTCTCCGCGTCAATCTCACCAGTCGCGCCAAGCAATACTGCTCCGTCCATAACGGCAAGCCGTCCGATTCGAATTACGCTGGCAACTTTGAGTCCTGATTGGACAAAGTCGTCGTCGTTTGGTTGTACGATTTCATCAAACCCTGGGACAAATTGTTGCAACTGGGACGAAATCATGCAGATCAACCAATCATCGAATTGTCCTGGTAATCTTTCCAAAAGCAAAGCCGGGCGCAGTTTTCCCTGCGTGCGATCGGTTTGTGGAAATCGAAATAGAACAATTTGACCGGCGTGTCTCATGAAAACACCACCTTCAAATCCACAGTCGAGTAGGTTGGCGTTTCATCTTCCATTCCGCGCATTGCACTCGTGAGAGACAAGCTGAACCAGTCCGCATCATCTTGTTGTGCGCTCTCGCGTTCGACTTTGGAAAGAAGGTATTCGACAAAATCAAGTACTTCTGCTTGAAGTGGTTGTGGCAATTTTTGAATGGATTGTTGAATTTTTTCTGGGGCGATCATTTTCTATTTCCTCCTCGCGCGGTCAGTTGCTTTACTCGCGCCGCGCGCTTGGGTCGGCGCGCGGAAATTCCATACAACATTCCCCGCGCGCTAATGTCTTCATCAAGATCGCGCCAGTGAACACCTTGCCCGTTTCCCATAATCTCAAAATCGTTGCGCTGTTCTGGTGTCGTGTCAGAGAGACGCCACGACCACGCGAGCGGCACACTGATCGTTCGTCCATCAACCAATTGCGCGACGATGCTATCTTTTGTTACTTTGAGCGCGGCAATGCGCGGTTCATCAATTATTGCTGTGTCCATTCCAAATTTCCGCGTGCGCGCTTGTCGGCAATTGTAACGCAAAAGCCGGAATCTGCAAAAGTGTAGATGCAAGTCTCACGCATCACGTTTCACGCATCACGTTTCACTTCCACCCCTCCGGCAGAACCGCATCGCCCGCGACCAGGTCGGGAAAGACCGCGCGGATGTGCGCGTCAACTCCCGGCGCAAAGCCGGCGGAATTTTCGCGCGCTAAAATTTCGCGGACGCGTTGAAGCGCGCGCGCGTGTGTGTCAAGCGCGCCGCGTTGCGACCAGCGCAAACGCGCGTCGCGATCCGCGAGTTCCGGCAGGTACATCGTTTCCTTCATCAACTCGTACGTCTGCGGCTTGTCCACGAACATTCCGCCCGGTCCGGTTTCCGCGATCAAATCGAGCGAAAGATTTTCTTCGGAAAATTCCATTCCGCGTTTCAAACGTTTCAACATCATTGCGATCTCGTCGTCAATCACGGCTTTGGCAAAATCGAAACACATCAGCGCGTCGAGCAAGCCGCCAATGTTAAACATATCCGCGCCGCCGAGCAACCCCGCGACCGCCGACATCCCGGTTTCGTAACCCGATTGCGCGTCGTTCACCTTCGAGTTCGTCAACCCGATGTAACCGCCGCTCGGCACATTGTAGAATCGCGCCATTTGCGCGTGCGCCATATGCAACATCCCGGTTTCAATCGCGCCGGGCGAGTACGATCCGCGCCGCATATCCGCGACCGTCGAGAGCGAACTGTAAATCACCGGCGTCCCCGGATGAATCATTTGCGCGAGCATCGCCCACAACAAAAATTCCGCGTTGCCTTGCGCGAGCGTCGCGGTCATCGTCAACGGCGACGACATTCCCGCGTTCGGCACGATGCTTCCGAAACTCGGCAATCGCTGTTCGGTAAAATAAATCAACATCTCGGTCGAATCGAAATCCATCGTCAGCGGCGAAATGACCGGGCAATAATGATGCGTGATGAACGGATGTGCGCGATACGCGTCCACGCTTCCCGCGATCAGCGCGCCGAGTTTCAACACTTGTTCTGCATCGTCCTGGTTTGTCGAACTACACCGGATCGGCTTGACGCAATTTTTCAGCGATGGATATAAACGCGTGAGTGTGAATTTATCCGGCGGCGCGTCTTCTGCCAGCACCGAGATCGAAAAGACATCGTGTCCCGGCAATTCGTTGATCAAGTGCGCGATGCGCGCAATGTCGTCCGAGTACGCGCGCCGCTCTTGCCCTGTTACCGGATCGATCATATTCGGCGCGGAACTGCCGGTTACGATGATCGGCGCGTCGCGCGGGATCGTGCGATCGTACTGCGGATCGCGCGCGTGAAAGGTGAAGGTCGGCGGAAACGCGCGGCGAAATTCTTCGACGACCGCGCGCGGAAATTTTACGAGTTCGGTTTCTGAATCCACGCGACAACCACATCGCGCAAAAATCGCGCGCGCCTTTTCGTTGCGAATCAGCGCGCCGATATTTTCGAGCAATTCAAGCGACGCGTCGTGGATGCGCGCGACCTGGTCTGGCGTCAAAAGTTCAGAATAGGAAATCATAAATGAACTCCTCGTTTCGACAGTAGGGCGAGAATATCACTAGAGCGCGATTGTGTCAATGCGAATTTCATTAGCAAATCGTTTGATTCGCGCGCGCGGAAACGCGCGCGGTCCCATCACGCTCACTTTGAGCGATGCCGCCGCGATCGCGAATCGCGTTGAAGATTCGAGATTCCAGCCGCGCAAAAATCCGTACAGAAATCCGGCGGAGAAGGTCGCGCCCGCGCCGCAACCATCTACGATTTCGACGCGCGGTGCCCGCACGCGAATTGTTTGATCGCGCGTCGCGGCGAGACAGCCATCGCCCGCGAGCGTAACGAGCGCGGTCGAGATCACGGCATCGAGCAGTTTGCGCGCGACTGTGCGCGCATCGCGTCCGTGTTGCGCGTCGTCCGTCGTCGCTTGGCAGATCGTCGTGAACGGCGCGTAACGCGCGAGCAAATCGGGATTCGCGTGTCCGTGTTCAAAGTTGAGAAAAACCGGGATGCCGCGTTTGCGCGCCGCGCGCATCGCGCGCAGAATGTGAATGTCGTCGTACCAATCCACGTACAACATTTTCGCGCGGTTAAGCAGATCAAGTGGCGCGGTGTCGAGCGTCGCAAGCACGCGCGGATCGCGTTGCCAAAAGTACGTGCGCGCCCCGGTGCGATCCGACACGTTCACTTCGTACGGCGTCGCGATTTTTTTTGAGAATCGAATTTTACCCAACACGCCGAGTTCTTTTAATCGCCGCGCGGCGCGGCGTCCGCGTTCATCATCGCCGAGCGTCGTGCCGATCAATCCACTGCGAACATTCCAGCCGCGCAGAACGCCCGCGACAATCGCGGCATCGTCGGAAATAAATTCGACCGCGTCGCGAATCAGCGCGCCGGTGTTGTGCGCCGGAAAATCGTCCACGCGCAGAACAACCGCTGGCGCGATCATTCCAAAGCAAACGACCTCCGCATCATTATTTCGATTCAATGCAACCTCATCGCATTCTCGCGCGAATGTAATTTTTTCCCACGGATACAAAAGAACACGGATTTCCTTTTCTCTTCATCCGTGTTCCCTTGCATCAGTGGGAAAAGGGTGTTTACGTTTTACGCCCGCGATTATACCGGAAAATTAAAAACCTTGCGATGGCTCGCAAGGTTTTGGTTTTTTATTTTGACACGCGCGCAAAGCGGGCGCGCCACGCCGCGCGCCAATCGAGTTGTTTGACGCGCCAGGTGCCGACGATGCCGTACGGCACGAACAACACGAGCAAAATATAAATCAAGCCGAACACCAATTGCCAGATCGAACCGAGCCACAGGTTGAGAAAATAGCCGAGCAATTGCAAAACGCCCGCGCCCAGCATCGGTCCGATGATCGTGCCCGAGCCGCCGATGATCGTCATCAACAGCGCGTTGATCGTCGTGCCGACTTCCATCGTTTGCGGCGTCGCGCTTAGATTCCACATCGCGTTCAACGCGCCCGCGAGCGCGGCGATGATCCCGGAAATGATCGTCGCTTGCACTTTGAACGCGAGCGTGTTGAAGCCGATTGAAGTCGCGCGCGCTTCGTTCTCGCGAATCGCCGCCCACACGCGACCCGACGGCGAGTCCACAAATAATTTCACGAGCAGAAAAATCGCGACGGCAAACGCGAGCGCGAGAAAATAAAATTCAGTGCGATGAATAGCCGGGTTGATTGCATCCGGCACTGGGATGCCGTGCAAGCCATCCTCCGCGCCCGTCCATTGTTTGAAATCGGTCGCCTCGACGAGAATGAACGCGACCGTCGCGAACGCAAGCGTCACCATCGCAAAGTACACGCCGTGCACGCGCAACGAAAGAATGCCGATAACAAAACTTTCCAGCGCGGCGATGACGATGATCGCGAGAATCGCGACGGGCAATGACCAGTGCGCGTACTTGACCAGGATGCCGAGCGCGTACGCGCCGGTGCCAAAAAATAACGCGTGTCCGAACGAGAGAATGCCGGTGTGTCCCATCAAAATATCGTAACTCAGCGCGAACACCGCGAGGATAAATACCTGGATCATCAAGCCCTGACTGAACAGCGCGATACCTTTGTTCAGCGGTTCGCCGGTCAAAAATGAAATCGCGAACGGCAAGACAACGAGCGCGGCGAGAAGTAAAAGGTACGGCAGATGGTCGCGAATGGATTTGGTCATAATCGTTTCCATTATTTCGCGATGCGTGATGCGTGGATGGATCACGCATCACGCATCACGTTCTAGTCTTTCTTTCCGAAAATTCCGGTCGGTTTGAGAAACAACACAATCGCCATAATCAACACGGTGGATGCGCGCGCAATCGCGGGCGAACCGGAAATCGCGTCTTTCATCCAGGGCAATTGAATCCCGGCGAGCACGATGTTGTCGCCGTACGCGCGCGCGAGTCCGACGAGCAACGCGCCCGCGACCGCGCCGGGAATACTGCCCAGCCCGCCGATTACGACGACGATGAACGCTTGCAATAAAAATTCCATCGCCATCCCAGGATACACTCCCAGGAATGGCGCGGCGACGACGCCGCCCAAACCGGCGAGCGCCGCGCCAATCGCAAAAACGAGCGTGAACACGCGGCGCACGTTGATGCCGAGCGCCTCGACCATCTCGCTGTCTTGCACGCCCGCGCGAATGATCATTCCAAAGCGCGTGCGTTGAAGCAAGAGCGCGATCACGATCAACATCAAAATCCCAACCAGGATGATGAACAAACGATAACTGGGAAACGGTCGCCCGCCGATAAAAACCGAATCGCAATTTTGCGCGAACCACACCCACAAATTATCGGAGGGACAATCCTTGCTCGGCGTGTTGAACCATTTTGGAATCTCCATGAACGCGCCCGCCGGTCCCCACACAAAGCGGACGACCTGGTCGAACACGAACGTCAGACCCAGGGTCAGGAGAATTTGATAAATCGGTCGCGAGTACAGTGGACGAATCAAGCCCCACTCCATCAACGCGCCGATTGCGCCGCCGGTCAGCGCACCCGCAACCATCGCCATCAAAAAGCGCCAGTTGCTATCGGTTTGCAAAATAAATTGTTCGCCCGGTTCGCGCGCGAGCAAAATGATCACTGCCGCGACAATCATTCCGATCACCAACGCGATGGTTTGTTGCATCGGTGCGGCGCGACGTTCGGCGGAACGCGTCGCGATGCCCGCGCTCGCAACCGCGCCAGCGAGAAACGCGCCCGCAAGTCGCATCAACATCGTCGTCATCGGCTCTTGCGCTTCCGCTGTCGGGATCACTTTGCCGGTCATTGTCATTCCCATCGCGACGAGTTTGTCAATCGGAAAATCGCGCACGGAAAAAATCGCGATGACAAACGCGATGAGAAACGCGAGCCAGCGTGCCCAGCGCGGCAACACGATGAATCGCGCGAGCAGTGGACTGAGCGCGAACCCGGCGACGAGCGCGAGCAAAAGCGAGCCCGTGTTGAAGAGCAAACGCGGATTGGTGTAGTACGTCCAGCCCGCGTACGCGCCGATCATAAACAGCGAGCCGTGCGCGAAATTCAACACGTCCATCAAACCAAAAATCAGCGACACGCCGGAGGCGACGAGAAAATACAACGCGGCGAGTGTGATCCCGGAAAGAATAACGCTCGATGCAGTTTGCGGACTCATTCCGTTGAACATCAACGCGAGCACAATCACGACGATGACCGCGCTGATGAGTGCGTTTCGATTTTGATTTATCCAAGCCATAGGTTGCTCACAAAGTAAAACGTGAAACGTAAAACGTAATTCGTGCCATTTTCGTTTTACGTTTTACGTTTTACGAATTTACGCCTGCGCCGCGCCGAGATAACGTTGAATCGTCGCGCGGTCGTTGACCAAATCTTTCATCGCGCCGTGTTGAACGGATTTGCCATCGTCAATCAAATAGTACGAATCGGCAAGCTGGCTCGCCATCCGAAAATTTTGCTCGACGAGCAAAACGGTTGTGTGCGCGCTGAGCGAACGAATCGAAGTCATCAATTGCTCGATCAGAATCGGCGCGAGACCTTCGCTCGGTTCGTCAATCAACAACAAACGATTGTCCGGCACAAGCGCGCGCGCAATCGCGAGCATTTGTTGTTGCCCGCCGGATAATTGTCCCGCCGACAATTTGATAAATTTTTTGAGGTCGGGAAACAATCCGAAAATGAAATCGGCACGGCGCGCGAGATCGCCTTTTTTGCGTTCGGCGATTTTCAAATTTTCTTCGACGGTCAGCGCGCGAAAAATCGCGCGATGTTCCGGCACGTACCCGATGCCGAGCGCGGCAATATCGTACGGTCGCCGTCCGCGAATATCCGTCCCGGCAAATATCACGGCGCCGTCGCGCGGCGGACGCAAGCCGATGATGGATTTCAGCGTCGTCGTTTTGCCCGCGCCGTTGCGACCCAGGAGCGCGGTGATGCTTCCCTCGGCAACGGACAACGACACGCCTTCGAGAATGTGAAACTGACCGATGAAGGTTTGGATGGAATTTAGTTCGAGAATGTTTGGCATAGGCAGATTTCAGATTTCAGATTTCAGATTTCAGATTTTTTAATCTGCAATTTGAAATCTGCAATCAGCAATTATTTGTACAGTTCCCCTAAATACGCCTTCTGCACCTGATCGTTCGCACCCACTTGCACGGGCGTGCCTTCGGCAAGCACTTTGCCGTAATGCATCACCGTGATCGCGTCGGAGACATTCATCACGACATCCATGTTGTGCTCGACCAGCAGAATCGTCTTGTTACTTTCTTTGCGAACCTCCGCGATGAGCGCCATCAATTGCGGCACTTGCTCGGATGCCATCCCCGCCGTCGGTTCATCGAGCAGAAGCACTTGCGGATCGGACGCGAGCAAAATGCCGAGCTCGAGTTTGCGTTTGTCGCCGTGCGGCAAAACACTCGCGAGCAAATCGCCCTTGCCTTTCAATCCAACTTGTTCGACGATGTGATGCGCGCGGTCGGCGTACTTTTTGAATCGCGATGCCGGCGCGAACAAATTCCAATTGTCGCGTCCCATCGCTTGCGCGGACAGTCGGACATTTTCAAACACGGAGAGATTCGGAAACACATTCGTGATTTGATACGAGCGACCGATGCCGAGATGCGCGATGCGATGCGGCGGTTGCGCGGTAATATCGCGCCCGCGATAAATCACGCGCCCGGTCGTCGGCTTGAACACGCCGCTCAACAAATTAAAGAGCGTCGTCTTGCCCGCACCATTCGGTCCGATGATCGAGTGCAATGATCCGGCGCGCACCTTGAGCGACACATCTTCGACGGCGATGAGCCCGCCAAAATCTTTTCGCAAGTGATCGGCTTCGAGAATAATTTCCATAGACAAACAGGGAAATCAGGGAAATGAAGGAAATTTCTTTCCCTCATTTCCCCTAGTTCCTTTCCTCCCTTTTACTTTTTCGGACAGCGACTCGCGTACTCGCCTTCGAGCGTGCACGATGGAGTGAAATCATCCGGTTTGATTTCGTTCGCCAACTTGACGAACTTGAAATCGGGATCGGTTACGTTCAAGATTTCAGCGACGAACAAGGTTTGCAACATGACATGATCGTATGGACGCACGCTGTACTTGCCCTTGGGTCCATCGAACGAAAAGTTGCCTTCGTAGAATTTGATCAACTTGTCCGGATCCGGATCGCCGTTGGTCGCTTTCAAACCGGCGACGAGCATTTGCGCGGCTGTGAATCCACCTTCGGTGAAGAGATCGGGCGGCGTTTTGAATTTGGCGAGGTGATTCTTCACGAGCCAATCGTTGATGTCATTCTTGGGCAAGGTGTAGTGATAAACATTGATGCCCTTGACGCCGACGGCGGCGGTGAACCCGGTTTTGAGCGTTTGATTGTCGCCGATACCGGTGTAAACGATCATCGCTTTGAACACGCCGAGTTGTTGCATTTGTTGGAACAACGGCACAAAGCCCGCGCCCGCCCAGGTTACGATCAAGACTTCGGCTTTGGTGTCGAGAACTTTTTGCAAGTAGGGCGTAAAATCTTTTGCGTCTTGCGGAATGTAGATCGCGCCGACCTTGTCCTTGTCATCATTCACGGCAAATTTTCCACCACCGGCTTTGACGACGTTGTAGAAACCGGTCGCCGAGCCGTAACCAAACGCGTAATCGGGCGCGATTTGGACGAAGGTCTTGCCCAACTTGAGCAGCGCCGCGCCACTAGCAAGCGCATCTTGCTCATTCGAACGCCCGGTGCGGAAGACGTACGGATTGAAATTCTTGCCGGTGATTTCGGTGCCAGCCGCCGGTTGCGCGATGTAAATTTTCTTGTACTGCTTGGCGAGTTCGTTCACCGCGAGCGCGACGCCCGAACTGGGCACGCCAACCAGCATATCCACATTTTCTTTTTCGAGCAAGTCACGCGCGACCTGGGTTCCCACATCCGGCTTGGACGCCGTGTCTTTGGTGATGACTTGAATCGAGCGACCCGCGACGGTGTTCGTGCCACCGGTGGCGTAATTGAGACCCAGTTCGAAACCTCTCTCTAACATCGGACCATAGATGGCAAGCGCGCCAGTCTGGTCGGTCAGCAAACCAACTTTGAGCGGTTTGCCGGCGGTCGAGGCTGCGGTCGTGGGCGCAGTAGTTGGCGCAGGCGCGCTGGTTGCTGCGGGTTTTGTCGCTTCCGGCGGCTTGGTGGCTTCGGGTGGTTTAGTGGCAGGCACGGCAGTTGCCGGCACAGCCGTCGGTTTCGGCGCTTCGGTCGGTGCGGCGCACGCGACCACGATCAATGCCAGCGCGATGAGCGCGAGCAAGGCTAACTTTTTCATCTCTTCTCCTCCAGTTTGGGAATTCGAAATTGGAAATCGGAAATTGGAAATTGGAACGTCGCTTTGCTTTCGATCACCACCTTTCATCGGCGTTTTACGCAATACGTAACACGTAACATGTTCTACACCATTCGGAACGCCAAAAACGTTTTTTGATTTTCACCTTCGCCGCGATCCAGGAATTCGACGGACATCGCCGTACCGATTTTGATCGCGCTCGGATTTTTCGCGTCCACGCCGATCAAGCCAAGCGCAAATGATCCGCCAGCATCGCCGCAAATTCAGCCGGCTTTTCGATGTACGGCGAATGACCGGTATCCGCGACGACTTTTTCCCAATACTTGCCGCCGTTCGCCGCATATTGATCGAGCACCTTGCGCGTTTGCGCGACCATCGGTTGCGGGGGACAAACCGCGTCGCCGGGCCAACCTGGGACAAAGCCCAATTTGCCGAGCGTTCCCAGGTCGAAGAAGGAATTGTCGGATACGATTTGATCGTCCGAGCCGCGCACCCACAACACCGGCGGTTTGGGTTGCATCGCAATAAATTTCTTGACGCTGTCGCCCACGTATTTCGGCGACGACGCGTTGATCGGTCCGAATTTGCCGGGCGCAACGTTGGGCCAATTCGCCGACGCGACGAAATCGCCGGGATATTTGTCCGCGCCGATTTTTTCGGTGAGGAGCGACGAAAGCAAATCTTCCTCACGCGCGGGCTTGAACGGCGGCTTCCAGTAAAACGAATTCATCACGACGCGCGGCGACGCCTGCGGATTGTCCGTACTGCGATCCTTTGCCGCGATCAATTTCGGAAAATCGGGATTCACGACACCGCCACCCGAACCG
>JACRPR010000221.1 GCA_016223105.1 Chloroflexota bacterium | reverse complement strand
CGTGGATGAAGTCCTCGCGGTCGGCGACGCGGCGTTCCAAAAAAAATGTATCGGCAAAATGGGTCTGGTAACGGAAGCCGGGCGCACCGTTCTGTTCATCAGCCACAATATGGGCGCGATCGTTCAACTCTGTCCCACCGCGATTTTATTGCGCGAAGGGCGCGTGGAAATGACCGGCCGCGCTGATCAAGTCGTCGCCCAATATCTCACCGATGATGTTACCGCGACGAGCGATGTGCATTTCGATCCGGCATCAAACGCGCGCGCGCCGGCGATCCTAACGCGTTTCTGGGTCGCCGATTCTAAAGGCGCGTCGATCAACACGGTGGATGTTACGCGCGATTTTTGCCTCGGCTTGCAAGTCCATGTTCGCCAGCAAATTAGCGATGTGGATATTAGCATTCGTGTTCGCAACGCGCTGGGTCAACCGGTGTTGACCACGAATTGGTCGGACGAATCGAATACCCTCGCCACATTCCAACCCGGCGTCTACACCTTCTTGGTTGATCTGCCTAATCACTTTTTAGCGCCCGATCTCTATTCGCTAATTGTCGCGATTCATCGTCCCGGCATTCAGCTGTTCGATATGCGCGATAGCGGATTGGCATTTCAGATCGCCGAATCGGGAAGTCGCATGTGGCGGTATCACGGTCAAGCTTACGGCAACGTGATTGTCCAATTACCCTGGCGTACGATCGGACGCGCTGGAGAAAATTTGTGAACACACGCGCAGATAAACTACGCTTGATTCAAACGCGTCCCTGGTTTCACTCGATTGATCTGGGCGATGGCGTAGTAACGCCGGGACGCCTTGCTCTGCCGCATCTCAATCAAATGTTGCAGTATTTGAATTTCCCTAAAAGTTTTGAGGGCTTGACGGTTCTAGACATTGGCGCATGGGACGGCTTTTTTAGTTTCGAGGCGGAGCGACGCGGCGCAAAACGCGTTGTGGCGTTCGATGTGAATCCGCCCGATTATTACGGCTTTGCGCTCGCCAAAGAATTGTTGCAGAGCCGCGTCGAGTTTGTGCAAGGCAATGTGTACGATTTAGCGCCGGCGCTTCACGGCACATTCGACGTGGTTTTTTTCTTCGGCGTGTTTTATCATTTGCGCTATCCGCTCCTCGCGCTCGACCACATCCATCAGGTCGCGCGTCAATACGTGTTGCTGGAAACGAGTTGTCTGGATAACGCGCTGATTCTTGCCGACCGCACGACCGTCCCGCTTGAAAACGTGGATCGGCGGCTGGCGGAAATTCCGCTCTACCGATTTTATCGGTACGATGAACTCAACCCGGGCGATTTTAGCAATTGGTTTTCACCGAATCGCCGCGCGGTGGAAGATGCGTTGTGGACCGCGGGCTTTCGCCCGGAATTTCTTGCGGCGTGGGGTGATCGGATCGCGTTCAAAGGCGCGCGGTTGGACACGATCCCAGAGTATCTTCTCGAAACATACGAAGGTTTGCAGTGGTCGAAACACACGGACGGATCGCAATCGCCGATTATCTTCAAACGCGATTCTACGACATCCGCGGATGACCGCGCACGCGTGCAAGTCCGCGTTAGCGCGACGAACGAATTGGCGATTACGCCGCAAGAAGAAATGCGCCGTTTGCGCGCGCAAGCGGACTCGGCGCAAGCCGAACTCGCGCAATTGCACACACAGATCGCCGAATTACGCGCGCGCGGCGACGCGATGCAAAAATTGCTTAACTCGATTCAACGCACGCGCCCGTACCGCCTTTTGCGTCGGCTCGGATTTTGGGGCTGGGTTGAAAAGACAATCCAGAGTTTGTCTTAAAGTGAGGAGATATTCAAATGTCGTCGCCTAGCGTTTTTGCAACGCCGCAATCAGTCGCGAGCATTGACGAATGTTTTTTCTATCACACGATGGAGGTTCCCGGTCACGGTGTCCGCCCCGGTCAATGGGACTTGAGAAACACGATTGGCGATTATCTCGGTCGAATGAATTTCAAAGGCAAGCGGGTGTTGGATATTGGCGCGGCGGATGGTTTTCTTTGTTTTCACGTCGAACGGCAAGGTGCGGAGGTCATCGGTTACGATCTGTCGGATCGAGATATGTGGGACTTGGTTCCCTTTGCTCAGTACGACTATACCCAATCGATCGCGGTCAGCAAAGGGCACATCAAACAATTGAACAACGCGTTTTGGTTTTCCCGACGCGCCTTTGAATCGAACGCGCAATTGGTGCATGGCACAGTATACAACATCCCGCGCGAAATCGGTACGGTGGATGCCGCGATTTTCGGATCGATCCTGCTCCATGTGCGCGATCCATTTGTCGCGCTCCAATCCGCGCTCGCGATCACCAAAGAAACTGTGATCGTCGTCGAGCCGCTGAGGAATGATTGGATTTCGCGCGTCCTACGCAAAATCGGTTTGCCCTATATGCTATTTCTTCCCGATGCCAATCGCGTCGCGCCAAAAGATTCGTGGTGGTACTTGCCGCCCGCGGTCATGATTCGAATGGTCGGCACGCTGGGTTTTCAGGACACGCGTTTGCACTATCACACTCAACAGTACGGCGAATGGGGCAAATTCGCGCGCGTGCCGTACTATACACTGATCGCGCATCGAACCCACGGCAAGCCGGTTGTATGAAGATCGTCAAGAATTTTTTTCGTCGCCCCGTCCGGTTCGTCCGCCATCAGTTCAACTATCTCACGAATCATATTTTGAATCGTGAAAACCTGTGCCGCGTTTTGCGCGCCGTGGGCGTTCGTTTCGCGCCGGTGCGGCTCGGGCGCGCGACACTGTGGGTTGATCTCGCGAATGGATTGGGACAATACTTTTTCATTCATCAACGGTACGAACCGTATGAAACATCGTTGATTGCTCAAATCGCCGAGCCGGGAATGGTCGTGTTAAACATTGGTGCGAATATCGGTTATTACACGGTTTTACTTGGCGCAAAAGTCGGCGCGACGGGTCGCGTAATCGCGTTTGAACCCGGTCCAACCAATATGCGGCTTTTGCAACGGAACATTCGCGCCAATCGTTTAACCAACGTCGTGTGCGAACAAGCGGCAGTCGCGGCGACCGAGGGACAAACCGCCTTGTATCTGTCGAACATCAACGACGGTGATCATCGCATCTACAATGCACAAGATGACGCGCGCTTTAACGCCGGCAAACCGCGCGCGTCCGCCGCGGTTCACACCATCGTGCTCGACAAGTATCTGGAAACATTTGACCAGCCGGTAGATTTGATCGTAATGGACATTCAGGGCGCGGAGATGTTGGCGTTTCCCGGGATGATCCAAACTTTGAGGCACCCGAACCTGGTATTGTTTTGCGAATTTTGGCCCTATGCCTTGCGCCAAGCCGGTAGCGACCCAGTGGCGTTTCTCCAATTTCTCACCGATTTGGAATTCGAACTGTTTCAAATTTTAGAAGACGAACGGCGCGTCGTGCCGGTGCAAAACTTTGACCTGGCTTTTCAATTTGCCGATCCGGATTACGCCAACTTGATTGCCGTGCGGCGCGCGCGCCGTCGGCAAATTTCTTTTTTGCCGGAATGATCGCGCCAGCCGCGAGTTGCGCGATCATTTCAGAAAACCAAAGTTGAATATCAATGTCTGCTCCTTCGCTTTCCGATTTGCCCGCGCCGCCACCCGGCAAAACCGGTTTTCCGTGGACGGAAGCCAGCGCGCCGGTGCTGTCCACCTTGCCGAATGGCGATCCGTTGCCACGGGTTACCGTGATGACGCCCTCGCTCAACCAAGCCGCGTACCTCGAAGAGACGATTCGCTCAGTTCTCCTGCAAGGGTATCCCAATCTTGAATATCGCATCCTGGATGGCGGCAGTACCGATGGGAGCGTCGAAATCATTCAAAAGTATTCACCCTGGATTGATGCTTGGCACAGCCGACGCGATCGGGGTCCCTGGGACGCGATTAGTCATGGCTGGGATAATGCGTCCGGCGAAATTTTGGCGTATCTGAATTCGGATGACACGTATTTGCCGAATGCGATCTCCAAAGCGGTAACGGTGTTGCTGGCAAATGCTCGCGCACCGGCAGTGTGCGGCGGCGAATTATCCATTGATGCAAACGGGCTGGTGATCGCCGAACACATCATTCCGCAAGTTACCTGGCATAGTTTGATCGCTTTGAATTTTGTGCCGCAACCCGCGATCTTTGTACGGAAAAGCGCGTTCGATCAAGCGGGGGGTTGGGATACACAATACCATTGCAGTTTTGACTACGAATTGTGGACGCGGCTTGCGCCGTTGGGCGATTTTGCGATAGTGCCAGAACCGCTCGCGACAACGCGCTGGCATCCCGGCACCATTACGCTGACCCAGCGATTGAAAACCGGCAAAGAAGATCAACAGATCATCACCAACATTCTAGCCAGCCCGGCAGGGCGCGCACTTTCGTGGCGCGAGCGGCATTATGTGCGCGCGCGATTGAATTACATTCTGATCGGAATTTATCTTGACGATCCGTTGAAGCACGCACTGCCCCTGTT
>JACRPR010000101.1 GCA_016223105.1 Chloroflexota bacterium | reverse complement strand
GATGGCAGGCGTGCCGCGCGTTCTGTTTCTCGATCTGTGCAGTGAGTATGGCATCCCGATTTCACAAATCACCCCGAATGAATTGCGCCAAGAGGTAACCACTCACAATGCCCGCGCTAGTGTGTAACACTTCGCCGTTGCTCTACCTGGGACGAATCAGGCAAACCCACTTGCTTTCCGCATTATTTGCGCCGGTGTATGTGCCCGAGTCAGTGGCGATCGAATTAGATGCAGGACGATTGATTCGACCGGATACGATAGACCCGCGCGACCTGGATTGGGTAACGCGCGTGCCCATCACTCCAGCGCTCCTGGCAGGTTTGCCGCCGAACCGGCTTGGAGCCGGCGAACGCGGCGCAATTGCATTCGGGCTAACTCAACCGGGTTGTATAGTCGGTTTGGATGATCGGCAAGCGCGCGTGCTGGCACAACAACTTGGTTTGGCGGTTGTGGGAACGGTCGGCATTTTGGTTTCGGCGAAACGCGCGAATCTGATTCGCGCCGCGCGTCCACTTTTGGATGCGGTGCGCGAGCAGGGATTCCGGATCAACCCGGAACTGTACGCCGAGGCATTGAAATTAGCAGGCGAGGAAGATACGTCGCCAAATCGCTAGGTCGTGCTTCTTGCCCCGATCCTTATTGCGAATTTCGCGAAACCGAATAAAATTGCAAGCGTTCGTTTAACTTTGTCCCGCGGGTCGCGAATTATTTTTTATGCCATCCTACTTTGCCGGCGATGAAGCGGGCGATGTCTCTTTTAGTTTTGCAAAAGGCGCATCGCACTATTTCGTCATCGCACTCATTCACACTGCGGAGCCAGAGCGTTTGCGCGACGCATTGTCTGCGCTCAGGCGCGAACATCACTTATCCGAAACATTCGAATTTTCTTTCCACGCCTTGACGAATCCGCGCTTGAAAGAAAATTTCTTCGTCGCGCTTGCATCGTTGCCTTTTCGTATGTGGGCGATTATTGTGGACAAGCGCGCGCTGGCGAAATCGTTTCGCGTGATGTCGCGCACCAGTTTCTACATTTATCAGATGTTGGCGGATTTGGGCAAGTCGTTCAAAGCGCGCGCGTTTCATCGCGGCTTCAAGAAAATCAAAACGAAACGGTCGCGGAGCGAGCGGCTGATTCAATGCGCGGATTTGGTGGCAGGCGCATTGCTGGCGCGCTATGGCAAAGGCGAGGAGCGTTATTTGAAATTGATTCGGGAAAAATTGGCGAGCGTGATCGAGTATCCACCAAAAGAAAAACCACCTAGCTAGCCGAGGAGTTTACCTCTGGCAGGCCGCCACAATCGGCGACTCTTCACTAAATGGGAACCTTTCGGTTTTTTGTATCTTGATTATAGCGCGAATCCGGTTGCTGTCAATATCGTTTTTGCCAATTTCACGAAACTGTATAGAATGTAACTGCACGTCTACCTTTGTCCCGCGGGTTGCGGATTAGCACGCCACAGTTTTTGCACGACGGCTGATTGATTGACTATTGGAGTCAGCGATGAGCGACTATTCCCGCGCGACCAAAATGATTTTGAATTTTAAGCACCTGCTGTTCACGGCGCGTAATTGCGCGTGGACAGCGGGTGTTTTTGTTTTTCCAGGCGGAGTTTGGCAAATGAATTCACGAACACGAATTATGGCAATCGTTTTTGCGACCTTGCTTTTGGTTTGTTTGCTTGGCTCGAATAATTTGCAAGCTATTTCTGCTGATTCACAGTTGGCTGTACTCGCGGCGACAGCGACGCCGACGAGGAAACCAACTATGCCACGAACACCTACAAAAACAACATCTGCGCTTAAATCCGTATCAAAGACAGCACTATTGGCAATCACTGCCCCGATTTCAGGCATGGGATGGCATTCCTGTGTAGTGACCTCAAGTGGTGGAATCAAGTGCTGGGGATCTAATTCTAACGGACAATTAGGCGATGGCACAACTACTGACCGATGGACACCGGTGGATGTTAGTGGACTCACCAGTGGCGTTAGTGCGATTTTCTTAGGAGGGTTTCATACCTGCGCGCTGACTTCAATCGGCGGAGTTAAGTGCTGGGGAGGAAATTGGGTTGGTCAACTGGGGGATGGCACAACGACGGACCGGTGGATACCGGTGGATGTTACCGGACTCGCCGGCGGAGTTAGCAAGATCTTCGGGGGTGAGTATCTTAATTGTGTGGTGATGTTGAGTGGTTCAGTTAAGTGCTGGAGTCTAAACAATTATGGACAATTGGGCGATGGTACAGGAATGCAACAATCAAAGCCTGTAGACATCATTGCGCTCAATACCGGTGTGAGCGAGATTGTGGGCGGATATAGTCATACCTGTGCACTGACATCGAGCGGTGGAGTCAAATGCTGGGGAAGCAACGATTATGGACAATTGGGCGACGGTACAACGATAGCTCATTCGACGCCGATGGATGTTAGTGGACTCACTAGCAGTGTGAGTGCAATTGTGGCGGGCGTATATAGTGTTTGTGCACTTACCACTGATGGTGGAGTCAAGTGCTGGGGAAACAACAACTTTGGCCATCTCGGCGACGGCACAACGATGCAACAAACAATCCCCGTAAATGTAAGTGGGCTATCGAGTGGTGTGAGAGCGATTTTCGGAGGGAGGGACCATACCTGCGCTTTGACGATAGGATATGGAGTCAAGTGCTGGGGATACAACGGGGATGGCCGTTCTGGCGATGGCACGACAGTACATCGGTACACACCAGTGGATGTCATTGGACTCAGCAACGGAGTGAATTCTATTTTCGGAGGGGGAGCGCATACCTGTGCTTTGATGACGGGAGGTGGAGTCAAATGTTGGGGAGCAAACTGGTCCGGTCAAGTAGGTGATGGTACGACGATTGATCGTTACACGCCAGTGGATGTGGTGGGGTTTGAAGGAGTGCCCACCTATTCTATTTTCGGTCGCGTAATTGATGACAGCAACAATTCTATTTCCGGCGTAACCATCACATCCAGTTCAGGTAGCAGTGTTATCACAGACGCAAGCGGATACTACACACTCACCAACGTCATCACTGGCACGTACACCATTACACCAACAAACAGTGGATATATCTTCGCGCCCATCACGCGCACGGTTACGGTGCCGCCGGATGCAACGGGACAGAATTTCACGATGCGGCAACGTACGCCGGTAATTATTGTGCCGGGATACGGCGGATCATTGTGTATCACGCCGCAAGTCTATTGTGGATGGACGCCTTTTGTTGGGGCGCGCAATGTATACCAACCGTTGATTGACACATTTACAGCGGCAGGGTATCAACTTGATCAAGACCTGTTTGTGGCTTTCTACGATTGGTTGCGTCCAAATTCCGAATCTGCTACCCGCCTCGCCACGCTTGTTAATCAGGCATCCCAAGCAACTGGAAAAGTTCACATCGTTACTCACAGCAACGGCGCAAATGTGGCGCGCAGTTATATTCAAGGAGCGGGCGCATCGAAGGTGGACACGCTGATTTTGATCGCGCCACCAAGCAAAGGCGTTGTGCGTACATACCCGGCTTGGGAAGGCGGGGACTTGGGTCAGGAAGATCCAAAATCGCGACAAGGAATTGAAATTATCTGTACCATCTTTTACCCAAAAATGACTTGGACAAATAGTCAGGACGCGCGATATACCTGCCTGCATGAAAAATCACCCTCGATGCAGGAATTACTTCCGGTTGAGATGGACTATTTGTATATTCAAGGGATAGGAAAAAATCCCAGCTCGATGGTTTGGCGCAATACGTTTTTGGAATCTCTCAATGGGAACATGGCGTCACTCTATGATGATGTATCCAAAGTTGTCGTGATGGCAAGTTCCGGTTTCCAAACACATGAACGAATTAATGCCCAACCCCACCAATCATCGGATGGTATGTTTTGGTCCGACGGGAAACCAGATTCAAACGGGTACATCAAATCATCTGCCGGTGATAATTCAATTCTCATCGCGCGTGCACAATTGCCATCGTGCACATTGCCAAAATGTGAGTTTCAAGGTAACTATACAAAGAAGCACGCAGATACCCAGTCGAACGACCACATCGTCTATGAAGTTCGATTCAATGTGTTGGATGCGCTTGGGATTCCGCGTTCATCTGCGCCGATAGTTCGTTCACCAAAAACAACGCAGTTGTCGGATGAGTTGGTGTACACTATTTCGGGACCAACCGCCGAATTACTTGTGCGCGATCCAAACGGACAACAAATTGGCTATCGCGCGGATGGTACTTTCGTCTCCACAATTCCCGGCGCGACATATACGCAAATCACGAACGAAGCGAAGATGGTTGTCATACCCAATCCTTTACCCGGCAAATACGATGTTCAAGTTGTGGCTTTGGGCGCGGCAAGTAGTTATGGCGGAATTGCTCACTCGGTAGCGACTGGGATGCGGCAAATTTATTTCACCGGCAATGTGAATGTTGGCGCGCCACAACAGTATAACCACAATTACGAAACATCCTGGCGCAATTTCTTCCCGGTGATTATCCGGTAAACCGGGCAGAAAGCAAAAACCGCAGATCACTCGTATCTGCGGTTTCGCAAATTCCCGTGTGTGTGCTATACTCGAATTATGCCAAAGGCAAAATTGTTGAAAGAGAAAACGCGTCACTCAAATCACCGCCGAATTTCGATTCGCGCGATTCGCACGGTCGCGCAACGGATCGCGAATCAGTTTCATCCCGAAAAAATTATTCTCTTTGGATCGTACGCGTACGGCAAACCGAAACCAGAGAGCGATGTTGATTTACTCGTCGTGATGGAAACCAGGTTGCGTGAAAAACAACAACGGCTTGAAATCTCGCGCGCGCTTTCGCCGCGTCCGTTTCCGCTTGATGTCGTTGTTCGCACACCCCGCCAAGTGCAAGAGCGTGTCGCATTGGGCGATACGTTTATCGCCGAAATTATGACGCGCGGCAAGCCCTTGTATGAACGGCATCGTTAGCGAGTGGGTCGAAAAAGCCGAGAGCGATTATCACGTCGCCGAACGCGAACTGCGCGCGCGGAAAAACCCGAGTTACGATGCGGCGTGTTTTCACGCGCAACAATGCGCTGAAAAATATCTCAAAGCATTTCTCTCTGATCGCAACATCGCGTTTCGTCCGATTCACGACCTTGAAATTTTGTTGAACCGCATCACGCCGGTATATCCCGATTTTGAATTCATACGCGATTTACTTTTGCTTCTCAACGACTACGCCGTGGATTTTCGCTATCCCGGCGCAACCGCAACAAAAGAGGACGCGCGTGCGGCAATCAAGGCAATGCGTTCCGTCCGCGATTTTATCCGGCAAAAATTAGGATTACCCAATTGAAAACCGCAGACCACTCGCATCTGCGGTTTTTCATTTTCTATCCTCCCCGCACCTGCTCCGCGAAATGACACGCCGAGCGATGCGCGTTTTCAAATTCGCGCACGGGCGGCGCATCGGTTTTGCAAATCGCTTGTGCGAACGCGCAACGCGGGTGAAAGCGACAACCCGGCGGCGGCGCGAGCGGCGAAGGAATATCACCGATCAAATGACGCGGCGGACGCGCGCGCGTTGGATCAGGAATCGGCGCGGAGAGTGTGAGCGCGAGCGTGTACGGATGCGATGGTCGCGCGAACACATCGGCGGCGTTACCTTCTTCAACGATCGCGCCCAGGTACATCACCATCACGCGATTCGCGATCAAACGCGCGATGCCGAGATCGTGCGTGATGAATAAGTACGCGAGTTTTTCTTGCGCTTGCAAATCTTGCATCAATTTCAAAATCTGCGCGCGCACCGAAACATCAAGCGCGGACACCGGCTCATCCGCGACGATCACGCGCGGTTGCGACGCAAGCGCGCGCGCCAAGCCGACGCGCTGGCGTTGCCCGCCGGAAAGTTGATGCGGAAATCGCGACGCGAAAATTTTTGGATCGAGTCCGACGCGTTCGAGCAATTGCGCGGATTCGATCCGCGCGTGCGCCGCGCTCAATCGCCGATTGAAGAGCAGTGGCGCGATCACACTCTCGCCGACGCGCCGGCGCGGGTTGAGCGACGCGCTCGTGTCCTGAAACACGGCTTGCACATCCGCGCGAAATTGGCGCGCCGCGTCGCCTTGCAATCGCGCAAAATCCGTGCCGCGATAGTGCACCGCGCCGGACGTTTGCAGAATCAAGCCGAGCAAAATTCGTCCCAGGGTTGATTTGCCCGATCCCGATTCGCCAACGAGCGCGACCGTTTCGCCCGCGTCGATCGTGATCGAAACATCATCCACCGCGCGCAGAGTCGCGCTCCCGCGAAACAATCCGAGTCGTACGCGAAAATCTTTGGTCAGTTGTGTGCCTTCGAGCATCGTTTCCAATAAATGGAAGTTGGATGTTGGACGTTAGAAGTTGGAACATTCCAACCTCTAACGTCTAACGTCCAACATCCAACTTCCAAATTTCACTCGCCATCGCGCGTTCGACATTCCAACACGCAACCGCGCGCGTTTCGTCCGCGACGAACGGCGGTTCATGCGCGCACTGCGCGTTGGCGATGGGACAGCGCGGCGCAAAGCGACAACCGCGCGGCAGTTCATTTAGATTTGGCACGGTGCCGGGGATTGCGAACAATTCGGTCGTCGCGCTTTCGAGCGAGACCGTGCTCCGCAGTAAACCTTGCGTGTACGGATGACGCGGCGCGCGAAACAATTCGCGCGTCGTGTTTGCTTCGACAATTTTTCCGGCGTACATCACATAGACGCGATCACACATTTCCGCGATCACGCCGAGATCGTGCGTGATCAGCAAAATCGCCGCGCCGGTTTGCGCGCGCAGATCGCGCATCAGATCGAGAATTTGCGCTTGCACGGTCACGTCGAGCGCGGTTGTTGGCTCGTCGGCAATCAACAATTTTGGCGCGCAGGACATTGCGCTCGCGATCAACGCGCGTTGTTTTTGTCCGCCGCTAACCTGGTGCGGATACCGCCGCGCGATCAAATCGGGATCGGGCAAGCCCATCTGCTCGACCAAGTCGCGCGTGCGCGCGCGCACGTCGCCAGCGAAATTGTGCGCGCGCAATGGCTCGGCAATCTGATCGCCCAACGTCATTAACGGATCGAGAAACGTCGCGGGGTCTTGAAAGATCATCGCGATCTGCGCGCCGCGCACGCGCCGCAATTCATTCGGCGCGAGTTTCAGTAGATCGCGATTCTCAAAAATAATTTGTCCGCTGGCGACGCGCGCCGCCGGCGTCGGAAATAATTGCATCAGCGAAAACGCGGTCATACTTTTGCCGCATCCCGATTCGCCGACAAGTCCGACGATTTCGCCGCGTCCCACGTTGAACGACACATCGTCCACGACACGCAACCAGCCGCGCCGTTGATGAATTTCCGTGACCAGGTTGCGCGCGTCCAAAATAATTTCGTTCACGCGGTCTCCTGCAAACGCGGGTTGAGCGCGTCGTTCAGCGCGTCGCCCAAAATGTTGAACGCCAGGACGACGAGCGAAATCGCGATCCCAGGAAAGACCGCCATCCACCACGCTTGGCGCAAGTACGGTTGCGCGACGTTCAACATTCCGCCCCACGAAATCAGGTTTGCATCGCCCAAGCCGAAAAACGAGAGCGACGCTTCGAGCAAAATCGCGGACGCGATATCGAGCGAACCGGTAACGATCACCGGCGCGAGCGCGTTCGGCAAAATTTCGCGCGCGATGATTTGTATGCCGTTCATTCCCGACAAGCGCGCGGCTTCAACAAAAGTAGATTCGCGCAAACTCAAAATCTGCGCGCGCACCAAGCGCGCGATTTGGGGCCACGACAAGATCGCGAGCACGATGATCACTTTTAACACGCCGCCGCCGAAAAACGCGACGATGACAAGCGCAAGCACAAAGCGCGGCAGAGTTTGAAAAAATTCGCTGACGCGCATCAACGCGCCGTCCACCCAACCGCCGAAAAATCCGGCGAGCGAACCGACGACAATGCCCAGGATGCTCGCGCTGAGCGCGGCGGAGATGCCGACCGCGAGCGAAACGCGCGCGCCGAAAATCAGTTCGGACAAAATATCGCGCCCCAGATGATCGGTGCCGAGCAAATAATTTTTTGCGCCTGGCGCGAGCAGAGCGTCCGCGCCGCCGCGAAATGGATCGAACGGCGCGATGAATTGCGCGAACACCGCGAGCAAAACAAATCCGAGGATGAGCGCGAAGGCGAGCCAGGTTCGAAGGTTTGACATCTTTGATTTTTTTCCACTGACGGAAGGGAACACGGACAAATAAAATTTCCGTGTTCTTACCGCGTATACCGCACACGCGGATCGAGAGCGGCGTACGCGAGATCGGTGAGCAGATTCGCAAGGACGACCGCGCCCGACACCATCAACAAAATGCCGGTCATTACCGGGTAATCGCGTTTCGTGATCGAATCAAACATCAAGCGTCCGACGCCGGGCCACGCAAACACGGTTTCAATCAACGCGGAGCCGGCGATCAGCAAACCGACGTTGTAGCCGATCACGGTAACAATCGGCAGAGACGCGTTACGCAGAACGTGCGCGATCAAGACACGCGCTTCGCTCAATCCCTTCGCGCGCGCGCCCAACACAAAATCGGCGTGCAGAATGTCGAGCATCGCGGAACGCGTGATGCGCGAGAACAATGCAATGAACCGCACCGAGAGCGCGGTTGCCGGCAAAACCAGGTATGGCAGAGTTTCGAGAAACGCGTCAAACCCGGTCGCGACCGAGCGCGCGGAGCGCATGCCCTGCGACGGCAACCACGCGAGCGTGACCGCAAAGAGGATGATCAAAATTTGCCCGAGCCAAAAATCGGGCACGGAATAGCCAACGAGCGCGCCGGCTTGCGCGATCCAATCGGAAATTTTTCCGCGCCCGCGCGCGGCGATCACACCGAGCGACACGCCGACGATGATCGCGATCACGAGCGCGGTGATCATCAATTGCAACGTCGGTCCGATGCGCTTGCCGATCAATTCCGCGACCGCCATTCGATTCGCGTACGAGTAACCCAGGTTGCCGCGCGCGAGTTGTCCCAGGTACAGCACAAGTTGTTCCGCGAGCGGACGATCCAATCCGTACTCGGCGCGCACTTGCCGCACATACTCTTCGGGCGCGGGATAATCGCCCACGAGCAGAGTCACCGGATCGCCGGGCGCGAGTTGGATCAACACAAAGTTAAAAACGACAACGCCGAGCAAAAGCGGGATCGCTTGCGCGACGCGTTTGAGGATGTAGAGCGTCATTGTGATTGATGTAGGGACGACGCATGCGTCGCCCCTACAAGCGCACATTATTTCGGCATCCAGACGAGATCCCACCGATCGCGCGAGTCAATGCCCGCCCAAGTGCCGCTCAATTTTTTGGACGCGAAATCCACGCCCTCTTCATCGAACAGCACAATGCTGGGCAAATCGTTCGCGAGAATTGTTTGCAGTTCGCCGTAAAAACCGGCGCGCGCTTTAACATCCGGCGCGGTCGCGGCTTTGGCGAGCAGGTCGTCCACTTTGGGATTGGTGTAACCAGTTTGATTTGTGAATTGTGCTTTGGTCGCGGTCGTGATGTAGAGCCGATGATACCCAATCGCCGGATCGCCGGACGAAACAAACGACTGAAGCGTGAGATCGTATTCCCAATCGAGGAAGACTTTTTGGATCATCACCGCGCGTTCAATCGCTTGCAGATCAACATCGAACCCGATGTCTTTCAAATTCTCTTTGATGATCTGCGCGGCGGACACAAATTGCGGTCGCGCCGAATCGTACAACAAACGGAGTTTGCCGCGCATCCCATCCGCGCCCGCGGTTACGCCGGCTTTGTCGAGCGCGGCTTTCGCTTTCGCGATATCGCGCGGATACATTTTGTCGAAATCCACTGCGGGGTTCAGCAACCATTTGAATCCATCGCCGAACGGTCCGCGCCCGACGCGCCCGATGCCATTCATAGATTGATCCACGATGCGTTTGCGATCGAGCGCCATCATCACGGCTTGGCGCGCTTCCGCCGTCGAGAGTGATTTGGTGCGCGTGTTGAACATCATAAAGTCAATCGCGGGCGCGCCTTGCCCGCGCTTTGCCGTCAACTTGGTATTCGCCTCCAATCGCTTGACATCGGTTTTCGGCAAATAGAAATCCACGACGAAATCTACTTCGCCGGTTTCGAGCGCGGTCGAACGATTCGCGCCTTGCGGAATAATTTGGAACACGATCGCATCGAGGTACGGTTTGCCGCGTTCGAAATAATTATCGTTGCGAACGAGTTTGATCGTCGCGCCCTTGTTCCACTCTGAAAACTTGAACGGACCGGTGCCGATCGGCTTGAGGTTCACCGGTAGCCGCCATCGAGCCAGACCAAGCCGTTGAAAATTTTCGATGCGACATCGCCGGCGGAATAACCGGTCGTCAATCCCAGGTTCAACGTTTCCGGATCCGAATCCATCGCGACGACGGCAGTGCCGCCGCGCGTCGGTTCCGCGACTTTGGGCGCGGCGGTTGGCGCGATCGTCGGCGCGGGCTTGGTTGCTTCGGGCGGCTTGGTCGCGGCGGGCGCGCTCGTCGCGACCGGCGCGAGGGTGGGCGCGGCAGTCGGCGGTGATTTCGTTACCTCCGGCGTCGGCGACGCACAGCCGACCGCGAACGCGATCAACAGAAACAATGCGATCAAACGAAACGTGCGAAACATCTGATCCTCCTAAAACGGGTGAAGGAAATTTTTGGCGCGCGTGATCGCGCACCAAAATGATTATAGCCGCGCGCGGGAATTTATTCAAGTCGAGTTTTTGCGATGTGCTCGAAATAAAAACCGCGCGCGAAGAAAAATTTCTTCGCGCGCGGTTCAACGTGCCACCAAACGTATTCGGTCAAATCACTTCCATTCTATCGCAGTCTGGTCTATCGAATGAATTTGAATTTCCGCAATCGTCACGCGCGCAAAATGGCGCACATTCAACGTGTGTAAAACCAGATTATGACTCCACGCCGTCGCGGCAATGAGCGCGTCGGCAAAACCGCGCGCGATCTCTTTGCCAAAAATCGCGGGATATTTTCGAATCAGCACAGCCGCATAACGCGCCACCTCAAAATCAATCGGTAAAATTTCAAACGTCTGAAGAAAATCCGCAGTCACTTGCACTTGTTTTTCGTTCGCGCACCCGACGAGCAATTCAGCGGCGGTCGCGGCAGAAATGCAAGGTGTAAAATCGCGACGCAAGCTGGTCAAATATTTTGCCGCTTGAGCATTGCCACGCAAATGCTGAACCAGGATGCCCGAATCTACCAAGCATCGGTTAGGAATTTCGCGATGAATCGAGAGCGTTCCAGATGCGCCCGAGGTCATTCAACATTTCTCCGTCTGTGCGTGGATCATCTTTCCAGATTCCAAACGCAGGGGATTTGATCAAATCCGGCATTTTACGCGCGGAGACGCGCGCGCGCTTGAAATACATTTTCCATGCCGCGTCTTTCATCAAGGTCGGCACCGTTTTTTTCCGCCGCCGCGCGATACGCGACAGCGCGCGATATTCCATTTCGGAAAGATGAACGGCTAAAGTTTTAACTGCCATATATTTCTACCTCCCCAATCCGCGCACAGTATAGCATTGGCACAGAATCGGTGTCAAATGAAATTACGCCTTCGCGCGCGCGCCCAACACCACCCCGCGCACCGTCATTCCTAGGAATAACAAAATCGCGATCACGTTGATCAAGCCGCCCCATTGTCGCAGAGCGAGCGCGCCGCTGAGATCGCCGATAACGCGCAGGACGAGCGAGGTATGCAATAAAATCAGTTGCGCGTAAAACGCGGGCGTGTACGGAATCGCGCGATTGAGGATCGCCGGAAAAATAATTGGCGCGTGCCCGAAAATCATCGAAAAGACGTACCCGAGCAAGAGCGTGTGCAAAATCGCGTCGTAGATCGGACCCGCCATCACGCCGCCGTAGATCACGCGCAACGCGCCGCCGATGCCGAGCCACACATAGCCGGTGAGCAAACAGATCGCGATGTAACGCGTTAGCCCGGTTTGCTTGACCGTCTTGCGCGCGAGGTCGTACCGCAACAGCCACGCGGCAATCGCGATCATCCCCACGCCCGCGATGCGCGTGCCAAGATCGGAACCGGTGCCGAGCGCGTTCTCGCCGAAATCGAGCAGTGCGCCGATCAGAAAAATCGCGACCGATCCATCGAACAGCGTGTTCGCTATGCGCGGCAGACGGAGCAAGCGACTCAGTTCGAGTCGTTCGCCCAGAATCGTCAGCGTGAGAAACGCGAGCCACCACAACGTGGAGAGCGCGACGAAATTTCCGACGAGCCACAACACGTTGCCGATCAACCACGCGATCACGCCAAGCGCCATCACAATCGTGTCGCGCCCGGCGTGGCGACGCAGAATCACAACGAAAATGATCACGAGTCCGAGCGAGCCGAGCGTGAGCAAAAGTTCGCCCAATTGCGGCGCGAGTCCGGTGATCAGGATCAGCGCGCCGAGTCCGCTCGACAACGGCGCGAGCAAATAACGGCGATCCTGCAACGCGACTGCGCGCTCGAGATTGATCACGGTGCCGGGAAAACCGGAGATCATTAGCGGACCGTGCAAGCCGCGCAGTGCGGCAAGGATGGGCGGAAATTCCCAACCGAGCCGGAGCAAGCCCGCCCACATCGCCGCGAGCAATGCCAGGATGCCGAGCGCGAGCAATGGAATACGCTGGAGAGAAATTTTCATTGCAAGAACCTCACCTGTTCAATGGCTTGCCAAAATTTTTCCACTGACGGCAAAGAACACGGACAATTGAAAAAAACACAATAAAAAATCCGTGTTCCCTTCCGTCAGTGGAAAAATTCA
>JACRPR010000100.1 GCA_016223105.1 Chloroflexota bacterium | reverse complement strand
CCGAACGCGCGCTCGCGCTCGGCGCGTTTTTGAACGGCGTGTATTTCGTGCCGCTCGCCGAGATTGACTCGACCGATTTGCTCGTTGCCGCGATTGCGAACGCGTGCGAGTTTGCCTTTTCCGGCAAAGCCGATCTCAAAACGCAACTCGCGAATTTTTTGTGCGAAAAAGAAATCCTGCTCCTGCTCGACAATTTCGACCACTTGCTCGACGCCGCGACCTGGTTGAGCGAATTGCAGAAACGCGCGCCGAGCGTAAAATTTTTAATCACGTCGCGCGAACGTTTGAATGTGCAAGCCGAGTGGTTGATCGCGCTCGACGGTTTGGACGCGCCAACGGCGGCGCAATTATTTATCGAACGCGCGCGCCAGGTGCGCGGCGATTTCGCTTTGAGCGAGGAGGAGCGCGCACACATCGCGCGCGTGTGCGAATTGGTCGAGGGCTTGCCGCTGGGGATTGAACTCGCGGCGGCGTGGGCGTCCACTCATTCCTTCGCCGAAATCGCGCGCGAGCTTGAACGCGGGTTTGATTTTCTCGCGACGACGCGGCGCGACGCGCCGGAACGTCAACGTAGTTTGCGCGCGGTGTTTGAACACGCGTGGCACTTGCTCGAGCCGGATGCGCGCACCGTGTTCGCGCGCCTGTCCGTCTTTCGCGGCGGATTCGCGCGCGCGGCGAGCGAACGCATCGCGCGCGCGTCGCTCGCGACATTGACCGCGCTCGTGGACAAGTCGCTCGTGCGGCGCGATTCAGCGGGGCGATTTAGTTTGCATCCAATTCTCGCGCAGTACGCGGAAGAAAAATTGGACGCGGCGCGCGCGTCCATCGGCGAAGTGCATCGCGATTATTTCGCGGATTGGATGATGCAATGTGCGACGCGCTTGCACAGCGTGGATGAATGCGCGACGATTGCGGAGATGAACGCGGAAATCGAAAATGTGCGCGCGGCGTGGTGGCACGCGGTCAATGCCGCGCAACCAGACCTACTGCTCAAATTCGTGCCGGGCTTGTATCGGCTGTACGATTTGCAGAGCCGTTATCGCGAAGGCGAGGAGTTGTTTGGCAAAGCGGTGGACGCGCTGGGTGGAGTTTCATCCGACGCGCGCGGCATCGTCGCCGCGAAAATTCTCGCGCGCCAAGCCGCGTTGTGGATTGACGTGGGACAAGCCACGCGCGCGGCGGAAACGCTCGCGCGGTGCCTTGAACTTTTCCGGCAGTTGAACGAGACCGCCGAAATTTTGTTTTGTTTGAAAAATCTGGGCAATGCCGCGCGTGTTACCGGCAAATATGCGGAGGGGAAAATTTTTTATTCCGAATTGCTTGAGGTCGGTCGCGCGCACAACGCGCGCGCGGAGGTTGCGGTCGCGTTGAACAATTTGGGCATCCTCGCCAACTCGGCGGCGAATTTCCCGGAAGCCAAACGCTTGCATCGCGAGTGTTTGGAACTGCGCCGCGCGATGGGCGAACGCGCGGCAATGGCTTCGACTCTGCTCAATCTGGGAGTCGTCCACACTGACCTGGGTGAGTACGACGATGCCGAGCCATTGATTCGCCAGGCGATGGAAATTTGCAACGAGTTTGGCGACCGCCGGCGCTTGGCGGCGACGAATACGAATCTGGGTTCGATTCTGTCTCACCGCGGGCGCGATGTCGAAGCGAAAGAGTTGTACGCGCACGCGCTCGCGTTGCATCGCGAAACCGGGTATCGGCTCGGCATCGCGGTTGCGTTGAACAATGTCGGCACGGCGGCGTTTCGCTTGGGCGATGATCGCGAAGCGGACGCGTATTTGCGTTCTGCGCTCGCCGAAGCGCAGGAGAGCAAATTCGATTTTGTCGCGCTCGATGCGTTGGTGTGGTTCGCGGCGTTGCAGTCCAAAACCGGCAAATCAGAATTTGCGGCAGAGTTGCTCGCGTTGGTCTTGCATCACCCCGCGAGCGATAACGAGTCGCTCACCACCGCGCGCAAACATTTCGCGGAACTCGCGCGCGAATTGCCGAGAGATGTCATCGCGCGCGCGGAGGAACGCGGATGCGCGCGCCAACTCGAACAAGTCGTCGCGGAAATTTTGCGCGCGAAATAAAACGGGACGAGTCATTGACTCGTCCCTGATTTTTTCTGTGCCCAGATTCCGAACCCGGCAAGTGCGAGAATTGTGATCGCGCCCAACCCAATTCCAACGGTAAACGTCACCGGCTCGTACTTGAACTTGACGCGCGACGCGCCCGCCGGAATTTCAACCGCGCGAAATAAATAATTCGCGCGCAGAACCTCGACCGCGCGATCATTAACGCGCGCGTTCCACCCCGGATAAAACACCTCGCTCATCACGAGCATCCCCGCGCTCGCCGCATCCACATCCACCCAAATTTCATTCGCGCCGTACCCAACAATCTCCGCCGACGACGGTTGACTGTTCACTGCCCACTGTTCACTGTTGACAGGACTTGCCACAATCCCCACGCGCGCCGGACCACAACCCGCCGCGTGAATCGCGTCGGACGCCGCGGCGTGATTCGGTACGACGCGCGCCGCCTACACGACGAACGCGCGTGGCAGGACGCGCGTGTTTTCGTAAATGTTCAAGCCCGGCGCGCCGTCGAACGCGACGCGAAATTTTTCGCGATCGAGCGCGATGTTTTTGCGCCCGATCAAAAATCGCGTGTTGAGCAAATCGTACAGCCGCGACGAGCGACTGCCATAATTTTCCCAGTACCGATTGAAATCTGCCAGCACGAGCGGATTGTCGCCGCCGACATCGTAGAGACCGTACAGAATCGCGGTGTCCGCCGTCCAAAAGTGATCAACGCCGGTGCCGCGCGGATCAATCCGAAACAATCCGCCCTGGCTTTGCAAAAACGCGACCGCGCCGGGATGATCGTACTCACGCGTCGGATCGTCGTCGCTGATGTCGGTGTGCGCGCCGAGCGAAAACAGATCGAAAAAGATCAATGCGAGCGCGAGCACTGCCCACGCGCGCGGGCGAAAGAATCGCGTCGCGCGCGCACACACGAGCGCGATAGACAACGCGAAAAGCAGAATGAAAAACGCGAGTGCGTTTGTCGCGTTCGCGATGCGCGCGAACAACACCGCATCTTGTCCTTGCCCCAAAATCAAAATCGCGTACGCGGTTGCGCCCGCCGACAACGCGATCAACAAAAACGCCCACGGCGCGACGCGCACAAATCGCTTGAACGCGATCTCGCTCGCGCGCGGCAATGCGTGGAGCAGGGCATCAAATCCGAACGCCGCGAGCGCGGCAAGCGCGAAATCGAACAGCACGATGAAGCGCGCCGGCGCGCGCAGTTGCCCGAAACCAGGAACGAATTGGTAGAGCCAGCCGTGCAAAATCGAGTAACCGCCGAGCGCGAGCGCGAGACCGATCAACGCGAACAATCCGAAAAAGCGCGTGTGCGAATCGCGACGCAAGATCAGCGCGAGCATCGCGAGGACGAGCGGCAAAATTCCAATGTAGCCAACCTCGACGCGTTGCCAGGGTCCCCACGCGGCTTGCGGTCCGCGTCCGAAAAATCCCGGCACAACCAAGCCGATCAACTGCGCGGGCGGCAGTGAAAACTCGGCGGCTTGAATGTACGAAAATTCCGCGCGCACCGTGTTCTGCGCCATTTCGATCCCCGGAAGCAATTGCGGCGCGGACAGACCGAAGGCGACTATGCCGGCTAGCAAAATGAAATTGGACGCGGACAAACGCGGATGAACGCGGAAGAATAAAAAATTCATCCGCGTTTGTCCGCGTTTGTCCGCGTCCAATTTGAATGTGTGGAAGATCGCGAACAGCGCGAGCGCGATCAGGATGAACAGGAACATTTGGATATGCCCGGCGTGAAAAGCCGTCGCGAGCAAAATGCCGGAGATAATCGTGAACGACGCGCGGCGATCCGTGATCGCGCGTTGATAGAAAAGTAAAATCAACGGCATCCACGCAATCGTCGCGATCAAATTCAAATTTCCAAAATGCGTGATGAAGAGATCGCTAAATTCAAATGCAAGCGCGCCGGCGAGTGAAGCGAGACGCGAGAGGCGGAGCGTCCTAAATCGTAAATCGTAAATCGTAAATCGTAAATAAAGGTACATCCCCGCGCCCGCGATCAAGAAATGCAAAATCGAAAGCAACTCCATATCGCGAAACGTGAGCGGGGATGAAATGAAAAACGTGAGGAGATTGAGCGGATAAAAAATGCCGGATTGAATGTCGCCGACGAACGGCATTCCGCCAAAGAGGTGCGGATTCCAAAGTGGAATGACGCCGTGCCGCAACCACTCGGCGGCGAACGAGTACGTCGGAAATAAAAATTGCGCGAGATCGCCGCCGCCCGCCGGCATCCACGCGCCGCCGAAAATCACGCGCCAAAAAAATCCGAGCGTCGCGGCGCCGATTAACCCAATCGCGATCAGATCGCGCACGGGGTCATTCTGAGCGGAGCGAAGAATCTTGTCAGTAAAATGGAGCCCCTTCGCTTCGCTCAGAGTGACGGCGCGCGTGATCGCGATCAAAAACGCGATGAGCCAAACGCTCGCGGCAACCACCAGGATCATTTTGGTTTTTCGAGTTGAATCACGCGCGTCGTTTTGCCGACGACCCAGGACAATTTCAACGCGCCATCGTCCGTTGCGATCTGATAGATCAATTCGGCTTCGATGCTTTTGCCCGGCGCGATCGCGCTTTCACTCAACTGTTGTGGAATCGTTACCGTTTTCGGATTCGCATCGTATGTCAGTCCGCCCTCGCCGCTGAGTTTGAACTCGGACGACTTGACGGCAATCGGCGACCCGGTTTTTTTCGTGTTCGTCAATTTCACCGTAACGAGAACGAATTGTTCATTCGGCGCAAGTTTGACTCCGCCCTCCACTTTGAGCGGACGCTGAAATCCGACGACGATCAATTCGATGCCGTTATCATTCGCGGTCGGCGTGCGTAATGTGATCGGCGCGTTCTTGTCTGGCGTCGGCGTCGCACGTGTGCTCAACGAACCGAGCGGGTTGGAAATATTACCCGCGCCGCCGCTCAATTGCAAACCCAGGATCAAGCCCGCGCACGCGCAACACACGAGCAAGATCGCGATCCCGGCAACCATAAAGATGCCGGTCGCGCGTCCGGGCGCAGGCGGCGCGCCGGTCGTTACAAAGTTACGGGTACGTGCTTCTTTCGATGGATACACTGTCTCTCTCCGTTGGCGCGCGATTTGATGTGAACACGGGCAAGCGCGCGCCGGTATTTAGAATGTACATTCCGATTTGAATTTCATATTCCCCGCGCGGCAAATTTTCCGGCAGGGGGATCCGTGATTCGTCAATAATGATTTCGCCGACGCGCCAGTGCGAAGTTGGATCCGTCGGTTGCGCGTCGGCTTGCGCCCACACCGGCGATTGCGTTGCCGGGTTTGGCGCGCCGAGCAATTGCGCGAACACGGTGTAATCGTCGCGCGTGATCGCGCGACTGCGCCAGTACAGCGTGAGCGCGACTGCATTTTGCTCGCGCGCGATGTCGTACCCGATCAGTTCGATCACATCGCCGAAATTCGCGTGGACGATTTTTTCCGGCGCGATGTGCGGCGCGCCTTGCACGCGCAAAATGATCGCGTACGGTTGCGCGGTGAAATCGTCCAGCGGTTCGATTACGCGCGCCTCGCGATAAAATTTTTCGAGCCGCGCGCGCGTGCGCGTGTCCGCGCGTGTGATGATGCCGAATGTCGCGACAGATTCCGCCGGTGGCAGAACGATCACGCGGCGACCATCGAACACGCGCACATCGCGATCATCCAACGCAAAACGAATCGTGTAATGTTCGGGATCGGCGGGCGTGATATAAACGATCTCATCGCCGGGACGGTCGCGCAGTTTTTGCGCGAGGGTGTAAATGCCTACATCGAACGAATCGTACAGCCCGGTGCGCGCGCCCCAAACGAAAAAATAATCGCGCGCGGTTGAAAATGTGCTGAACGCGAAACCGGCAATGAGTAGTGAACACGCGAAGCGAACAGTGAACAGTGAACGGTTAAGCCGGGAGTGTTCGATTAGTGAAGCGAAACCAAAGGCGACGATGAGCGCGAGCGCGGGTGTTACCGCGAGATTGCGTCCAAAGTGCGGCGCGAAATCGGTGAGGATGCTCGGCAGGGACATTACGATCAACCACAGCAATAAAAATCGCGCGGGCGCGTCGCGGCGAAATCGCGCGAGACAAATCGCGATGCCGATGCTGAATCCCAGCGCGAGAAATGGATCGAGCGCGGGACGTTCCGGCAAATTACTGCGCGGGTTGGTGTCGCCGTTGATGAAAAACATTCCGGCGACGCGCGCGATATTTTCCACGATGGTAAAGTTCGTCGCGGCGACTGTGCTGGGGCGTTGAAAAAATTCGTCCGGGTGTGCGACCAAGTATAACCCAAGCGGCGCGTACACCAAAATCGCGACGAGCGCAAAAATAATCAGCCCGCGATGATGCCGCGCCCAAAACGCGTGATCCAAAATAATTTCGAGAAGGATGAACGCGCCGACGAGAATCGGAATGAACAGCGCGGCTTTGTACGTGTACAGCGTCGCCGCGAAAAAAAATCCGGCGAGGGCGAAGGGCAATGTCATTGCGCGCCGCGCATTCTGAGCGGAGCGAAGCGTAGACGAAGGATGCGCGGCGCGCAATGACAGTCCTTGCCACAAAAACGCAAACGCTAGCGTCGCCATCAACGGCGTGAAGATTGGCTCCATTCCGAGCCGCGAAAAGTTAAGGTGCCAGTACAAAACCGCGAGCGTCAACGCGGACAATGCCGCGATCCATCGCGATTGAAACAGCGCGCGCGCGAGAAAATATAACGCGCCAACTCCCGCGATGCCCACGAGCGCGGAAACGAAGCGCAGAGTCCACGCGCTCTGACCCAGGATTCCAAACGCGAGCGCGGTTGTGTAAATCGCCATCGGTTCTTCGGTGAGGTCTTGGCGAAAAAAAATCGGACGCTCGACGCCCAGTAAAACATTGCGCGCCATCGTCGCGTTGAACGCTTCGTCGAAATGCAAACCGGGCGGCAGTTCATCGAGCCGATACACGCGCAACGCGGTCGCGAGCAAAATGATCGCGGCGACGATAAAAATATCTTGCCACCTTTTGGAACGCTGGTTCATTGGTCGGCGCAGTATAATTCAAGCGGGCAAAAAATCAAAACGGTGCGATCAACGCCGCGCGGGATTGCACGGCACGAACAACGTGATGATCGCGGCGGCGAGCGCGACAAATGCAAGCGGCGACGGATCGGCGAACACGCTGGCGGCGCGCCACAGTGACCACGCGCCAACCGCGAGATAACCGAGCAAAAGCACGAGCGCGCCGAGCGCGCAAAAATTTTTGATGCGCCCGCGCGACGGGCGTGGCTGATTTTGAATTTGATCGGCGTTCATTGCAAAATCACTCGTTTGAAATTGGCGGCACGATAAAAAGCGTCGTGATCATTCGATTGTCGATCGGCGCGCGAATTTCTTCGATGCGCCCCTGCGGAAAAAGATTTTGCGCGTGCGCCAATTCCGCGATGCGTTCAGCCGCGAAAATAAACACGATGCCGCGCGCGCCGGCGCGCCAATCAGTCGCGCGCGACGCGTCAAGCGGTTGCGCGATGTCTGTGATGTTCACCGTCGGCGCGAGAAATGGAATCGTCGCGAAACCGGCGTACATAAACGGCGCGCCGATAAAATAAAACCGATGCGTTTGCGCCATTTCATTCACGCGCGGCGCGAGGCGCGTGGCGGCTTGCGCGTGGTCGCCGCCGAAAATAAAGCGCGGGGTATAGTCAACGAAATACGTTTTCAAACTGATGAGCGCAAAAAATAAAACCGCGCTGATGAGCACGGCGCGCGCCGGCAATCCCGCAATCGCGCGTTTTGCCAGACGAACAATTTGCATCAGCGCGAGCGCGATGAAAAAACAGACCGGCACGCTCAGCGTGATCAAGCGCGAGGTCGTCGGCGGACTTTCGGTCATCATTCCGCCCAGGATCATTCCGCTCCACCACCACGCGACTATCGGAAAGATGCGGCGATCCGCGCGCGGCATCACCGCGCGAATCGTTCCGTAACCCAAGCCCAACAAAAAGAGCGTGCCGAAAATTGGATCGAGAAGCGGTTGACCCAAGCCGTACCAAGCGGTGCGATCCGAATAGGAATTGAACGCGAGCGCGGCATGGCGAAATTGATCGAACAAAACAGTCGCGATGCTCGCGCCGCGTTGTCGCGCGATATCCACAATCGCGCCAGTGTACAACATTCCGATCTGATTCGCGCGCGCGTTGAAATCATCGGGAAAGCGCACAGCGAATTGAAGCATCGGCGCGGCGACGATCAAAAACGCGCCAAGCGCGATCAACAATCCGCGCCGCCGCGCGCGCCAAAATCCGCGATCATAAATCGTCAAATAAAAAATAGTTCCCAGGATCACGAGCGGCGTCAAACGCGCGCCTTGATAAAAATAGAGCGCGCCGCCGCACGCCGCGCCGAGCCACAGCCAATCGAGCGGACGATTGCCGCCGCGCGCGCGAAAAAAGAAAAGGATCGCGAGCCCCATCCAAAATGTGGCCGCGATGTTGTTGACGCTCAAGCGCGAAAAATGAATGTGATAATGATACGTCGCGAGCAATGTCGCGGTGATCAATCCAAACGCCGCGCCCTTGAGTCGCGCGACCATCCAAAATGTGATCGGCACACTGAGCGCGCCGATCACTGCCCAGGGCAAACGGAGCGCGGTCTGGGTCGCGCCGCAAAAACGCATCGCCAGTCCGCCGTAAAAAAAGCTCATCGTCGGTTGCGACATCCAACTGGTTGCGAACGGCGTGCCGATCTCGCCGCGAATGATGTGCAACGCGTCCAAGCCGAACGCGGCTTCGTCGCCGCTGAGTGTGAACGGGATCGATCCGATTTGCCAAACGCGCAGAAAAAATCCCGCGAGTGTGATCGCTCCCAGGATCACCGCGGTCGCGCGATGCGTTCGCCACCAACGATCCCGATCGCGATGCGCCAGTGTCGCGGGCGCAATCGCGAACAGATACGCCGCGAACGCGAGCATCCACGCGATCACGACGAGCGTGTAATCGTCGTTGAAGCGGAGCGTGGGCAATTGAACGATCACAAAATAGATCGCGGCTCCGCAAATGCACAGCGCGATGATCCGATCCCAGGGTGCGCGGATCAATGTCGGATAATTCATCAGCGCGCTCGAATGTGAATGGTTTGTACGATCACGCGATCATCCGCGACGCGTTGCCTGTTTGCATCGAACACCGGGACGCGCGCGCCGGTGATGGGATCGTACATCCCAATTTCGATTTGATATTCGCCCGGCGGAATGGCGTTTGGAATTTGCAAACCGTACCGATCCGCAATCGTCTCGCCGATTTGCCACGCGGTCGTCGCGCGCGAGCCGCCGACCGGCTCGCCGTCCATCTGCGCCCAGATCGGCGAATTGGTCGCGGGATTGAACGCGCCGATCAAATGCGTGAACACTTTGTAACGATTTGGGATCGGCGCGCGCGTTTGCCAATGCAACGTGAGCAAAATCGTTTCGCCGGGCGCGAACGAATCGCGATTGAGCGCATAGCCGGTGAGTTGAATTTGTTCGCCGAGCGTCGCGCGCAGATCGTGCCGAATCGCGCTTTGCGCGCCAGGCATTTCGTACAACGTCAAGCCGGCGTCCACAAAACCGCGCGCAAAACTTTTGAACGCGCGCGCGCCAAAAAATCGTTCGAGATAACCGGTCGGATCGTACTCGAGCGGATTGCCAAACACCACGAGCCAGATGCGCGAATGATCGCGCGCGATCTGATCGAGTTGTGCGCGCGTTGCCTGGTCTTCGAGCGGCGCGCCGTCGGGCAGAAAAAATGCCGGGAGATCGCGTGGCGCGTAATAACGATAGAGCGGCTTTTGCAAAGGATTGTTCAAAATGATCGCGTCGCCCGCCTGCGCGTGCGCGGCAATGTGCGCCATCATTTGTCCGTACTTGCCTTTGGCGTACGCGTCATCAAAATAAAAATTGAACAACGCGTACGTACTCGCGATCACGAGCGCGCCGGTCAGCGCGAACGCGGAGAGCGGCGCGCGGCGCGCCAAAAAATCGAGACCAAGCGCGACGCACAGATAAAATCCCGGCAGGGCGACCAACACATACCGCTCAAAAAAGAAGGGCATAATCGGATTGAGCGCGAACGCGATCACGACCGGCGCGAGAAAATAAAACGGCGCAAAGCCGGCGCGTTCATCGCGCGCGGCAATCACGATGCCGAGCGCGGCGAAGACTAGAAACGCGAGCGCGATCATTTGCGCGATTGGAAAATCGGTAGTAACGCCCGCGCTGAACGCGAGAAACGTTTTGCCGAAAATCATTTCGATGCCGCGCAGTGACCATTCGTCAAACCGCGCGCTTGCTTTGCCGCGCAAGAATGAAGTTTGCACGATGATCCAGGGAACGTACGCGACGAGGAGGGCAATTTGGAGAATTGCCCAACGTTTCAATTCGGTCATTTCGAGCGCACGCGAGAAATCTCGCGCGCGAAAACCGGGATTTCTCGCGGACGCTCGAAATGACAACAGGAATCGAATCGCGATGAAAATGTTTTGCGCGACCCAGACGAAGAACGCGGCATAGTGTGTGTACATCGCGGCGAGAGTGGTGATGAAAAATCCAAACGCGATAATCGGATTCGACGCTTTAGCGGGTTGTCCATTTGCGGGGAACCGCGTAAACGCTCGATCCCAGCGTAAACAAAAATATGTGGACGCGAGCGAGAGGATCGCGACTTGTTCGTACATTCGCGTCTCTTGCGCATAGTAAATCAAGAGCGGCGAGATAGTTGTGAAAAGCGCGGAGAGAAACGCGACGCGCGTTGATCGTGTCATTCGTTGCGCGGTTACAAAAATGAGCGGCGTCGCGAGAATCCCGATCAGCGCGGAGAGCGCGCGCGTCGCGAACGCGTGCGCGCCAACCAGCGGCAACCACGTCCACAACAAAAATGGATAGAGCGGCGGATGCGTGTCCGAACCACCGGCGATCACGAACGCGACCGGTTGTTGGCTGAGGAAAATACTAAACGCCTCGTCACCCCAAATGTCTTGAGCGGCGAGGCGGTAAAAGCGAAGCGCGGTCGCGAGGAGGATGAGCGCGAAGAGCGTAATTCGTCGGGTCATTCAATCTTTGGATTGTGAGTGGGAGAGAGGGAGTGCGGGAGAGAGGGAGAATTTTTCTCCCTCTCTCCCCTCTCCCCATCACCCCCTCAGGATTTTTTGAGCGACTTGACGTTACCCCAGTCGCCTACTTGCACATAGACGATGCCGAGGTTGAAAACCTGGACGATAAATTTTTCGTTGTTGAACGTCGCTTCAAATTCGTCGGTTTGCGGATAACCCAGGTTGTTGGCTTGCGCGAAACGATAGAGCGCGGCGTCGGTGTTGATCGGCATCCACGTAAATTCTTTCGCGCGCGCCAGGATCGCGTCTTCGAGTTTTTGCGTCGGGTAAGTGTAATCCACTTGCGCGGTGTTGGTGCTGTCGAGCGCGATATCGAATTTTACAATGCCCGCGCCGGAAACCGCGAGTGAGTACACGCCCGCCGGTAATTGCGTGAAACTATAATTGCCGGTGTTGTCGAGCGCGAACGATTTGCTGATCGCGTGCGCGGTGATCGTAACTTGCGCGCCGCGCGGCGCGTTCGAAATTTTGCCGGTGAGCGAACTGTTCGCGACCGGCGCGTTGCCCTTGAGCGTTTTGCGCCAGGTCAATTCAAAACAGACGTGGCGTTTGAGCGGCAAGCCCATCCCGGCAACTTTATCGCTCGGCAAGCCGTCCACGTACGCGGTGTAGGGACCATGCTCGCCGCGCTCTGGTGAAAAACTCGAATCGCCCGACATATTGAAATCGGTAACGCCATCATCGCCGGTCATTTTCGATGCGCGATCCCCGGGCCACTCTTGCCACACGCGTTGCGCGACAATCGGTTGCCCGTTTTCGTTCAGCGTTGTGTAATACATATTGACGCGTCCCTGGGCTTGACCTGGTTCATTGCCTTCCGGCAAATAATGCGCGCGAATTAATTTCCAGTACAATTGACCTTGCGCTGGCTGGGCTTCCTGGAATGTAATGTTCAATCCGTTCAAGCGCGCGTCACAATCTAAATTGACGGACACATTGCCTCCTCCTCCACCACCGCCGGTGGCTTGCAAAATCGCGGTGATCCAAACCGTTCCACCGCGCATAAAATGAAATTGCACCGGGTCGCTCAACGCCGCGCCGGTGTTGTCCAGCACTTGCATCCAATAATCGCGCGAGTCCGGCATCGGTCCGTTGAACGCGGCGTACTCGAGTTTGCCGGAAGGCGATGTCGCGCGAAACGGCACATCGTCCACAAAGTACGGCGGCTGACCGGTCGGCGGCGGTCCCGCCCAGATTTTAACGCGCGCACCCGCGACGCCCGCGCCATTCGCATCGCGCACGTACAAAAAAATTATATTCTCGGCGTGGACTTCAGTGAACAACGAACCGCTCAATTTGTATTGCACATCGCCTCCTCGTAGCGCAAACGCTTTGCGTAAATTTGCGTAACGGCATTATAACACAAATCGAAACGCGGCGAAAAATCGTTTTGTGGTATAATCCGCCCGATGAAACGCCTCCTCATGTTACACCATCCCAAACTGCCGCGCTCGTTAATGCTCGCGCAGGAATGGGCGAATGATTTCGCGCGACTCGGCGCGCGGGTTGACCTGGTTTCAGCGTGGGACGAACCAGCCGTCAAACAATTTGTCGGCGATGTGGATTTGGCGATCACGCTCGGCGGCGATGGCACGATTCTGCGCGCGGCGCGAATGTGCGCGCCGGCGCGCGTGCCGATCCTGGGAATCAATATGGGGCGCGTTGGCTTTATGACGGAATTGATGCCGGAAGATTTCGACGCGCGCGCGATTTTGGAAAACGCGTTCTGGGTTGAAGAGCGCGCGATGTTGCACGCGGAATTGTCGCGCGCCGGTCAATCGCTCGGCGCGTTCGAGGCGTTGAACGATGTGGTTGTCGGGCGCGGCAAACTCGCGCGCGTCATCCGGCTTGCGACGTACATTGACGGCGATTATCTCACGACGTTTGTCGCGGATGGCGCGATTGTCGCGACCGCGACCGGCTCGACTGCGTACGTGTTCGCGAGCGGCGGTCCGATTCTCGCGCCCGAAGTGAAAACGCTCGTCCTCGTGCCGATTGCGCCGTACCTGAGCCAGGTCAAATCGCTCGTTCTGCCGGAAGGATCGCGCGTGCTGATCAAACTCGACGCGGATCATCGTTCGATTCTGACGATTGATGGACAAATTGATTACGACCTCGAAGACGGCGATGAAATTCGCGTGCAGGCGAGTGCGAACCTCGCGCGCTTTGCGCGTTTTCAATCGCGCACGTACTTTTATCGCACGCTGGTCGAACGTTTGCGCGAGCGCGGCGTCGAATCGCAACGCGAGAACAATAAAAAATAATTTTGGTTTCAAAGAAAAACTTTACGATTTTCTCATCTGCGGTTAATCCGCGCCAACGACAATCAATTTCATACTTGTCAATCGCAATGACGCGATTCAAATTAGAGTGAGCGTTGCGCGAAAATGACAATGAGGTCACGGAAAATTTTTCCGCGACCTTTTTATTTTCTTTTACAAAATTTTTAGTAGGGCTATTGACTACTCGCGATGAAATGACGACAATCATTTCGCACCTTTGAAAACCAACTCTTCTCGCTTTGCGTAAATTTTACAGAGGCGCAACGCGCACTCTGAGAAAAGAGAGTCAGTCGGATGTTTTCAAACCACCCCGATCCGTTCGCCAAAAAAACGGATCCGTTTGCCCCCAGACCGGAAAAGAATTCGAACATTCCGGAACCGCTTTTGCGCGCGCAATCCTCCGATAAAACCAAAGGTCCGCCACTCCGCGAACGCATCAAACAACTGCGCGCGCGTGTG
Organism: Chloroflexota bacterium; assembly: GCA_016223105.1. Taxonomy (GTDB): domain Bacteria; phylum Chloroflexota; class Anaerolineae; order UBA4142; family UBA4142; genus JACRPR01. Next base: position 11,406 of record JACRPR010000100.1, on the reverse strand, counting down.
CGTCCGTTTATTCCGCTCGTCGCGGGAATGGTGATCGCGTTCGCCGCGATGTTCATTTACGATTTTGCGACGCCCGCCGGACCGCGCATGAGCGAACAACGCGTCAACGAATTAGTCGCAAACGCGATGGCGTCCGCGACACCGCCGCCATCTTTCGCGTCGCGCGCGTACGAAATGATCGCGCCGTCACTCGTGCGCGTCGAAGCGCAACTCACCGCGGGCGATGACAAGCGCGCGTATGGCACCGGCGTCGTCGTGGATGAAGGCGGCGCGATCCTCTCAAGTTTGCATATTGTCAATCGCGCGTTCAAAATCGAAGTCGTGTTTTATGAAGGCACGCGCTCGGACGCATCCATTATCGCGAAATCGGAAGAACAAGACATTGTCGTTCTGCGCGCGCGCACGCCGCCGCAACCGCTCATCCCCGCGATCCTGGGAAGCCCCGGCGCGTTGCGCGTCGGCGATGAAGTGTTCGCCGCGGGCAATCCATTTGGAATTCGCAATTCGTTTTCCGCCGGCGTCGTGTCGGGGTTGAATCGCAATTTCAAATCGCCCAAGACCGGCGCGACGTTGGCGAATCTGATCCAATTCGATGCCGCCGCAAATCCCGGCAATTCCGGCGGACCGCTCCTCAATCGCGATGGCGAAGTCGTTGGCATTGTTACCGCGCTCTACAATCCAACCGATCAAGAAGTTTTTATTGGCATCGCGTTCGCTGTGCCGATTGACGCGGCAGGCGGCGCGATGGGATCACCGCCCTGGTAATTTCAAATTTAAAATTTCAAATTGCAGATTGAGCATCTGTAAATTTGAAATCTGAAATTTGAAATTTGAAATTCTCCCTGGAGGCAAAATGGCAACGGACACAATTCTCACCGAAAACAAAATCCCAACGTTGATGGAAACGGTGTTGTATGAAGTTAAAAAGGTGATTGTTGGACAAGATCATCTTTTGGAACGTTTGCTCGTCGCTTTGCTCGCGCACGGACATTTGCTTGTCGAAGGCGTCCCGGGTCTTGCGAAAACGCTCGCGATTAAAACGCTCGCGGACGCGATTCACGGCACGTTCAAACGTATTCAATTCACGCCCGACCTGGTGCCGGCGGATTTAGTCGGCACGCGAATGTACAATCAAAAGTCCGGCGAATTTAGCACGGTGCTCGGGCCGGTATTCACTAATCTTTTGCTCGCGGACGAAATTAATCGCGCGCCGGCAAAAGTGCAAAGCGCGCTTCTTGAAGTGATGCAAGAACGCCAGGTTACGATCGCGGGTCAAACGCACAAAGTGCCCGCGCCGTTTCTCGTGATGGCGACGCAAAACCCAATCGAAACCGAAGGCACGTATCCCTTGCCCGAAGCGCAAGTGGATCGCTTTATGATGAAAGTGATCATCACGTACCCGAACGAGCGCGATGAATTTGTGATCGTCGAGCGAATGGCGGCGGGCTTGGCATCGGCGAACCCGGTCGTGACGACGGAACAATTGCTGGCGATGCAAAGCGAATCGGAAAAAGTGTACGTCGATCCCTCGCTGATCGAGTACGCGGTCAAACTCGCGACCGCGACGCGCGAGCCGGAAAAATTCGGCTTGCCGGAAATCAAACGTTACATTATGTACGGAACTTCGCCACGCGCGTCGATCAACTTGGTGATCACCGCGCGCGCGCTCGCGTATGTGCGCGGGCGCAGTTACGTTCTGCCCCAGGACATGCTCGATATGGCGCTCGATGTGATGCGGCATCGCTTGGTGTTGACGTACGAAGCAATGTCCGACGGCGTGACCGGCGACGCGATTTTGCAACGCGTCTTTCAACGCATCCCGGTTCCCGCGGTGCCTCTGCGCGAAAATTTGCAAATTCAAATCACGCAAACGGTTGGATAATTCGAGATTGGAACTCGGATGTTGGAAATTGGAAATTAGAAGTTGGAATTGAGCATTCCAATTTCCAATTTCCAACTTCCAATTTCTAATCTCCAATCCCCAATCTCTAAAAAAATGCCCACACCTGAAAATATCCTGCAACGTCTCGACTGGCAAGTGATTCGCCGGCTCGATGGAATTTTGCAGGGCAACTATCGTTCGCTCTTTGTCGGGTCCGGTCTCGACTTTGCCGATCTGCGCGAATATCAATGGACCGACGACGTGCGGTACATTGATTGGAATGTAACCGCGCGGATGAACGCGCCGTACGTGCGGCAGTACGTCGAAGACCGCGAAATTACCGCGTGGTTTTTGCTCGACCTCAGTCCCTCGCTGGATTTCGGCACGGTCAACGCGCTCAAGCGCAGTTTGCTAATTGATTTCGTCGCGATTCTCGCGCGCTTGCTCACGCGGCAGGGCAATCGCGTCGGCGCGGTTTTTTACAACGGCACAGATCAACATGTGATTACCGCGCACGGCGGACGCGAGCACGTCCTGCGAATGATGAACGATCTGATGAAACAGCCGAAATTGCCGCGCGCGCCAATGACGAATTTGGCGATGATGCTCGAACACGCCGCGCGCGCGATTCACCGACGTTCGCTCGTGTTCATCGTATCCGATTTCATCTCGACGCCGGGCTGGGACAAGCCGTTGAAATTGCTCGTCCAAAAACACGAAGTGCTCGCGTTGCGCTTGTTCGATCCGCGCGAAATAGATTTACCGGACATCGGTTTGGTCGTAATGGAAGATTCGGAAACCGGCGAGCAATTGTACATTGACACAAGCGACAAGAAATTTCGTGAGCGGTTCACACAAGCCGCGCAAAAGCGCGAGTACGAAATGAACGTGCATTTCCGGCAAGCCGGCGTGGACTCGTTGCAAGTGTCCACCGAGGACGACCTGGTGCGCGCGATTGTAAAATTCGCGATGCAACGCAAACAGAAAAAACAATTGCCAGCAGTGCACTAGACAAAATCGAGGTGTTGCGATGACTTTTCAGTGGCCCCAACTTTTGTGGTTGCTACTCTTTATACCCGCGCTGATCGCGATGTACATTCTCGCGCAAAGACGCCGCGCGAAATACGCGTTGCGCTACGCGAGTCTTTCGCTCGTCAAAGAAGCGCTGGGACGCGGGCCGGGCTTGCGCCGGCACATTCCGCCGATTTTATTTTTGTTCGCGTTGACCGTGATGATGATCGCGCTCGCGCGTCCGATTGCGGTGATGCGCTTGCCCTCGCAAGAAGGCACGATCATTTTGACGATTGATGTGTCGGGCAGTATGGCGGCGGAAGACGTCAAACCGAATCGCATGGTCGCCGCCAAAGCCGCCGCGAAAACATTCGTCGAAAAACAACCGCCCGAAGTGAAAATTGGCATTGTGTCGTTCAGCGACAACGCGTTCACGGTGCAAGCCCCGACCGATGATCGCGATGCGGTGATCGCGGCAATCGGACGTTTGCAACCGCAACGCGGCACCGCGATCGGTTCCGGCATCGTGCGATCCATCGAAGCGATTTACGAATCGATCGAGCCGGACGAACCGGATTTTACCGCGCCATCGCGACCTGGTCCAACGCCGACGCCGACGCCATTGCCGCGCGGACAATATCAACCTGGGATTGTTGTGTTGTTGAGCGACGGCGAAAGCAATGTCGGTCCGCGTCCGCAAGACGCGGCGCAAACCGCGATTGATCGTGGCGTGCGCGTGTACACGATTGGGTTCGGCAAACCGGAAGGCACGGTGCTTCAAGTGCAAGGGCGCGCGGTGCGCGTGCGCTTGGATGAAGCCGTGTTAAAATTCATCGCCGAAAAAACGGATGCCGAATATTTTGCCGCCGCGAACGAACAAGAACTGCGCGCGGTGTACGACAAGTTGAGCACACGCATGGTGATGCGGGTCGAACGTACTGAAATTACCGCCGTCCTCACCGCGCTCGCCGCGGGCTTTTCTCTGCTCGCCGGTTTTCTCTCGCTCTTGTGGTTCAATCGTTTGCCGTAGGGCAAATTTCCAATTTGCCAGCGCGCGCCACTGTTGAAGGACAAATTTGAAATTTGTCCGACATCCAATTGCGAATATAATCCGTGCTACCGCAAGGTGGCGCGGATTTTTTTATTGATGAAAAGATTAAGAACTCGCGTCAACGAATGGGCAACGAATAAACGAATGAGACGCTTTGAATTAAATGAATTGATGTGGCGCGGGCTTTCTAGCCCGCTTGCGGCGGCTTAATCGCGCCACATTATTTCTGCCGATGCTTACCATTCGTTTATCCGTTCGTGATTCGTTGACGCGAGGTTCTGAAATCGAATCGGTCTCCCCGCGTCCAATCACCCGGAGGTATTGCGCCTTTGAAATCCATTCGTTGGCTCGCGTTGATCGCGATGAGCGCGCTCGCGCTGATCGCAACAACGCGCATGATTTTTTTTCAAGATAACGATCCACTCTTCACATCCCTGCTCAAGCCGGTGCGCGCGCACGCGCAACAACGGCGCGCGGAACGCGCGCAAAGCGATCCGCAATTCGCGCGACGGATTGATCGCGATCTCAACGCGGAGCGGATCAACATTTTACTGTTCGGTTACGGCGAGACGCACGAGCCGCCGCTGACCGAACGCGCGATCATCGGTTCGTTTACGCTGTTGGCGTACGATACGCGCACCGGGCAAGCCGATCTGATTTCGATGACGCACGACATTCGCGCGCCCGAAGTTGAACGCCTGTTTGAGCAACGCAACGGCAAAACGCACGCGCTCAAAATGGATCGCGCGTACGAGGTCGGCGGATTTGCGTTGATGCGCGAAACGATCGAGAACGCGACCGGACTCGCGATTGATTTTCAAATCGTTTTTCGCGATCGCGCGATTCAGCGCGTCGTGGACGATGTGTTTCGCGGCATCGAAATTGATGTGCCGGTCGCGTTCGCGGTGCAACCCTTTTATCTCGACGGCGAAAAATTTCCGCAAGGATTTTTTGCGCCGGGCAAACAGATGCTCAACGGGCGGCAGGTAATTCAATTCATCAAGACCGTCCCGGTCGCGGAGGGTTTGTACGATCCCGCGCTCGAACACAACGCGCGCAAGCACCTGGTTTTTCAAGGATTGCTCGACGCGCTGAACCAGCAAAGCGCGGATCGCGATTTTTGGTTGCGGCTGATCGCGTTCGCGCGCGATGAGATGAACGCGCAAAACATCGCGCTCGATTTCGATCCGCTTCCGCTCGTCGTCAACAACATCGGCGCGATGTTGCCGGGGATCGAAAAGTTGATCGCGCAACGCGCGAACGTCCGGCTTCCGACGATTCACGCGACGACGTACATCGTTGATCCCGCGCACGGCGACGGCGGCGTGCAGTGGGTCAATGCGAACGCGGACGTGAATCCGATCACGCGCCGCGATATTGACGCCGGGATTTATCCGAATCTCGATTACGAAGTGCCGATTGACGCGAATCCGTACGGCGATCTTGTCAGCGAGTATTGGCGTTCGACGCGCGCATTGGTGCGGCGTGTGTTGCTCACCGGCCGCGCGGCGGAATGAGTGATCCGCGAATAACGCGAATCTTGGCGAATTATTTTTATTCGCCAAGATTCGCGTAATTCGCGGATAAAGGATGAGCAGTGCTAACTGGTTTTGATCACTTTATTATTTTCGTTAACGATCTCGACGCGGCGATGCAAACGTTTCGGCGACTGGGCTTTGATGCGCGCGCGGGCGGCGAGCATCCCGCGTTCGGCAGTCACAACGCGCTGATCGCGCTCGCGGATGGCGCGTACATCGAACTCGTCGCGTTCAAAAATCCCGCGCTTGCGGAGACGACATTCTGGCGCGCGGGAGTGGATAAGTTGCGCGTCGGCGCAGGATTCGGCGGCTATGTGCTGGGATCGGATAATCTCGCGAACGATGTCGCGCAAATTCGCGCGCGCGGCATCAGCGCGACGGATCCAAATCCTGGGTCGCGCGCGCGTCCCGATGGTCAGCGCGTCGAGTGGCGCACATCGCTTTTGAATGATTCGCCGGTCGGCGCGTTGCCGTTTTTGATCGAGGATATTACGCCGCGCGAATTGCGAATCGAAAAACCGCGCGAGGATTTCGGCGCGCGGGCGCGCGCAAAAGAGATCGTCAGCATCGTGAAAAATCTCGCGGCGACGCGCGAGCAGTTTCGCGCTCTATTCGACGTTGAATCCAAGCATGTGCAAAACCAGGATGCGGATGTCGAGGGCTATCGTTTTGAAACGCATTGGGGAAGCATCGTCGTCGCGCATCCGACGCGCGGTGGCAACACGATGACCGAGCAGTTGAACGCGCGCGGTGAAGGATTGTTCGCGCTCACGCTCGGCGTCGAAAGTTGGGGCTGGGAACGGCAACAGATCAAAGCGCGCGGCATCAAAATCGAAAACGAAGCGAACGGATTTTTGATCGCGCCGGAAGAAGCGTGCGGGGCGCGGATACGGATTGTTCAGAAATAAAAACTTGCGAAGGTTGCAAACCTTCGCAAGTTTTTTTACTCCGCGACCGCGTCAAAAAATCGAATGTACGTTGCGATGCCGCGATAAAAATTCGGCAGATGAAATTTTTCGTTCGGCGAGTGCAAGTTGTCGTCGGGCAAACCAAAGCCGAGCATAATCGAATCCACGCCCAGCACGGTTTTCGTTGTGCTCACAACCGGCACACTGCCGCCTTCGAGTTTGAAAATCGGTTTGATGCCGAACGTCGCTTCGAGCGCGCGCGATGCCGCGCGCGCGCCAATCGTATCGCGATTGACCAATACGGGCGGCGTCGTGACCAACTTTTTCACCTGCCACGAAATTGTCGGCGGCGCGTTGATTCGCATATACTCGTTCAACTGCGCTTCAATTTCGTTATCGTCCTGGTATGCCGCGAGCCGGCACGAAATTTTCGCCATCGCTTTCGCGGGCAAAACCGTTTTCGATCCTTCGCCGGTAAAACCGGACAGCAAGCCGTTCACTTCGAGCGTCGGCAGTGCGCCGAGTCGCTCCAACGTCGTGAATCCTTTTTTGCCCCACAGTTCCGGCACCTTCGCCGTCGCGCGCCAATCCTCATCGCTCAACGGCAAGCGCGCGATTTCCGCGCGTTCGTCATCGGTGAGCACGCGCACCTTGTCGTAAAATCCCGGCAGAGTGATGTGCCCATCCGCGTCGTGCATCCCCGCGATCAATTCGCACAACGCTTGCGCCGGATTATGCACCGAGCCGCCGAACACGCCCGAATGTAAATCCTGGGACGGACCGTAAACCCAGATTTCAAAATACGCGAGCCCGCGCAAACCGTACACGATGGTCGGCAGATTCGGACGCGCGATCCCGGAATCGCAATTGAGCGCGATGTCGCACTTTAATTTCTCTTTATTCTGTGCGATGAACGCGCCCAGGTTCGGCGAACCGATTTCTTCTTCGCCCTCGATCAGCACTTTGAGATTGACGCGCAAACCTTCGTTGCGAACGAGCGACTCGATTGCTTTGAAAACTGCTATGACTTGACCTTTCATATCGGACGCGCCGCGCGCGTACAGATTGTCGCCGCGCACAGTCGCTTCAAACGGCGGCGATGTCCACTCGTTGAGCGGGTCAACCGGTTGCACATCGTAATGCCCATAAACCAGGACAGTCGGTTTGCCCGGTGCGTTCAACGATTCGCCGTACGCGACCGGATGCCCGGCGGTTGGCAGAACCGCGCAATTTTTAAATCCCAGGTCGCGCAATTGGCGCGTTACCCATTCCGCCGCGCGTTGCATATCCGGTTTGTGTTCGGATAAAGTCGAGATGCTCGGAATCGCGAGCAAGTCCTTGAGTTCGGACAAAAATCGTTCGCGATGGTCGCGCGCGTACGTGATTGCATTGGTTGACTCTGGCATGGGGCGCTCCTTTGAAAAAAAATGTGGCGAGAATTTATGCCGGGATCGCCGACACGGATTTGATTTCTTCGTACAACGTATCTTGCGCGATGTCCGCGCCATTTAGCCAAACGATGGTGCCGGACTCGGGATTAACGCGCATAGATTCAAACAGTTCGCGATTGCGGCGCAGTGGTTCCAACGCCGAACCTTGAAGATGGTGCTCTACATCAATTATTCCTTCGGTGCCATCTTCGAATACTAGATGAACCGCGAATCCACTCACGATTCGCGCGGACACAATATCAACAAGTTTATACATTCATTGCTCCTTTACGGTAAGGGTTCTATATCATCGGGCAAAGTACCTTGTTGGGTTTTTCTCCAATTCGCTGACAATTCAGTACGATGAATTGATGCCCATTCGAGCACAAGATTGTGCGCCCGTCTCGGCAAATTTCCTGCAAGCATTTCGAGTGTTTCAATTGCTATGCTTGCTTTATCGCCGGCATAGCGCGCGTGAAAATGGGGCACGCCATGTTCACGCAATTGTTGATAAATTTGAACCCCGTAAAATTCGCTAACTTTGGGCATGTTGATTTTCTCGGAGCGGACTATAACAATTGTCGCGCCGATTGTCAATCGTATAGCAGAAACCCGTTTTCTCGCCTTCGGCGGAAAACGGGTTTCTCATTTCACGGCGCGACGCTCAACGATTCCCAGCCCCAGTATTTATCGTGCGGCGGTGTGTTCGCGATCAATCGCCGCGGATTCGAACCGTCCGCGTTCATCACATAGATCGCCCAACTCGTGCCGTTTTGATCGCTCCGGTAAAAAATCAAATTGCCATCGCGCGAATAAATCGGTTGAATGTCGTTGCCTCTGCCGTTCGTCAACCGGCGTCTGCCCGATCCGTCCGCGTTGATCACAAACACCTGGCGATGTTGATCGTCTGACGGCGCTTGCTACACAATATGGCGACCATCGGGCGACCAATGCGGATTGCCGCCGTTATCGCGCGTGAGCACGCGCGCCGCGCCGGATCCATCCGTCGGCGCGACCATAATGCCGAGCGAAGTTGTGTTCGCCTCGCCGCCGGAAAACGCGATCTGTTTTCCGTCCGGCGAGAACACCGGGTTACTGCCGGTGACTTTGAGATCGGTGATCGTTTTGTACAGCCCATCCATCTTGACGATTTTGATCGGACCGCCGGGACGCGTCTTGACGGTTGAATCGGTGTACACGATCCACGCGCCATCGCGCGACCAATTGAAACAACACGCGGTCGCGTCGTTCAACGCGAGCACTGGGTTTCCGCCGTCCGCATTCGCGATGTACATTCCTTCCGGCGCGCTCCTGGGTTTGCCATAGTACGCGATCTGCTTTCCATCCGGCGAAAAGACCGGCGACCACGCGTACGTGATCAGTGTGCGCGGATTCGCGCCATCCGCGTTCGCGACCCAGATCGAACGAAATTGCGGATCGTCATCCGGCGTCGTCGAAATGCCGTACGCGATTTTACCGGTCGGCGCGGCGGGACGCGGCGCGGCTGTGGTCGCCGACGCGGTGGCGGCGGCGGCGCGCGCGGGTGTTTCCGTCACGACCGCAAACGCGACTTTGGTTGGCGTCGTCCCGGCATCCGCGCCCGGCGTCGACGCGGCAGGTGATCCTGGGATCGGTGAAGGTTGTCCCGCGCCAGGACTGGGTTGACCGATGGGCGGTTGCCCGGGCGCGGTCGTCGTTGCGGTGGGCGTGCGCGCGCCGGATGATATGATGTCGCATGCGGTCATTGCCAGCGCGATCATCGCGAGCGTGATCAAAACAAACGAATATCCGAGTCGCATGGTTTCCTCCTGTTTTTATTTCGTGATTGTCAATTTTTCGTACGCTTCGTCAATCGGCGGAACATTGTCAATCAACTTGATTGGATTCGCGCCGTCGGCAGTCATTCGCCAAATCGCCCAACTGCCGCCTTCGGGCGAGCGATAAAAAATGAAATTGCCGTCGCGCGACCATTGCGCGCCGACGTGATGCGCGGCGGTGTGCGTGAGTTGCTTTTTGCCGGTGCCGTTCGCATTGATTGTAAACAATTGTTTGATGCCGTCAATGTCAATGTGATACACGATGCGCTGTCCGTTCGGCGACCACGCCGGCGCGGCGCCGACATCGCTCGTGAATTGGATCGCGTCGCCACCGGCGGAATTGATTTTGAACAGACCGCACGCGGTTGCGCGGCACGAGTGAAAAATAATTTGCTTGTCGTCCGGCGACCAGGATGGCAACGAGCCGCCGAATGTGATCGTGCGTTTGCCGGTGCCATCGGGCAGAACCGCGTCAATGTTGACCGGCGCGCCGCGACTCGGTTGCGAAGTCCACGCGAGCCATTGCCCATCGTGCGAGAGATCGAAAAATTTCGCGTTCGATTCGCCGACGATTTTTTTCGGCTCCGTGCCGTCCGCGTTCGCGACAAAAATTCCATCATCCCAGTGATAGTAGAAAATTTTTGTGCCGTCGCGCGAAAAGACCGGCGACGACGCGCGATCCAAAATTTGTTTCGCGCCGGTGCCGTCCGCGTTCATCACCCACACTTGCTTGTCCGGCGGCGGATCGCCGCGATTGACGCTGAACGCGATTTTACCGGTTGGACGCGATGCGGTCGCGGTCGCGATCGGTGTACGCGTCAATGCCGGCGCGAGCGTTGGCGTTGTGGTGATTGGATTTGTGATCACGGGGGTGAGCGTCGGCAAAAGCGTCGCGGTCGCGAGCGGGGTTGGACTCGTCGCGATTGCGAACGCGGTCGCGACGGGTGATGAGATCGGTGGAGGTGAAACGATAGTGGTCTGTCCAAAAAAGAAATAGCCACCGACGGCAAGGATGGACAGCGCGAGGCAAAAAACGGAACAGCCAACAAAGCCCGCGATGAGCCACGGCGCAAAGTTGGGTCTTGCGGATTCAGACATTGCAAACTCCTTCGGGGATTTGGCGAGGCAACGGAGAGGAAATTGTCGGGGCATCATTGCCGTTACCCCGAACCGGCGCAATTATAGCACAGAACCGCGCGCGCGGGTAGTGCTGAAAAACCCGCAGGGTCTAGCAGACCATGCGGGTTTGGATTTACCGCCTGATCAAATCAAACGCCAAATCGAGATTGCGTTCGTCGAGCAGTTCGACGCGATCCGCGTACGTGTGCCAGGTTTGATCGAGAAAGAAAATGTCGTCGCCGCTGATCGCGACGGTGGGGATGCCGTCGGCTTGAAAGACATTCGAATCACTGCGCGCGGTGAACTGTTCCAAAATTACCAGGTCAGGTTGCGCGCGTATGAGCGATTGCGCCAACGTGATCGGCACGCGCGGATACGCGGGGCTCGCGCTCAAGTGGCGACCATCGTACGCGAGGTCGCCGATCAGCGGCAACCAAAAAATGAAACCAGGTTTTTCGGCGGAGGGACGCGCGGCGAGTTTGCCGCGTCCCAGGTTATCGAAATTCACAATCTCACGAATCGCAATGGTGTTGCGCCGCGCGTACTCGACGAACGCGCGCGCACCGCGCAAACCGGACTCTTCTTCGCCGGTGAAAAGGAACGCGCGCGTTCGGCAGAATAAGGAGCACAAGGACAAGGAGAAAAACAAT
>JACRPR010000207.1 GCA_016223105.1 Chloroflexota bacterium | reverse complement strand
TAATTTTTTTTCGTACGATGCGCGCGCTTCGCGGATAGAATTGTGATTGAAGGTATTACGGAATCCAGCATTCACGCGGTTGCTTGAACAAATAACTCGCTGATGAATATTGATTTTCAAAATCGGTAATCATTTGGAATCGAGCGTTTACGCGGTTGTTCGCTCGGACAAACAACCCGCTGAAGCGTCGAATCCAGCGATCGCCTAAAGTCATTATTCGCGCGATTCGCGTTATTCGCGGATGACCAATCTGCAATCTGCAATCTGCAATCTGAAATCGCTTAATGGACATTTTGTCTTCCCTAAACCCCGCGCAACAGGACGCGGTCAAACTCGTGGACGGTCCCGTCCTGGTTCTCGCCGGACCGGGAAGCGGCAAGACGCGCGTGCTGACGCATCGCGTCGCGTACCTCATCGGCGAACGTAACATTCCGCCGTATCAAATTCTCGCGGTAACGTTCACGAACAAAGCCGCGCGCTCGATGCGCGAACGGTTGGTGCAAATCGTTGGCGAAGCGTACGCGCACGATTTGACGATTGGCACATTTCACGCGACGTGCGCGCGTTGGTTGCGAATGGACGGCGAACGCGTCGGGCTCGCGTCGGGCTTTGCGATTTACGACGACGACGATCAAACGCGGTTGATGAAACAAATTCTCAACGAGCTCAATCTCGACGATAAAAAATATCGTCCCGGCGCGATGCTGGGCGCAATCGGCAAAGCCAAGAATGAGTTGATCGAACCGGCGGATTACGAGCCGCCATCGTATTGGCACGAAGCGGTTGCGCGCGCGTACGCGCGCTATCAACAATTGCTCGCGCAAAACAACGCCGCCGATTTCGACGATCTGATTATGAGCACGGTGCGCTTACTGCGCGAGAATCGCGATCTGCTCGAACGCTACCAGGAACGGTTTCGCTATTTGCACGTTGACGAATTTCAAGACACGAACATCGCGCAGTACGAATTGGTTAAAATTCTCGCGGCAAAATATCAAAATTTGTTTTGCGTCGGTGACGAAGATCAATGCCTCCCTGCTGGCGCGGCGATTCAAACCGCGCAGGGCAAACGTCCGGTCGAATCACTGCGCGTTGGCGATGTGTTGGTCGTTGGCTCTGGTCGCGGCGCGACGATGCAAATGCCGATTGAGCGCGTACATTCGCAAGCGTATCGCGGGCGCGTCGTAAAAATTTCGACCCAGCGCGGGCACACATTATTGGCGACGCCGAATCATATCTTGTTCGCGCGCTTGGGTGTCGCGTCCGACATTCACTATGTTTATTTGATGCATCGCGCGGATCGCGGTTATCGCATCGGTCTTGCGATGGGCGCGCGTTCGGTCAGTCCCGAATCGCGCCCGATGACCGGCTTGGCGATTCGCGCGCGTCAGGAACACGCGGACAAGGTTTGGGTTTTGCGCGTGTGTCGCTCGAAAGCCGAAGCGATTTTTTACGAACAGTATTACGCGTTCAACTACGGTATCCCCACGACACTTTTTCACGGATGCGGGCGCGGACTTGCGTTGACCGAACCGGAAATCGCGCGCCTATACGATTCGCTCGATACACGCGCGCGCGCCGCGCGATTGATGTCCGATCTCGGATTATTTTTCGAGTACCCGCATCATCGTCCCAAAGCCGTGATTCGCGGCGCGATTGCAGATCGCAAGTTGGCGAATTTTAAATTGTTTGGTGACAAGCGACGCTCCGAAACCAGCCCCTGGACAGCGCATCGCGTTTCGTTGAACACAACGGATCGCCGTCTCGAAAAAGAATTGCACAAGCAAGGTTACTATACGCGCGCGGGACGACGCAAAACGTGGCGATTGGAAACGTCGAACCTGGATTACGACAAGGTTGAAACATTTTTGCATCAACTCGCGGAAAAAAACAAGACACTCCAAGTCGCGTCGTTCGCGTTTTTGACAGATACAAAATCCGAAGGCGGCGAAACGTTGTCGTTCGATTTTCAACCCGCGAGCCATTTGCATCCGACGATGATTGTGCCGGTGTACGAAAAAGGAAAAATTGTTGACGATCAAGTAACCCAAGTCGAATTTGTCGAGTATGATGGCTTGGTCTTTGATCTCGATGTGCCGAAGGTTCGCAATTATATCGCGGAAGGAATCGTCGTGCATAATTCAGTGTACGGTTGGCGCGGCGCAGACTATCGCAACGTCCTCCGCTTTCGCGACGATTTTCCAAACGCGCGCGTCGCTCTGCTCGAACAAAATTATCGCTCGACGCAAACGATTCTCGACGCGGCGCAAGCGGTGATCCGCAAAAATCGTTCGCGGCACGACAAGGAATTGTGGACCGAAAATCCGCGCGGTGTGCCGCTCGCGCACGTCGAAGTGTTCAACGAAGAGGAAGAAGCGGATTTCGTGATCAACGAAATCGCGCGCTTGATCCGGCAAGGCACACCCGGACGCGAGATCGCGATTTTTTATCGCACGAACGCGCAATCACGCGTGATCGAAGATGGCTTTGTGCGACGCGGGATGAAATATCAACTGATCGGCGGACAACGTTTTTACGAACGCCGCGAAGTCAAAGACTTGCTGGCGTACTTGCGCTTGGTTGCGAATCCGGATGATAGTGTCGCGTTCGGACGTGTGCTCAACATTCCGCCGCGCGGCATCGGCAAAAAAACGATGGACGATCTGTTCCAGATCGCGCGCCAACTCAAGCGGTCGCAATTCGCCGTTTTGCATATGTTGAAAAGCGACGACGCGGCGGTATTGCCATTCGACAACCGTTCGCGCAAAGCACTGCTTCAGTTTGTGAACCTGCTCGATGGTTTGCGCGACGCGCAGTCGGAAAGAAATTTGCCGGAACTGCTCGACCTGGTTTTGCAAAAAACCGCGTTCGATGAATACATTCGCGATAACACCGAAGAGGGCGAAGAGCGTTGGGGCAACGTTCAGGAACTGCGCCGCGCGGTGAAAAAATTTGTCGGCGCGCCGGCGGAAGCCACGCTCACCCAGTATCTTGAAGAAGTCGCGCTGATCGCGGATCTCGATTCATTGCGCGACGACGCGAACGCGCCGGCATTGATGACCTTGCACAGCGCGAAAGGATTGGAATTTCCGGTCGTGTTTATGATCGGAATGGAAGAAGGTTTGTTTCCGCATTCGCGTTCGCTGGAAGACCCGGCGCAAATGGAGGAAGAACGACGCTTGTGTTACGTCGGGATCACGCGCGCGAAAGAAAAATTGTATCTGGTCAACGCGTTTCGGCGTACGATGTACGGCGCGTCCGAACCGGGAATCGCGTCGCGTTTTCTCACGGACATTCCGCGTCAGTTGATCGCGGGGCAGAACAAATCGCCCGTCAGCGGCTATCGCTCAACGCGGCGCGCTGATCTCGACGATGAGGATGACGCCGACGCTTACGCAATGACGCGGGGACGCGGGGACGCGGGGACGCGGGGACGCGACCAGATCGCGCCGCGCGCGCGCGAACATTCCGCGCCGACGCCAAAACCCGGCGCAACGAAATTTCGCGCGGGCGATAAAGTCCGGCATCCCTCGTTTGGCGATGGGATCGTCGTCAACAGCAAACCGATTGGCAACGATGAAGAAGTCGAGATTGTTTTTGTCAGCAAAGGCGTCAAACGGTTGATCGCCAGTCTCGCGCGGTTGGAGAAAAAATGACACAAGACATCGCGGCAATGTTCGACAAGGTTTTGACCCGGTTCGATAACTTGGAGCAAGAAACCGGTATGTTGCGCGCGCTCGCGGAACGGCTCGCGCAATCCGAAGCCGTGTGGCTAACCATCGGCAAGGTGATCATTTCGGACCTCGAGCTGGGCAGTGTGTTGACGACGGTAACCCAAGTCATCAATGAAAATATGAATGTCGAGACCGGCTCGATTTTGCTGTTGGAGCCGGACACGCAAGAATTAACCTTTGCGGAAATTTTGCGCGGCGATCAAAAACAATTTGCCGCGTTGCGTTTGCGCGCGGGGCAGGGCGTCGCCGGCTGGGTCGCGCAGAACAAGCAAGCGGTCATCGTGCCGGACGCGCCGCGCGATGCGCGTTTTTTTTCCGCGATTGATTCGCAAACCGGTTTTCAGACCCGTTCGATTTTAGGCGTGCCGCTGATTGTCGCGGATCAAGTGATCGGCGTGATCGAATTGTTGAACAAGCGCGAAGGCGAGTTTACGAATGCGGATGTGAGTTTGCTCGAAGCCATCGCCGCGCCGGTCGCAATCGCGATTCAAAACGCGCGCTTGCGGCAACAACTCGACCGGCAATTTTCGCAACAGACCGACCTGCTCCAAAAAATCGAACGCGCGAAACGCGAATGGGAAGGTACGATTGACGCGATTGAAGAAGGCGTTTTGCTCGTGGATGAACAGTGCCGGATTTTGCGCGTCAATCGCGCGTTCGCCAGTTGGTTAAACACAACGCCCGCGGTGTTGGTTGGCAATCCGTGTTATCGCGCCGTGCACGGATTGGACGCGCCCCCGTCGCATTGTCCGCACGCGTTGGTGGTGAGTGGGCAAGGTCAAGCGCGGAACATCGAATACGAAGAGCCGCATTTGAGGCGCACGGTTCGATTTACGGCATACCCGATTCGCGCGCAAGACGGTGGAATCATCGGCACGGCGAATGTGTTGAAAGACGTTACGCTCGAACGCCGATTGCAGGCGCAGTTGATCCAATCGGAAAAACTCGCGGCGACCGGACGCATGGCGGCGTCGCTCGCGCACGAGATCAATAATCCGCTCCAAGCGATTCAGGGTTGTCTCGATCTCACGCAAGCGAATTTGAACAAGCCGGAAAAACAAACGCGTTATCTCACAATGGCAACCGGCGAACTGTCCCGGCTCGCGACGTTCGTTCAACGCATGTTGGATTTTTCGCGTCCTGCCAAGGGCGACCGCGCGTTGATCGCCCCGCGTGCGTTGGTTGATGATGTGCTGGCATTGACCGGCAAACGCTTGAGCCAGGCGCGTGTGCGCGTGCAAGTGAATTGGAACGATCCATTGCCGCGGATCAAAGGCGCGGGCAATCAACTCAAACAAGTTTTTTTGAACCTGGTTTTGAACGCGATGGAAGCGATGCCGCAGGGTGGCACACTAACGATTGCCGGGCGCGTGGTCGAGGAGAACGGTCGCTGGGTCGCGGTGAGTTTTGAGGATTCGGGTGTCGGGATCGCGCCGGATGATTTGAAAAATATCTTTGAGCCATTTTACACGACGAAACCGGATGGCACCGGGCTGGGGCTGGCGGTCTCGCACAATATCATTCTCGGACACAACGGACATTTTACGGTCGAGAGCGCGGTCGGCAAAGGCACGACGGTGACCGTGTGGTTGGGAGCGGAAGAATAAATGGCACTGGATGCGCGCATTTTAATCGTGGACGATGAAGCGACGATTCGGACCGTGATCGCGGACGCGTTGGACGAGCGCGGTTTTCGCGTGGAGGTCGCGATGAATGCGGACGAAGCATTGCGCGCGTGCGAACGCGCGGCGCCCGATCTCGCGTTGCTCGATCTGCGAATGCCCGGCGCGTTGGATGGCACCGAACTGTTGCGCGAAATCCATCAACGCTGGCGCGCGATCGCGATCATCGTCCTGACCGGGTACGCGACGATGGATTCCGCGATTGCCGCGTTGCGCGACGGCGCATCCGATTATTTGATCAAGCCGGCGAGTATTCCGCAAATTATTGAAAGCGTTGAGAACGCGTTGACGAAACGCCGCGAAGAAATACGCCGCCGCGAATTGATCGCGCATCTCGAGGAGACGCTCCGTGAATTGCGCCAGGAAAACGCCACGGTCGCGATGCGCGCAATGCCGGATCGTTTCGTGCAAATGCCGACGCTGACGATTGATCGTCAAAAACGTTTGGTTGTGCGCGGCAAGGCATCGCTTGCATTGACCGCGACCGAATTCGATTTGTTGGATTATCTCGTGCAACACGGCGACCGCGTTGTTACGGCGAGCGAGATCGTCAAAACGATCCAGGGGTACGATCTCGCCGAGCCGGACGCGCGCCCGCTCGTGCGCGTGCACATTCAACGTCTGCGCCAAAAACTTGAAGATGATCCCGATAATCCGCGTTACATTTTAACCGTGCGCGCCAAAGGGTATCGGTTTGTGGGCTGATGATGAAACCCGAAGGGTTTTCGCGAAGCGAACCCTTCGGGTCTTTTTTTACGGAATTGTTATTCAACCGCAATACTGATTAATCCATCGGTTGAAAAAAATCTGTATAGTACGTTGGTGGTGAGATTTTTGGAAAGGGTAAGCGGATGAATCTTGAAATCTGTCGCCAACAATTTCTCGAAACCTTGATCGCGCTCGATCAGGATCGCGGCAAACAGATCATCGAAGACGCGCTCGCGGCAAAATTACCGGCGGAAGAAATTATCGCGCATGTCGTCAACCCGGCGATGGATGATGTGAGTGCGCGGCAAACCAATCTCGACATCACCTTGTCGCGAATGTACATTATGGCGCGCATCGTCGAAACCGCGTTGAATCGGTTACTGCTCGCCGTGCCGCGCCCGCCGGTGCCGCGCGCGACCGTCGTCATCGGCACGGCGCGCGGCGATTATCACGGACTCGGTCGCCGTCTCGTCGCGACCTTTATGCGCGTCGCCGGTTTCAAAGTTGTGGATTTGGGCTTGAGTGTCGAGAATCGGCAATTTGTGAATATGGCGGTCTCGGTCAAAGCGCAAGCGATTCTCGCGTCCGCACTGCTCGTGCACACCGCCGAAGAACTCGTCGGCATTCGCGATATTTTGCGCGAACGCAAACTCGAAAATGAAATCAAATTCATTGTCGGCGGCGCGCCGTTTAATTTCGATCCGGAATTTTGGACGCAAGTGCGCGCGGACGCGATGGCGCGCAATGCCACCGACGCGGTCGCGACCGTGCGGCAATTGATCGGAGTTGGATAAATGGCGGACACGCTGACCCCGCTCGAACGTTTGCTCGCGACCGTTACGCACAAAAAACCGGATCGCCCGCCGGTGTTTCCGGTGATGTTGATGCAAGGCGCGCGCGAACTCGGACTCTCGCTCGAAGAGTATTTTTCCAAAGGCGAGCATTACGCGCACGGGCAATTGCGCTTGCTCGAAAAATTCGGACACGATTGCGTGATCGGCGTGCCGCATGTTGTCGAAGACACGGTCGCGTTCGGCGCGACGTTGATGTACTTTCGCAACGGTCCGCCGAGTTTGGGCAAAATGGTTTTGCGCGAAGCGAAAGACGCGCGCAAACTCACCGCCGCCGATCCGAAAAAAATTCCGGCTCTGCAAGAAACGCTCCACGCGCTAAACATTCTCGCGCAAAATGTCAAAGGGCGCGTGCCGATCATCGGCGCGGCGGTCGCGCCGTTTTCACTGCCGAGTTTGTTGATGGGCGCGGAAGCGTGGGTGGATTTGCTCTTTAGCGATCCCGCGACGCGCGATCCGATTCTCGCGCACGCGCTCGCGGTGACGCGCGATTTTTGTATCGCGTGGGCGAACGCGCAGATCGAAGCCGGCGCGGACGCGATTGTGCTCGCCGACGGCATGGCATCCGCGACGATGATCACGCGCGATGAGTTTATGCAATTCGCATTGCCGGTGATCCGCGAAACGATTTCGCAAATCAAAGGTCCCGTCGTGTGGGAAGGCGTCGGCAGTGTTTTGCCGGTGATTGATTTGATCGCGGAAACCGGCGCGGCGGGCATCATTTTGGATTATCACGACGATCTCGCGGCGGCGCACCAGGTCGCCGCCGGCAAAATCACGCTGATCGGCAATTTCAACAATATCGCGATGCGCCGCTGGTCGCCGGAAAAAATGAAAGATGAAGTCGCACGCGCGCTTGCCGCGACCGGCGGAATGGATTACATCGTCGGCGCGCAAGGCCCCGAAATTCCGCTCGGTGTTTCCGACGAGACGATTCGCGCAATGATCGAAACGACAAAAAATTTCCAGTCCGCCTAATTCCGTGCACTGTAGCCGCCGCTCGCCGTCGCGTCCTGGTTTGCAACCGGACGGAACGGCGTCCGTCCCCTACATTAGCATCCATTTCAAATTCGAAAGATCAATCCAATGTTCCGGTCGGTCGAAGCAATCACGCAGGAACTTGAAGCATTTGGCAATATCGTCTCCGATATCGAAGCGTCCGCGGTCGTGAGTCGCGACGGGTTGATCATCGCGACCAATTTTCCGCCGGATCTCGATGAGAGTAGCATCTCGGCAATGTCCGCGACGATGGTTTCGCTCGGCGCGAAAATCGCGAGCGCGCTCGCGCGCGGCGCGGTAGATCAACTCTACATTCGCGGCGAAAAGGGCTATGCGATTTTGGTGCCTGCGGGTGAACATGCCGTGTTCACGGTTTTGGCGAAATCGAGTGCGCGTCTGGGCTTGATTATGCGCGACATTCGCAAAACGAGTTTCGAAGTCGCCAAACTCGTTCAATAAATGAAACCGTTCAGAAGAGCGTGCGGAGCGAAGCAAAGCAGATGGGTTGAACGCGCGCGCGATCCGTCGCTTCGCTCAGAGTGACGCGCGGCGCGCGGAACGGTGAGCAATAAATTTCCAAAGGAGATTCCAATGCAAACAACCGTAGCCCGGCGGGTTACGTCATTACCGCCGCGCAAAAAACTTTCGGTTGGCGATGTGAGCCAGGTCGCGCGCCCCGTGTTAGGCGCGGACATGCCGGTCGCGCTCTTTCGC
This sequence comes from Chloroflexota bacterium, assembly GCA_016223105.1. GTDB lineage: Bacteria > Chloroflexota > Anaerolineae > UBA4142 > UBA4142 > JACRPR01. The sequence goes on along the minus strand of JACRPR010000207.1, from coordinate 4,051 downwards.
GTTGTGCGCTTGATCGCGATGGAAGACATTCTCGGTCGCAGTGTCGGCAGTATGTTGTACAACGCCGGTGAAAAAATCGGCTTGTCGCTCGATGTGGCATCACCGGCAGAGTTGGTCAATTTGATCGAAGCGCTCAAGATCGGCAAAGTGGAAGTCGTCGAAGCGAGCGCGCATCGTGTCGTTGCCGATGTGTACGAATGTGTAACTTGTTCCGGCTTGGAACGCGTTGGTTATACGATTTGTCATTTCGAAGCCGGGCTCGTCGCGGGCGCGCTCACGAAAATTACGCGCGGTTCGGTGTTCGTCAAAGAAACCCGGTGCATCGGTGGCTTGGGTGATCCGATGTGCCGCATGGAAGCCACGATCAAGTAAATGTCCGCGCGAATCAGGTAAATCAATGCAAACTAAACGCGTCCTGATTGTCGAGGATGATCCCAGCGTCGAGATGTTGTTGCGCGAAGGATTGAGCGAAGCCGCGCGCGAATACCAGGTCGAGTCGGTCAGCTCCGGCGAAGCCGCGCTCAAACAATTGGAATCCGCGCGCTGGGATTTGATCGTTACGGATAATCGTATGCCGGGAATGAGCGGTTTGGAATTGCTCCAAGCCGTGCGCGCGCGCGTGCCGGGAATGTTGGCGATTCTGATCACCGCGCACGGTTCGGATGAAGTCGCGCAAGAAGCCAAACGCCTTCAAGTGTATCGCTATCTCACCAAACCATTTCCGTTGGCGGATTTGTTGCGCGTGATTCACGCCGCGTTCGCGCTCGAACGCGGTGAAAGCGAACCAAGTCGCGAAAACGGGCGCGGCGCGAATGTCGCACTCAAAGTTACATTGGGCGGCGACGGCGGCGTGGGCAAAAGCACGCTCATTCGCCGGCTCTGCACCGGCAGTTTTAACGCCGAACGACGCATGACCATTGGCGTAGATTTTCATTTGTACGATGTCGCGTACAGCGATACGCAAACCCGGCTCGTGGTCTGGGATGTGAGCGGGCAGGATCATTTCGCGTTCACGCGCCGCGCGTTTTATCGCGGCAGTAAAGCGATTGGGTTGGTGTACGCGGTGAATGATCGCGCGACGTTCGAGCGCATGACGCAATGGCAACGCGAAATTCGCGAAATTTTGCCGACGACGCCGCTCGTGCTTGCCGCCAACAAAACGGATCTCGAAGACCAGGTTACGCGCGAAGAAGGTCGCGCGTTAGCGCGCGAATGGAACGTGCCATTTTTTGAAACGAGTTGCGCGACCGGTGAAGGCGTGCACGATTTTTTCGCCGCGCTCGCGCAAGCCGCCGAGCGCAATCGGCGGAATAAATAAAACCGGACTTGCTCGTCATTTCGACTTGTTCGTCATTTCGAGCGAAGCGAGAAATCTCCGCTTATGGAATTGCTTCGCTCCGCTCGCAATGACCCGATTCGAGTTCAATGAAATTGAGGGAGGCAAAATGTCGGAAAAAGATTTGACCAAACAATTGACGGATATTCTGCGCGGTCTGCAATCCGCGACCCCCGGCTTGATCGGCGCGGGCGTCATCAGTATTGACGGCTTCGCAATCGCGTCCGAGTTGCCGCAAAGCGTCGAAGAGCGTCGCGTCGCGGCAATGGCGGCGGCGATGCTCGCGCTCGGCGAACAAACAACCGCCGAGTTCGAACAGGGCGGACTTGAGCGCGTGTTCGTCGAAGGCGAAGAAGGGTACACGATCATTATGAGCGCGGGACCCGAATCGGTGTTGAGCGCGGTTGCGCGCAAAGACGCGAAACTGGGTTTGGTGTTTTTGCAAATGGAGCGCGCGGCGGAAAATGTGCGCCGCGTGATGAAATAATGTCCAACGGCGCACCATCGTTTCAAGAAATTTTAGAAGCGGCGAACACCGAAGGTAGTTTTGCGCTCACCGCGCTGACCGGCGAAGACGGTTTGCCAATCGCATCCGCGCCCGCGACGCCGACGTTCGATGTGGAAACGGTCGCGGCGATGGTCACGCTCGTCAAAGATTTTATCGAGCAAACCCGGACGCGACTGGGAATGGACACGGTGGACGAAGTTTCGATGGTGATCAGCGATCGCTCGCGTTTGGTCTGCCGCTATTTTTACGCCGCCGGGCATTGGTTCATTCTGGTCGTGATCGCGCCGCCGGATCGAACGTATCGCCGCCTGACCACGCGCGCGATCCGCGATCTGCGCGCGACCTGGGAAAGCGGCGCGTAATAAATTTACCGCCGAAAATCTTGAACTAGAACCGGGACGCGTCATTTTTCGCATTTGCGAAAAATGACGCGTCCCGATTTTATTTTTGAATTGGACACGCCCGGCGATTCATGCTATCATCCACGCCGTTTGTGATCAGAATTTGTCATTTCAAATTCGTCATTTCGAGCAAAGCGAGAAATCTCATTTTCGCGAACGGAGACGCTTTGCGCCGCTTCGAAATGACATCCGCACTAATTTTATTCGGAGTCAAAGCGCATGACAGTGCAGACGCCTGAATGGGTTCAGGACGCGATTTTTTACGAAATTTTTCCCGACCGTTTTGCGATCAGCGCACAAGTTGAAAAACCGAATCATCTCGAATCCTGGGACGCGCCGCCGACGATTTTCGGTTTCAAAGGCGGCGATTTGCGCGGCGTCGTCGAGCGGCTCGATTACCTCAGCGATCTCGGCATCACCGCGATTTATTTTACGCCGATTTTTCAATCCACCGCGAATCACCGCTATCACACGCACGATTATTTCCACATTGATCCGATTCTCGGCGGCGACCCTGCGTTCAAAACTCTGCTCGACGCGGCACACGCGCGCGGCATCCGCGTTATTCTCGACGGCGTGTTCAATCACGCGAGTCGCGGCTTTTATCAATTCAATCACACGCTCGAAAACGGCGTGGCGTCACCGTATCGCGATTGGTTCACCTTTCACAATTTCCCTGTGCGCGCATACGAGGAAGGCAACAATTACGATTCGTGGTGGGGCTTGTCGGCTCTGCCGAAATTCAACACGCGCAATCCCGATGTGCGCGAATTTTTATGGCGCGTCGCGGAACATTGGATTCGCTTTGGGATTGACGGTTGGCGGCTCGATGTCCCGGCGGAAATTGACGATGACGAATTTTGGCGCGAGTTTCGCCGCCGCGTCAAAGCGATCAACCCCGACGCGTACATCGTCGGCGAAATTTGGCATCGCGCGGATCGCTGGTTGCAGGGCGATCAGTTCGACGCGGTGATGAATTATCAATTCACGCGCGCCGCGCTCGGCTTTATCGTCGAGTTGGACGACCGCGCGCGCGGACTGATTCACGCGCACTCGTACGGCGATGTGCCCGCGATGGACGGCGCGGCGTTCGCGCGCGCGCTGACTGATCAGTTGACCTGGTATCCCGCCGGGATCACGCGCGCGCAGTTGAATTTGCTCGACAGTCACGACACGGCGCGCTTTGTTACAATTGCGCGCGGCGAGATCGCCGCGTTGAAACTCGCGTTGCTTGCGCTGTTCGCGTTTCCCGGCGCGCCGATGCTGTACTATGGCGACGAAATCGCGCTCGAAGGCGAAAAAGATCCGGACAATCGGCGCGGAATGATTTGGGAACCGGGACGGATCAATCGCGAATTGCGCGCGTGGACCAAGCAGTTGATCGCGGCGCGCAAAAAATCGGTCGCGTTGCGGCGCGGCGGAATGACGACGCTGTACGCCGAAAATCACACAGTCGCGTTCGCGCGGCAACATCAAAACGAAATCGCGATCATCGCGCTTAATGCTAGCCGCGAACCGGTCGCGCTCGATCTGCGCGTGGACGCGCTCGCGCCGAACGGCACGCGCTTGATCGAAGCATGGTCGGGTGCGACGATAGTTACACAAGACGGTTTTGCGCGCGGCATTCAGATCGCGCCGCGCGCGGGCGCGCTGTTCAGTTCATAGTTAGATGTGGGGCGGCTTTTCAAGCCGCCGATGCGGGCGCGCAAACAAAGCCCACACCACGCGGCGGGCTAGAAAGCCCACACCACGCGGCGGGCTAGAAAGCCCACACCACGCGGCGGGCTAGAAAGCCCACACCACGCG
>JACRPR010000206.1 GCA_016223105.1 Chloroflexota bacterium | reverse complement strand
GCGCGGGGCGTGATGGTAGGGGCGACGCATGCGTCGCCCCTACAAATTGACGAGAATGACAGAAACGAGTAAAACTCTATCCGAATAAAATCTTTCCACTGACGGAAGGGAACACGGAAAAATAAAATTAATAATGTCCGTGTTCCCTTCCGTCAGTGGAAAGATTTTATTCGGATAGAGTTTTACTCGTTTCTGTCATTCTCGTCAATTTGTAGGGGCGACGCATGCGTCGCCCCTACCATCACGCCCCGCGCGTTTGCGCGCCCAACTCGCGTTGTAAGCGTTGCACGATCTTGCCGCGCAATTTTGTCGCGTCATCGTCGGTGAGCGTGCGATCATCGGCTTGGAACGTCAGCGCGTACGCGAGCGATTTTTTGCCGGGCGCGATCTGATCGCCGCGATACACGTCGAACAAGGTCGCGCTGGACAACAGCGCGCCGCCGGTTTGCACGATGAGCGCGTGCACGCGATCCGCCGCGACATTTTCATCCACGACAATCGCGAGGTCTTGCGCGACCGCGGGATAACGCGCGAGTGCGCCGGTTTTATAGAGCGGTTGCACATACGCGAGCAACGCATCGAGATCAAATTCGCCGATCAACACTGCGCGCGCGGGCAGATCGAATCGTTCGCGCACGAGCGGATGCAGTTCGCCGAACGCGCCGATTTCCGCATCGCCGATTTTCAACATCGCCGCGCGACCAGGATGGTACAACGGATGATTCGCCGGCGCGAATTGCGCGCCGCCAATGTGCAAACCGGCAAGCAGTGATTCGATCACACCTTTCAGATCGTAGAAATCAACCTGGGCTGTGTCTGCGCCTTGCCAGGACATTTCATCGCGCGGACCGGTCAACGCGAGCGCGAGGCGGCGGCGTTCGAGCGGCAACGCGCGATCCTGGTCTTCCGGCAATTCGTTCGCGATTTCGCGCGACAACAAAGAATCGTTCGCGCCGCGCGTCCAATACACCAAACCGATTTCGAACATTGCGACGCGCGCGCGATAACGCGAGTTCGCCGCGGCGAGATCGAGCAGATTCGGCGCGAGCGATTGGCGCATCACCGCGCGTTCCGCGCTGATCGGATTTTCGATTCGCACGTACGCGCGCGCCGGGATCGCGGGATGCGCGGCATCGAGCGACAACATCGCCTCGTGTTCCGGCGTCGTCAGCGCGTACGTGATCACATCTTGCAAGCCCGCGTCGATCAACAGATCGCGCACGAGTTCTTCTTGTTCGAGATCAACGTTCGTGTGTTGCGGCGGCAGTTCGTCATTCATTCGCGAATCGGGAATGTTGGCGTAACCGTACAGCCGCGCGATCTCTTCGATCACATCGTCCGTGCCGTCAACGTCGAGGCGATGATCGGGCGCAGTAACGCGGTAAGTGGTAAGTGGTAAGTGCGCGGCTTTACTTTTTACTTTTAACTTTGCACTTTCAACTTGAAAGCCGACGCTCTCCAACAATCGCGTAATTTCTTTCGCGGACAACTCGACGCCGAGTTGACGTTTGACTTCGGCAATCGGCAAATGGATCACAACTTTTTTCGGCTTGCCGGGATATTCGTCCACGATCCCTTTCGCGATTTGTCCGCCGCCGAGTTCGCGCATCATTTCAATCGCGCGCTTCAATCCGATCACCGCTTGCGACGGATGAATCCCGCGACTGAATCGCGCCGCGGCTTCGGACGGAAGATGTTGCGATTGCACGGTACGACGAATGTTGAGATATTCCCAGGACGCGGCTTCGAGCAAAATGTTTTTCGAGTGCGCGTCCACTTCGCTGTCCGCGCCGCCCATCACGCCGCCAATCGAAAGCGCGCCGCGCGTGTCGCACACGAGAATCGTGAACGGATCGAGTTTGCGTTTCGCGCCGTCGAGCGTTTCGATCTCTTCGCCCGATTCCGCGAGTCGCGTAATAATCGTGGGCGCGCGTTTTCCAGCGCGCCCGAATAATTTATCGTAATCGAACGCGTGAAGCGGTTGCCCGGTTTCGATCATCACGTAATTTGTAACGTCAACGATGTTGTTGATCGGGCGCATCCCCGCGAGTTTCAAACGTTGTTGCATCCAGAACGGCGACGCTTGAATCGCGATGCCGCGAATCAGCATCGCGGTAAAGCGCGGATTGAGTTCCGAATTTTCGATCACGATTTTGATTTGCTCCGCGATGGGCGCGCCTTTCGCGATCACTTTCGTCGGCACATCGCGCAGAGTTTGCCCGGTGAGTGCGGCAACTTCGCGCGCGATCCCGATCACGGATGAACAGCGCGACATATTCGGATTGATCTTGATGTTGAACACGACATCGCCGAGATAATCCGCGAGCGGCGCGCCAATCGGCGCGTCGTCCGGCAAAAGAATGATCCCTTCGTGTTCGTCGCTGATGCCGAGTTCTTTTTCGGAACAAACCATACAGCCGGACTCGATGCCGCGAATTTTCGATTTCTTCAACGTCATCGGTTTCCAACCGTCCTGGTGTCCGTCGAACAAGGTCGCGCCTTCGAGCGCAAACGCAACCAGGTGTCCGCTCTCGCCAACTTTGATGTTCGGCGCGCCGGTCACGACCTGGATCGGCTCGCCCTTGCCAACATCCACCATCGCGAGCGTGAGCCGATCCGCGTTCGGATGTTGATTCACCGCGAGAATTTTTCCGACGACGATCTTCTCGCGATCCCACGCGAGATCGGGACGCTCGGTGATCGGCGGAATGACCGAATGGCGCGGCAAGCCGATGTAATCCATCTGCTCGACCTCAAGCCCGGCAAACGTCAGTCGCTCGGCAATTTCTTCCGGCGAAATTTTGATATCAACGTAATCGCGAATCCAAGAGAGTGGTAGTTTCATAATGTCTCCATTTTCGATTTCCGATTGCCGATTTTCGATTGGCAAATCGCAAATCGAAAATCGAAAATCGAAAATTTTAGAACTGTTCCAAGAATCGCAGATCGTTTCCCCAGAAATAGCGAATGTCTTCGATGCTATGTTTCAACATCGCGATTCTTTGGGGACCCAAGCCGAACGCGAATCCGCTCCACTCGGCGGGATCGTAACCGCCGTTGCGAAGCACTTGCGGATGCACCATTCCCGATCCCAGGATTTCGAGCCAGCCGGAATGTTTGCACACTACACAGCCCTTGCCGTCGCAGATAATGCACTCGACATCCATTTCCATGCTCGGCTCGGTGAACGGAAAGTGATCCGCGCGAAAACGCACCTGCCGATTTTCGCCGAACATTCGGCGCGCAAATTCGGTGAGCGTGCCTTTGAGATCCGCGAACGTGATGTTGTGTCCGACCGCGAGACCTTCGACCTGGTAGAATTGAATTTCACTGCGCGCGGTGATTTGTTCGTAGCGATAACACATTCCCGGCAAAATCACGCGAATCGGGTTCGGGTGAAGCGCGCGCATCGCGCGAATTTGTCCGGGCGATGTGTGCGTGCGAAGCAAAACGCGCTGATCCGTGTCCGCGATGTAGAACGTGCTCCAACCGTCGCGCGCGGGATGATACATCGGGATATTGAGCAATTGAAAATTCATCTCGTCCGATTCGACCTCGCGCGATCTGAAAATCTGGAAACCCATATCGCCCCAGATGCGATAAATTTCGCGCATCACTTGCGTCGCCGGATGCACGCGCCCGCGTTTGATCGGGCGACCGGGCAGAGTTACATCGAGCGGCTCGGATTCGAGCGATTCGGAAAGCGCGCGTTGTTTCATCGCGCCGACCTTGGCGGTGAATGCGGCTTCGAGCGCGGTTTTGGTTTCGTTCGCGAGTTTGCCGGCGGACGCGCGTTCCTCTTTTGGCAATGTGCCGAGTCGTTCCATCTGCGCGGCGAGCGCGCCCTTGCGTCCGAGAAACTTGACGCGCCACTCTTCGAGCGCGGCATCGTCCCAGATGGGCGAGAGTTGCGCGAGTGCGTCCGCGCGGAGTTGGTTTAATTCATCAAGCATTATGACCTCCTAACGTGTCACGAGAAATCGGATTTTTTTACATCCCCTTCATAATAAAACGCGTTGCGGTGTTTCCTGATGTAATCTTGCATTATTTCATCCAAGTTAATTCTTTCTTCCAAATCGTAGAACCGGTCATCAAGGTCGTCAAACTTTGGGTCGTGGACATCCATTTGTTTCCAACGCGTTTCTCTTTCAAAACTTGGGTTTCCACCTATCCGTTTCGCAGATTCATCTAATATTGAAACGGCTTCGTCAAGCCCTATTTCTTGAAATCCAGAAAGGGCATCTTTCCAAACAATTCCAGTCGGATTGTAGTAGAACTGTTTGTGACCTCCGTTGTTTACTTCGGAGATATACCAAGTGATCGCAACCAGAAATCGCTGTTCATTGGTGAATGCCGAAAGACTTTTATCGTATTCTATTTTGCCGCTATAGATATCTACTGTTCGCCAAGCTGGATCCAGAACATCAATAAAAAATCCTTTGTCAATAACATCATCGTCAATTCGAATATGTTCAAATTCCATTTCTCTACCTCACATCGAGTCTGTGCTGACTATAGTTCATCTCTGAAAATTTCGTAACTGTGGCACGAACCACGCGACCGATGCGATTGCAATTATAGTTCCCACGCTGCTACGAATCACCGCGAACGGTGCGCCGAATGTCGCCAATTTCTACGGAACCCGCGCGACTAGCGAGATATTTTCGTTTTCATCCCAACGATAAATCCACACCGATCCGACCGGCGCTTGTCCGCGCAGGTACGCGATTGCCGGTTCGGTGAGAATTCCCCATTTGACCGTTTGTAAATTTGCGATAACCCGGTCAATCGGCAAAAAGGATGCCTCAGTAACAAGCCCATCGGGATCCGCCGGTTTCAGTTCGCCTTGCCAGCGTTGAATTTCAAAAACAAACGCGATGGCTTGATGATTCTCTGGGACATCTTCCCACTGCGTAACGTAAACCAAACGTCCCGGTTCAAGCACATCCAACCCGGTTTCCTCGCGCACCTCGCGCGCGAGCGCGTCAATCAGCGTTTCGCCATCCTCGACCACACCGCCCGGCGTTGACCACCACGCGTTTGAATCCGGCGCGCGTTGATGCACCATCAAAATTTCATCACCGCGCCGAATGATCGCGGCGACGATGTGATACACCTTGTTTTCTGCCAATCTCTCACCCCTTATACTTTCGCAACTGCGGCACCAGCCACGCGGTCAGCGCGACAAAGAACACCGTCGCGATGCCGCCGCTGATCACTGAGATCGGCGCGCCGAACGCGGCGGCGACAATCCCGGCTTCGAGATTGCCCAACTGCGGACCGCCCATAAAGAAAATCATATTCACTGCGGTCATTCGTCCGCGCAAATGATCCGGCGTCGCGAGTTGGCGAATCGTGTTGCGTAAAATTGTGCTGACCGTGTCCGACGCGCCGACGAGCGCGAGCGCGACGAGCGTCAGCGTGTACACCGGCGACGCGCCGAACAACGCGGTCGCGACACCATACGCCGCGACGGACGAAAGTAAAATCGCGCCCTGGCGTTTGATTTTTCCGGCGAACGCCATTCCGACACCGGCGGTTACCGCGCCGACCGATTCAGCGGCGTACAAAAATCCGAGACCTTCGGGACCGACCTTCAAAATCTCGCGCGCAATGAGCGGCAAGAGCGCGTTCGCGGACGAAAAGAAGGTCGCGAAAAAGTCCAGCAACATCGTCGCGCGAATCAGTTTTGCATCCCACACAAAGCGAATGCCTTCGGTCAACGAATCGAGATGCACGCGCGCCGCGCCCAGGTTTTGTTGCGTCGGCGTTTTCATCACGACAAGCGCGGCAAAAATCGCGATGAACGAAGCCGCGTTCAGCCAGTACACCGCGGCGATCCCGAATCCCGCGATCACAAATCCGCCAATCGCGGGACCGACAATCGCGGCGATTTGGTGCATGATGTTGTTCAGCGATAACGCGTTCGTGAGATGTTCTTTCGGCACCAGGTTTGGCGCGAGCGATTGGCGCGCCGGACCATCGAACGCCATCGTCGCGGCGATGAGCGCGGACAGCGCGTAAATGATCGGCACCGAAATCGCGCCCAGCACGGTGAGCAAACCGAGCGTCGCCGCGCAGAGCATCATCACGGTTTGCGTAACAAACATCACGCGACGGCGGTCGTGCGCGTCCGCAAACAATCCGCCGATGAGCGAAAAGATCACAATCGGAATCACGCGCATCAAACCGATCAAGCCGAGCGCGATCGCCGAGTGCGTGAGTTGATCAACGTGATACGCGATCGTCATAATTTGCATCTGCGTTCCGAATTGCGAAAGCAATTGCCCGAGCCACAGATTGCGATAATCGCGATGTTGCAACGCGTCAATCGCGGTGAGCCACCAACGCGGTGCGGGCGGCAAAAATGTGCCGTCCGCGAGCCGATGCGACGGGCGAACCGCGACAATCGCGTCGCGATTCAGCGCGCCGTAAATGTGCGGATAGAGGCGCGGCGTCGCGTCGTAACGGATCGGCGCGCGCACGCGCGACTTGTCAATGTGCAAATAATAGTGCGGTTCGCCGTTCGCTTTGTAATAGCGATTCGCGGTGTCCGCCATTGCACGCGCGCCGTCGGTGCAATGGATGAATCCTTCGCGCGCAAAATCGCGCGGCGTGTAATCCTGGGTCGCGTCCAGCGCATCGAAAAATTTTTGCGGGACAAGGTGAAAAGTAATGTCCATTTTTTATGATGTAGTTTAGCCCCTTGTGGGCGTTTTGATTTAATCCGACGCAATTGGTGGGACGCCCACGAGGGGCTATGCTACCAAACGCGCAACAAAAAAACTCTCATCCCCAAAGGGACGAGAGTCACGGAACGTCTCGCGGTACCACCCTGGTTAGTTCGTTAGTGAGATAGTTGATTAGTGCGATAGTTGCATTTCGAGACAACTATCGAACTAACGCACTATCGAACTAACGCACTCACTCTACGCTGACCAACATCAGCCATCTCGATAACGCGAGATTCGCGGCACGCACTAGTTTCGTTTTGTCATTGCGAGGAGCGTTCTTTGCGACAAAGCAATCTCCAGATTGTGCGGGGATTGCTTCGCCTGTCGGCTCGCAATGACAATGTAATTTCGCACGCGCGGCTCGGGAGGGAATTTCGTCGTTTGCATCCGAAAAGACTTGCACCAGGTTGTCTTTTTCTCTGCCGGATTTTTTACGAGTACTTGTCTCCGTCGTCGCCGATGATTGCATTATCATCAAAACGCGAAAATTGTCAATCGAGTTTCTCCAACTTGTTGCGAACTTTTTCCAACGTCTCGCGCGTTTCGGTTCGCAGTGGCGGCGGGGGCGCGGATGCGGTCGGCGCGCGTTCGCCCGGCGCGCGCTCCGCGACAAAGCGCACAGTGTCGCCGTCTTTTTTGCGGACGACGACGATCGCGATTTCGTTCGGCGGAATTCCGAGCGCTTTGCCGAGCACTGCCAAGAGCGTGCGCTTGGTTTCCATTTCGCGTTGCGCGCGCAGTTCATCCAGGCGCGCGCGATAACACGCGGCAGGATCGTTGCGTTTCGCGATGTGTTGATCAATCTGTTCCAATTCCGCGCCGATCGTTTCGAGTCCCATCGCGTACGTTTTTTGAATTTCGCGAATAAAGCCAAGCCGATCAATCAACGATGCGTCGTAATAGCCGCGCGTGCCGCGTCCGCTCTCCACCGGTCCGCGTTTGGGATCCGGCACGAGTCCGCGCTTTTGCCAAAAGCGCAGAGTGTTGTAATCTACGTCAATGTTGAGCGCGTTCGCCATTTGCAATAATTCGTGAGTCGGGATCAAACCTTTGGCAGAATTGGCATGCGCGCGCGAAAGCGGTTGATCGAAAACCGGCAAATCGGCGGCATCGTCGTCGAAAGTTTCCGAAAGCGATTCTTCCGCGTGCTCCCGCGCGATTTTTTCGGAGGGTGGAATGCCGGCAGTGGGCACCAATCGTTCGCCACACCGATTGCAATAGGCGCTGTCCGCCAAATTCATTGATTGGCACTGCCGGCACTGCGTGTACGATGACGCGATCAGGCGTGTGCCGCATGCTTTACAATACTTGCTATCGTCAACGTTAACCGTGCCACAATGCGAGCAATTGGTCATCTTTGACTTGATTCCTTGCAATGCTTCGAGTCGCAATGTTTTGGCGTTGCACTGCGCGCAACTTCATTTTGATTCGATGCTTGCCGTGCGATTGAATTCAATAATACTCACAACAGAGTGATTTGTCAAAAGGATATTAAAGCATCGCCGCGCGAATTAAAAAGCCGGGTCATAAACCCGGCTCGATTTTTTCCAACGTTTTGCGATACATCACTTTGCCTTCGCCCACTGCGTAAAAATCGGGAATGTGCGCGATGCGTTCGTACGCGTGGCGTTCGTAAAACGCGCGCGCCGCGCAGTACTGCGCCGAATCCGACGTTTCGAGATAAATCGCGCGCGCGCCGCGCGTTTGCAAATCGCGCTCGATGGTTTGGAGCAAAATACTGCCGATGCCGCGGCATTGTTGCGCGCGATCCACGCAAATCCAGTACAAATCCCACACGCGATCCGTCATCGGCGTCGGTCCGAAAACGGCAAAGCCGGCAATCGCGTTCGCGTTGCCATTGCGATAAACGACGAACGCGTGATCGTCGCGCGGCTCGGGATTGAAAAATCCGTCGAGCATTTCGCGCACGACATGAATTTCTTCGGGGGTGAACACGCCGGAGCATCGCGCGAGTTGCTCGATGGCGGGCGTATCGGCGGGGTGAGGTGGCTCGATCATAACGCGCGCTAGGCGGGAACGCTGGCGATTTGGGGCGCGCGATTGAGGCGTGTGTCGCGCGCGTGCTTGGGCAATAACGCGCTTGCCGGAATCGAGTACACGCCGTCGCTACCGACACTGCGCGCTTTGATTTCGTAATTGACGATGCGCGGGCGCGCGAATCCTTTCATCCGATACCGCCGCGCGGCGAGCCGGCAAATTTCATCCGCGAGATCGGGGTAGGTCATGCCGGCGATGCGCGCCGCGCGCGCGATCCCGGCATCCGGCGAAAGATCGGCGTTCGGATTTACTTCGAGGACGTACGGCGCGCCGTTCTTGACGCGAATGTCCACGCGGCCATAATCGCGCAAGCCCATCGCTTGGTACGCGCGGCGCGCGACATCTTCGATGCGCGCTTTTAGCGCGTCGCTCACGCGCGCCGGACAAGTTGGCGGTGTGCCGATGTACTCCGGTGATGTTGGCACCCATTTCGCGCGAAACGAAACGATGCGCGCGAACGGATCGGCGATGCGATTGAAATTAATTTCCGAGAGGGGCAGGACGCGCGGATTTTCGTTGCCGAGAATCGTTACATTGAATTCGCGACCTTCGATAAATTCTTCAATGAGCGCGGGTTGATGATACTTGTCCCAGATGTAGCGCACCTGGCGACGGAGTGCGCGTTCATCATGCACAACCGAGTTGAGCGTGATGCCGATGCTCGCGTCTTCGGACGCCGGTTTGACGAACAGGGGAAATTCAAGATGCCGTTGAATCGTCCACGGGGTAAAGACCTGGTATGCCGCGGTCGGGAGACCGTGCGCCATCAACACTTCTTTCGCGCGCGGCTTGCTTAAACAATTCGCGAGCGCGCCGCGCCCGGAACCGGTGTGACGAAATCCCAGGTGATCGAAAACCGAAATGATGTACGGTTCGAGGTATGTTTTGTTGCGAATACTTTCGCACAAGTTAAAGATCAACCATTCATTCGGATCGTACTGACGAAGCGGACCCCACAGATCGTCGCGAATCGGCACGGCGGCGGTGCGGTGCCCATGTTGTTGCAATGCTTTGGCGATCTCTTGCTCGACAAAACTACTTTCCTGCTCGGCGAGGAGATCATCCTCTTCGCCTTGCTCGATGGTCTCGACAACGTTATAGACGACTAGTATGTTCACGGCATCATCCTTGATGAGATTGGAGAAAAAATTTTTCCGGCGAAATTTTTTCGCCGCGCGCTTTCTGTTTGCATTATACACTAGGAATGAAAAAAACGTACCTTAAATTTTCGGATCGCAGATGCGCGCTGAAACCCAAAGGGTCTCGAAGACCCTTTGGGTTTTGTCGCGCGCGGTTGACGCGCGCGGCGAGGTTCGCTATACTCGCGCGTGATGAGCAAACCACATTCCGCTGGCGCGCCACCGCATCTCGATTTCGATCAACTCCATATCTTTGCCGACGCGTATCGCGACGCGCTCAACCCGGTATCGCACGCGCGCGTCGTTGCGCGCGCGCGCGAACTCGGCTTGCGTTTCTCCGACGCCGAGTTGCGCGTGATCGCCGCGCTGGATACGCCGGACAAGGTGCAAGATTTTCTCGACACGGAAATTTTTTACAACGACGATCACATTTCGGTCGAGCAAGAGGAAACCGCGCAATCGCCGCGCCGCATCCTGCATACCGGGATGGCGCATTGCTTTGAAGGCGCACTGTTCGCGTACGCGATCAATTTTTTGCACGGGCACAATCCGCGTTTTGCTTTGCTCGAAACAACCCAGGATGTCGAACATAACCTGGTCGTGTGGCGCGATCCGCGCACCGGGTTGTACGGTTGCAACGCGCACTCGGCATTCCCCGGTCTCGATGGTCGCCCGGCGCGTTATCCATCCTTGCGCGCGCTCGCGGAATCGTTTTATCCGTACTATTACAGCGTTCGCAGTAACGATTTCGGCGACATTGTGTTGATCGGTTATTCCGATCCGTTCGACCTGGTCGCGCGCTTTGGCATCGCGTGGATCACGGCGGACGACCCGTTGTGGGATATTTATTACACGTACATTGACGACGCGGTAACGTTCCACTATTTGCGCGATGATCCCGGCGCGCCGCATTTGTATCCGCTGATTCGCGGCTTGAAGGACAAGTGGATTCAGGTGAACGCCGACAACCAGGGCTTTGTCAGCGTGCGCGATTTGCCGCGCGCCGCGCAAGAATTGTGGGACGCGTTTTGGCGCGCACACCCGGACGCGAATATGCGCCCGACCGGCGCGGCAGTCGAGATCGAATCTGATTTTTTCCGGCTGACCGGCACGACGCCGATTGATCTCGCGGATCACGCGGACGATTTGCAATGGTTTCTCGCGGCGGGGTATCGCGTGGAGCAGATTGTGAAGCCTTGAGCGGGGTCGCGGCTTGACACAAAAAAACTTCCCAGACAATCAAGTTGTCTGGGAAGTTTTTATATTTGCAGTTATTGTTTTTCGTACGGCTGTCCATCCGCCGCGGGTGGTGTCGCGCGACCGACGATCCCGGCAAGCACGATCATAGTCAAAATGTACGGCAACATTTGCGGCAATTGCGATGGAATGTCGGGACGAAAAATACTGATCTGCGAAGTCATCGAACTGCCCAGCCCGAAAATCAGCGCGCCGAGCAACGCGCCAATCGGCGACCAGTTGCCAAAGATCATCGCGGCGAGACCGATGTAGCCGAGTCCGTTTGTCATCAACGGATTGAACACATCCACCGCTTCGAGCGTGAACCACGCGCCGCCGAATCCGGCGACGAGTCCGCCGAACACAACGTTGATGTAGCGTACGCGAAAAACATTGATGCCAACCGTGTCGGCGGCGCGCGGATTTTCACCAACCGCGCGCGTGCGTAAACCCCAGGGCGTATAAAATAAAACCAGGTGAATCGCGAACGTCAGGAACAGCATCAAGTACACAATCGGTTTTTGGCTGGTGAAAAAAATTTCGCCGAGCACCGGAATTTGCGCGAGCAGGGGAATGTCGAACGGTGGAAAGGTGCCGGGTCCCGCCGGAATATCTTGCGCGAGAAATTGGCGATAGAAATATCCGGTGATGCCAATCGCGAGAATGTTGATCACCGTGCCGCTGATGATTTGATCCGCGCGATAACGAATCGAGACGATACCGTGCAGTAACGCGAGCAGTCCGCTCGCGGTAACCGCGCTGACGAGCGCGATCACGCGACTCGCATCGCCCGCTGTGCGCGCGTCCAGCCCTGCGCCTTTCAACGTTACAAACGCGAGCAAGTTGATCGCGTATGCGACCATCGCCGCCATCAACATTTTGCCTTCGATGCCAATGTCAATCACCGCGGCGCGCTCGCACAAAATTCCGCAGTACGCCGCGAGCGCGATCGGCGCGGCGTAGCGCAGAGTTTGATTCAACATTCCAATCGTGCACGCGGCATCGCACTTGCCGCTGATGATCGCGTTGAACAAAACAAATGCCGCGAGCGCGACGATCACGATCACGCCAAACGTAATCCATTTTCTCAAGCGGTTCGTCATCGTGTCATCCTCCCCAACCGCGCGTGAGCGGCGCATCGGATTCGCCCGCGCGCGGTGCGCGCATTCGCAACAGCGCGCGGAGCATTAGTGGCGCGGCGACGAACAGCAACACCAATCCTTGAATCAGCGAGATGACGTACTTGGACACGCCGGAGTTGAGCTCCATCAAATCCGAACCGTTTCGCATTGCGCCGAATAAAAACGCGCCAAACACAATGCCGAGCGGCGAATTTTTTGCAAGCAACGCGATCGCGATACTTTCGAAACCGTACCCGCTCGAAAAGAACAATGGCAAGCAACGACAAATCGAAACGCCCAGCACTTCGGTCGCGCCTGCCATCCCGGCGAGCGCGCCGGAAATCGCCATCGTTACGACAATCGTGCGCGTGCTGTTGACGCCGGCGTACCGCGCCGCGTCGGGACTCGCGCCGGTCATTCGCATTTCAAATCCCAGGGTGGTTTTCCACAACAACCACGCGACAAATGCCGCCGCCGCGAGCGCGCCCAATAATCCGACGTGCATCCGATCATATTGGTCGGTGAAGAGCCACACCGCGCGCGTGAGCGGCGGCAACGCGATAAACGTGAGGATGCCGCTCGCGATTCCCGCGCCCCACATCATCAGCGCGCGATTCGCGACGCGCGTCCAACGCGGTTGTGCGAGAATCAAACGCGCGAGAATGATCGCGCTGAACGCGACCAGGATGCTGACGAGCAACGCGTTCCCAGGATCGCTCAGCCGTTCCGGGATTTGGTACAACGACCACAATTCCGCGTCGCGCGAAATACGTTCGGTTTGCACCGCGCTCGATTTCGAATCGCGCAGAGGTCCGCTCACAAGGTACTCGACGAAACGAAACGCGATGTAATTCATCATGATCGTATTGATCACTTCGTGCGCGCCGGTTTTTGCTTTGAGATAACCGGGAATCATTCCCCACACCGCGCCGCCCAACGCGCTGGCGAGCAACATCAACGGCAAGTGAATGATCGCGGGCAGACCGGCAAACGCGACGCCCGCCCACGCCGCGCTGATCGCGCCGATGTAAAATTGTCCTTCGACGCCGATGTTGAACAACCCGGCTTTGAAACCGAGCGACACCGCGAGCGCGAGAAAAATGTACGGCGTGGTCGCGACGAGCGTTTCGCTCAAGCCGCGCGTTTTGAAAAACGCGCCGTTGATCATTCCGCCGTACGCGGCAAACACCGTGCCGAGATCGCCGCTCGTGATCCAGATGATCAGCGCGCCGCCGCCGAATGCCAACACCATCGCGATCGCGGGCATACTCAACACGTCGAGCGTTTTCAAGAGCGCGGCGCGCGCATCCACGCGGGCGGATTGATCGGCGATGCTAGACATGTTTGCCCTCCTTCACGCCCGCCATCAGCAAACCCAATTGTTCGCGCGTGGCATCCTGGGCATCCAGCGTTTGCAAAATGTGTCCCTTGAACATCACCGCGATCCGATCCGCCAACGCCATCACTTCGTCGAGTTCGGCGGAGACGAGCAAAACCGCCGCACCGTCATCGCGCGCCTCGACGATGCGCTTGTGAATAAATTCAATCGAGCCAACATCGAGTCCGCGCGTCGGTTGATTGACGATGAGCAATTTCACCGGGCGATTCAATTCGCGCGCGACGATCACTTTTTGCTGATTGCCGCCGGAGAGCGACCCGACATTTGTCGCGATGCTCGGCGTCCGCACGTCAAACTCGGCGACGAGTTTTTCCGCTTCTTGCGCGATGCGCGGTTCGTCAATTTCCCAGCCGCGCGCGTACGGCGGTTGATAGTACGTGCATAAAACCAGGTTGTCGCGCACCGGAAAACTCAACACGAGTCCGTGCTTGTGGCGATCTTCCGGCACATGCGCCGCGCCAAGTTCAGTGATGCGCCGCGGCGTCGCGCGCGTAATGTCCGTGTCGAGCAAGGTCACGCGCCCGCTCACGATGCGCCGCAAGCCGGTGAGCGCTTCGACCAATTCGCGTTGACCGTTGCCTTGCACCCCGGCGATTCCCAGGATTTCACCGGCGCGCACCTCGAACGAAACGCCGTCCACCGTCAACGCGCGACGATCATCGAGCGCGCGTAAATTTTCGACGCGCAGAATCGCGTCGCCCGCGCGCATCGGCGCTTTATCCACTTGCAAAATCACCTGGCGTCCGACCATCATTTCGGCGAGCATCGCGGAGGTGGCTTCTTGTGGCGTCGTCGTGCCGACCATTTTGCCGCCGCGCATTACGCTGATGCGATCGGTAACCGCGAACATTTCGCGCAATTTGTGCGTGATAAACACGATGGATTTATTTTGCTTTGCCAGCCCTTGCATAATCACAAATAACTCGTCGGCTTCTTGTGGAGTCAGCACCGCGGTCGGCTCATCGAGAATCAAAATATCTGCGTTGCGATAGAGCGCCTTGACGATCTCGACGCGTTGTTGCGCGCCGACCGGCAAATCTTTGATGTACGCGTGCGGATCAACATCCAAACCGTACTGGCGCGATAAATCGCGAATCCGTTCCGCCGCGCGTGTGCGGTCGAGCAACGCGAGGCGACCCAGGAATTTGGTCGCGCCGTGAATGGATTCTTCGCCGAGCATAATGTTTTCGGTTACGGTGAGCGGCGGCACGAGCATAAAATGTTGATGCACCATGCCGATGCCTTCCGCGATCGCGTCGTGCGGGCTGGTGATGCGGACCGGCAGATCGTTGACCAACACCTTGCCTTCGTCCGGTTGATACAAACCGTACAGGATATTCATCAACGTAGATTTGCCCGCGCCATTCTCGCCGAGCAATCCGTGAATCTCGCCGCGGCGTAAATCGAAATTGACGTGATCGTTGGCGAGGACGCCGGGAAATCGTTTGGTGATGTTTT
>JACRPR010000099.1 GCA_016223105.1 Chloroflexota bacterium | reverse complement strand
CGCGTCCCTTGCCTTGCGTGTTCGCGTCAAGCCCCAAATCTTTCGCCGTCTTCATCAAAATTTCCTTGATCTGTTGCGGCGTGAGTGTGGGCTTGGCTTGAAGCAAAAGCGCGCACGCGCCGGCGGCGTGGGGCGTCGCCATCGAAGTGCCGGACGCGCTCGTGTACAAATCGCCGACCGGCGTGCCCATTTGTGTGCCGGCGGCGCGCGCCGCGACAATGCTCACGCCCGGAAAACAGACATCGGGTTTGACGCGGCCATCGCTCGTGGGTCCACGCGATGAAAAGCTCGCGACCTGGTCGGTCTTGGATGTCGCGCCAATCGTGATTACTTTTTTCGCGCATCCCGGCGAGCCGACCGTTTTCGCGCCGGGTCCGGCATTGCCCGCGGCAATGCACATCACCGCGCCGCGATCCATCGCGGCATCGCACAATTGCGATAACGCGTCCGAACCATCGCACGCGCCATCACTGCCGAGCGAAAGATTGATCACTTGCGCGCCTTGTGTAACCGCCCATTCGACGCCTGCCATCACGCCGCTCGTGCTTCCCGATCCGTTGCCGCGCAAAACTTTCGCGGCAAACAAAGTGCACTCGGGCGCGACGCCTTTGTACTTGCCACTGCTCCCTGCGCCGGTTCCGCCAATCGTTCCCGCGACGTGTGTGCCGTGACCGTTCTTGTCGGTTTCGCTTTCGCCGGTAAAATCTTTCCACAGCGTAACGCGTCCGACCAGGTCGGGATGATTCTGATCGATCCCGGTATCAACCACCGCGACCTTGATCCCTTTGCCGGTGAAACCGGCTTGCCACACTTGCGGCGCGCCGATCAACGGCACGGACGCATCGAGCATCGTGTGCACTGGCTCGTCGAACCAAATCATTTCGACATCGTCGCGCTCACTCAATGCGTTGATGCCATCGGGCGATGCGCTGTTCGCGGTCGCCGGAAAAAGACGATACGTAAAATGCGTTGCCTCAACCCCGGCGACGGTCGCGGCAATCGCGGATGTGCCCGCGCGATATTTGACAATGATGCGAAGCGGTTGCGCGGGTGCGGCGCTCATTACGCGTTGCTGAAGCATCGGCGCGAGGTTGGCATGAATCTTTGCTGGATTCGGCATAGTCTCCCTCCTGAATTGGAAGTTGGAAATTGGATGTTGGAAATTGGAGCTTGGAGGTTAGCGATTGGAAGTTTGATCATCATCGAACCGCCAACTTCCAACATCCAATTTCCAATCTCCAATCTCCAATCTCTAATCCCCAATCACTTACATCGTGTGAACCGGTTTGTCTTCTTCGATCGAAACGACCCAGGGTTGATTCGCAAGCGCGAGCGCGGCGCTCGCCGTGCCTTCGACCGCGAGCGCGGAGATCAGCGAGAACGTGCGATGGACGATCATTCCGCACGCTTGCGCGTCGGCGAGATGCGCGCCTGGCGCGTCTTGCGTCCGCACGATCAAATGCACCACGGCTTGAGGGTCGCGTTGCAAGCGCGTTTGCAAATCGGAAGCGATTCCTTTCATTTCGGCGCGTTCCTTTCTAGCTCGGCAGAATCTTAGCACAAATTGATTTGCAAAGCAACACCCCTTGCGATAATTGGACGCGGACAAACACGGATGAACGCGGATAATATTTTTTCCGCGTTTGTCCGCGTTCGTCCGCGTCCAATAAATTTATTGTGCAATTTTGATTTGCCAAGAATAATTCTCCAGAGTATAATGCCCGCGCATTTGGAAAGGAGTTGCTTTTGAAACGCGCGAATGGATTTTTGATTTTGACCCTGACCACTTTAGCATTGCTCGCGTGCGACGCGGGAACTTTGATCGCGATGGCCAATCCGACCACGACCCCCACGCGCACACCGCGCCCCACCTTCACCCCGCGCGCGATCGCTACTACAACTCCCGAAGAACCGCCCACCCCCGAACCGACGGAAACATCTTCCGCATCACCAACACAGACGCGTCGCGTCGTCGCGACCACGGCGTCGCGCCCGGCAACCGCCAAACCCGCGGCACCGACTGCGCCACCCGCACCGCAATTTCTCTGGAAGCAAAGCTCGTCAGGAAATCAGGGACGATGCGATGCCGGTCCGGGAGTGTTCGAGATTAAAGGACGCATTAACGCGCCGGGCAAGGGCTACATCGGGGGAGTCAACGCGGTTGCGCTCGACAAGGATGGAAAAATTGTCGCCCAATTCGTTTCGCTAGGAACTGATCCGCCACTCAATCCCGAATGGAGCGTCAGTTGCTTTGAAGAGAAAAATATCTTCAACTATAAACTCGATGTGTCCGCCGGACGCGGAAATGGTCCCATCACTTTGCGCTTGACCCGCTCCGCAAACGACCTCACCCCGGTTTCCGCCGACCTCAAAATTGACATCAGCCAAGGCGGTCGTTGGTACATTGACTGGACGCAATAACATTTCGGATTCACTCAGCCGAGCGCGCGTGGCTCGGCTCTTTTTTTGATGAGGATATGCGCCGTTTTATTTTGCCACTGCTGATCGCGCTCGGCTTCGCGCTCCGCCTCGCGCGGCTCGATGTTCAACCGTTTTGGTGGGACGAAGGATATAAAAAGCGATGTCGCGATTCGTTTGCTTTCCGCGCTGATCGGCACCGCGACGATCCCGCTGATGTTCGTTCTCGCGCGCCGGCTGTTCGATGAAACACGCGTCGCGCTTTTCGCGGCGTGCGTCATTGCATTGTCGCCGCTCCACATTTACTATTCGCAAGAAGCGCGAATGTACGGCTTGGTTACGCTCCTGGGTCTCGCATCGGTTTATCTTTTTGTCGAACTGTTTCATCTGCCGGTCGGCAAACCGAAAACCGCGCTCGTTGTGATCGCGTACATCCTCACGTCTGCCGCCGCGCTGTACACACAGTACTATGCCGCGTTCATTCTCGCCGCGCAAGTTGTCGTCGTCCTGGTTTTGTTCGCGCGACGATCCCCGTTTGTGCGAATCCACAACTTGCCGCACTGGTTCGGCGCGTGGATCGGCACTGCCCTGCTTTATGTTCCCTGGATTTTTTTCGCCGGCGAGAAACTTGTTGCTTATGTAACCGGCAAAGTTACGCACGAAGCGTTCGCGCCGCTCACCCCGATCACATTCACGTTGGATTACGCGAAAGCATTTTCGGTCGGACACATTTCTGAATTGAAATGGATCGAAACCGGCACCGCGCTGTTTGTCGCGCTCGCGATTCTAGGCGTCCTTGATGCGTGGCGCAATTTCGAGGAACATTCCGAAAACGCGGATGCGCCGCCGATTTTTTCCGCGCCCTGGCGCGAGAGCGGAATCATCGCCCTGCTCTTTTTACTGATTCCGTTCGCGCTCGGTTATCTCGTCAATTTGCGTTTTCCATTTCACCCGCTTCGCTCCGAACGCTTGCTCTTGCTCGCAGTGCCCGCGTTTTATATTTTGATCGCGCTTGGCATCAACGCGTTGTGGGAACGCCGCGCGCTGATCGGCGCGCTCGCGCTCGTCATCGTCGCCGCGATTTCGAGCGCGTCGCTGTACGATTTCTACATCGTCGCGCGGTACCCCAAAGACGACTATCGCCCGTTGGTCGCGCAGATGCAAACGCTCGCGCAATCGGGCGATCATTTTCTCGCGATTTATCCGTGGCAGATCGGCTACCTCGAAACGTATTATCGCGGCGCGCCCCTCACGATTTTTGAAACGCCAAGCGACGCGTGGATCAATCAGCGCGAAAAAATGCACAGCGATCTCGACGCACTGCTCGCGAAAAATTCGCGTGTCTGGTTGCCCGCGTTGCAAACGCTCGGACGAATTCTCGAAGATGCGCTCGACGCGAATTTGCGCGCGCGCGCGTACTCACTCGTGGACGATTGGCACGGCACGACGCGACTCGAATTGTTCGCGTTTGGCGATGATCCCGCGCCGAATGATCGTCCGCTCGCGATTGGCGGCGTTCCGTTTAACGCGCGGGGAATTTCGAACGCGCCAATTCCGGCGGGCGCGGGCGATGTGCGCGTGTGGCTCGACACGCCGAGCACCGACAATCTCAAATTGAGTTTGCGCTTGGTTGACGCAAACGGCAACGTGTGGACGCAAACTGATCGCGAGTTGGCGCGTGGGATGCAACGCATCGGCATCCCGGTTTTGATCGGCACGCCGGCTGGCGCGTACACAATCAAAATGAATTTGTATCACACGAACGGCGCGCGACTCGGCGCGGAGGATGTAACGCTCGGCTCTGTCCAAGTTGTCGAGCCGGTGAAAATTATTCCCGCGTCGATCCCGAATCACACCGCGCATGATTTTGAAACCGGCATCCAACTCATCGGCTACGATACGCCGCCGGAATTTCGACCTGGGATCGCGACGCCGATCACATTATTTTGGGAAGCATCACCAACCGCGCGTGTGGATGCGCGCGTGATCGCGGAAATCCAAGATTGGCGCGGAAATGTTTTTGCATCCACACAAGCCCCGCTCGCGCGCGGCATCTATCAACTCAATCCCCAAATCATCGTTCCGATTCGCGATCCGCAAACGCTCACCCTGCGCGGCGATACGCCGGACGGATTGTATCGTCTCCTGGTTGGCTGGTTCGATCCGCAAACAAATTCGCGGATGCCGCTCCGCGCAATCGCGAACATCGCGGTAAAAAATCGCGCGCACTATTTTGGCGCGCCATCACCACAACTAAAGTTCGACGCGCGGTTTGGCAATGTCGCGCGACTCGTGGGGTATGATATGCTCCAATCGCGCATCGTGGTGTATTGGCAAGCGACTGCGATCACAGAAAAATCGTACACCGTGTTCGTACATCTCGTTGACGACACCGGGACGATCCGCGCGCAACGCGATCAAATTCCCGGCGCGGGCGCGTTTCCGACGACGAGCTGGGTCAAGGGTGAATACATAATTGATGTGTATGACCTTCCGATTTCGCCGGGCGACTATAAAATCAGAATCGGAATGTACGACGCGCTCACTGGCGCGCGCGTGCCGGTGCTGGATGCAAACAATCAGCCGATTGGCGATTATAGCGAACCGCCTACGCGAATATCGGTGCAATGAAAAAACCTGGTTTGCGCGTCACTGTTTCATCGTCCCAGGTTCAAGTGCGGCGAAATAAAAAAATGCGGACGAGACAAATTCTCGTCCGCATTTTGGTTTGTGCGATTATTGTATTGGTGTAATGACCACTTTTCCTCGCGCATGCCCTGCTCCAAGATATCGGNNGCGAGTAGCATTTATCAATCACCGGTACGATTTTGCCCGCTTCCGCCAACTCTTTGAGCGCAACCAAATCTTTTTGGTTCGCTAGCCCCACGACGCCTCCCAGCTTTTTGCCATTTTTTTCCGACACCCAGTCCCCCAGGAGCATGGCTTGGAAAATTTGCGCGGGTTTGCCTCCTGCCATAACATAACTGCCCCTGGGAGTTAAGACGCGCTTGTACGCGGCAAGCGAATGATATCCATTCGCGGCAAAAATCAGATCATACTGTTGCCCATTTTTAGTGAAATCTTCCCTGGTATAGTCAATCACCTGATCGGCTCCAAGCGAGCGCGCCTGGTCCAAATTCCTTGGACTGCACACGGCTGTGACTTTAGCCCCGAACGATTTTGCGATCTGCACTGCAAACGTCCCTACCCCACCAGATGCCCCATTGATCAAAACCTCTTGCCCTGGCTGAATCTGTCCTGTGTCGCGCAGACCCTGGAGCGCGGTGAGCGCCGCCATTGGTACCGCCGCGGCTTGCTCAAACGATAGATTAACTGGTTTCAGCGCCAACGCTCTTTCAGGAACAGATACATATTC
>JACRPR010000098.1 GCA_016223105.1 Chloroflexota bacterium | reverse complement strand
CAAAATTCTGTCGGTCGTACCGTCTGGCGGATCGGGATTGGTGGGCTTGGTTGGCTTGACCGCCGCAGGGCAACAGGTTTGAGATTCCTGCAAAACGTATCCGCAGGGAGCATAAGTGCAACTTCCGACGGTATTGGGACAGGCGGGAAAGGTACAGGATTTAGAGACGGGTGTGCAACTGTCGTTGGGGTTGGGATCCTCGCCGCCGCCGCCGCCAACAGGAACTTCTTTCCAAGTTGTCACCACGCCCTTATTATCAATCTGGAGTGAACCGTCAGGAAGTATCTTCGCTGTGCAACCAGGACCACAATCAGCTGTTCCGAATTGGTTCAGCGCATTTTGATACAAATTCTGTATCGGACCAGGGTACCCACCACCGCCTTGTTGAACGTCTATACCTGCCTCTTCATCTCCTCCACCGCAAAGATCGGGATTCACATCGCAAAATCCACCCCCCCCGCCTCCACTATCACAACCCCAACACCCACCGTTCAGATCGGGGTCATAGGCGTAAGTTGTCTGCTGAAAAATAATTGCAACTAAAAAGAACCCCAAAAGAAAAATTTTTCTCATCCTCCATTCACTATACCCATCTCCACGAAAAAAAATCAAGGATCATTTGAGTTAACGAAAAGGAGTTTCTTTAATAGAGAACGCTACCCGCCCCCTTGTGAGACCCCTTTTTTCAAACTCAACCAATGCACCCTTAGCTCTATTCTGAAGGAAACCCATGGTTGAGCTATCAATTCCGTCCACTTTATTGATTTTTCCATCTGAAAAATCTTTATAAAATTGAACAATAACCCTCGCCTCGGCATCTGCCGCCACAGAACTGAAACGGCTAGAATTTTCTCCTTGGGCAATCAGCTTTGCCTGCGCCGCTCCATCAACTAAAACCCCTATCACATCAAGCCGAAGTGATCCGCTGGCTTCCCCATTGTTCCAACCGTTCCCCCAATCATCACCACCCTCGAAAATTTTAGTGTTAATTTTCATCACCAGCGCACCGTCGGGGTCTTTGTCCACCCAAACGGCAGTGTTGGGAGTTGGGATGACGCCCATCGGTTCAACCCTGGAAACAAGCGAGGCGAGAGCCAGCCAGGGGTCGTCCTTTTCGGAAAAGATTACTTCGCCAGTTGGGGAAACCACATTGGGGAAACTGAAACGAACGCCTTTATATTTTTCCAGAACGTACAAAAACAAATCTTTGGCGCTAATTTCTTTGTAACCTATCGGTTGGAAATTTTCTTTACTTCCTTGTTTAAGAATCGGTCCACTGTTCCATCTTTCTTTCATCACCCGCGCTAAGGATTCGGCGGGGTGGGCGCTGTCCCAGCCCTCCAATTTATTCTGCTCAATGGCATACCAGCCAAGTTGGGGTTTTTCGCCGTTGTGCTTGTCCCAAGTCGTCCAGACAAAACGCCTGTCACCCGCATATCCAACCACTTTGCCGTTTTCAACATCAAAGCGGACGAGCTTGGCGTTGCCATCAATGCCTGCGGTCGTGGGAACCTGGGTCAACTCTTTCGCGCCGGGCAACAGCACCCACGTGTCGGGAGTAGTTTTCGATTGAATGACGACGAGTGCGCGTTTATCCGCGAGCCAGGTCGCGCGCACGGTAAAATCTTTTTCGTTGAAATTTTTGATTTGCGCGCGTGCGAGTACGAGCGCGGCGGAGGTGTCGGGCGCGGGCGTGGGCGCAATCGTTGGAGTTAAAGTTGGAAGCGGAGTTGAAGTGAGCGTCGGGGTTACGGTCGGCGCGAGTGGGGATACGGCAACCGTAGTCGGCGCGGTGGTGAGTGCTGGAGTCGCAATAGGCGCGGGCATTGCAGGCGCGCAGGCAGGGAGGGTAAGGAGCAAAATACCTGCGAGGAAAAATCTCTGCAACATAGCGCCTCCTTCAGAGTGCAAGTTCCCAAGCGTTACTTGCCATTCACTTTTTTTGCCTTGCCGTTTTTTTCTTTCGACCGTTCTTGTTCAATCACGCGGCGGATGTCGTCAAAGAATAGTTGAAAGTCACCCAGATCATTTCTCAATGTTTGGTACACTTGTTTCGCGTCAACATCCAGATACCCGTGAACAACCTTGTTGCGGAATTTGTTCATTTGGATGAAACGGCGCAGATGATCTTCGCCGATCAAATCGTGCTTCCGCGCAGTGTCGAGTGTGGCGCGGTCATCGGTCGGCGCGCCGAGATGAAGTCGCGAGACGATATGGGTCAGGATGTCTAGCATCGCTTCAATCGAAATTTGAAGCGCGTGAACGCCGGCATAAAACTTGACCTTGTCGCTTGTGAATTCAGATTCTGAATATGCGCCCAGTTGTTCCACCAATGCCAAATTATCTTTGATGAAGCGGATTTTTTCGGCGATACGCCCTTCGTCAATTCTCATATTGGGTTCCTATAGGGTTGCGAAAAAGTCGCGCAACGCGGCTTGGGCGCGTGGCGCAAAATCCCGATGCTCAATCAATGTTCGCTCGATGAAATCCGACACGCGCACATAATCGCGTTCGTACAACAGCTTGCCCGCGACAGCGCGGAATCGAAAGAGCAAGGACGCGCGGTTGAGATGGACTATGTCTACATCGTCCACGCCAAGCGCGTTGCTCACGGCAACCTCGAACGCGAGTTCCTCGCGCAAATCTATTTCGCGATCGAACAACACCGCGAGGTCAATATCACTGCGCGCGGTTGCCGTGCCGTCCGCCTGCGAACCGAACAGAAATACGCCCAGCACGCGCGGATCGTGCGCGAACAGTTTTTTCAACGCCGGCATTTTTTGTTTCAAGACACGCGCAAGGTTACGTTTCATCAAAATTGATTTTACCACAATACCTTCGCCAAGTAATTTTTGATCCGCGAATTACGCGAATCTCCGCCAATTTCTGTTTTTTCACACTTGCCCTGGCGGGAACGCACACTAGCACCTGCGGTTACGCTAGTGCAGGTGAGTGCCAGGGTTCGCGGATCAATTCCAGTTTTGGCGAAGGTATTGTACCACCGATGGATTTCTATTTCCGAGAGTTAGCGAAATTTTGTGCCAGCGCGAAGCATCTTCACGACAGTTTCAATAATTTTTTCCAGTGGTTCGGTTGTTAGTGTACCGACCTGATTTGCCATCAAACTCTGATTGGCGGTGAACAATTTACCCGGACGCGCGTAACTCGTAACGCGCAAGGAGCCGCTTGCAAAACTGATCTGATCAATTTGGATCGCGCCGGGATCGCTGTACGGTTTGCTCGTCACTTGGCACAGAATCCAGTCGTCGTGTCCGGCGTCTGCAAGCACAACCGCCGGGCGCATTTTCGATTGCGTTAAATCGGAGAAGGGGAAGGGGATTAGGACAACTGCGCCGACTGAAGGTGTGACCACGCGGCATCCTCCTCGGGACGATTCCAGTCTTCGGCAAGCGCGGGCTCGCTAAGCAAAGCGAGCTCGGGAATTTCGCCAACCCAGGTTTCTTCCAAAATAGTTACAATCGCGCGCTGTGGCTTGAGCAAATGAACCGATGAAAGCAAGCGCACATTCCCTTGTTCGTCAACTACCGCTTCGTAGGTTCGCAACATAATTTGCCCTCCATTTCTTTGTGTCCACATTATACGTGATGCGGACACAACGAGCAAACATCAATTCTGCTCGACCTCACTCATCGCGCGTTCAAAAATCTCCAATCCCTCGTCCACGAGCGCGCGCTCAATCATCAACGGCGGGCAAAAGCGAATCGTGGATTGACCGCAACCCAGCATCAACAGCCCGGTTTCAAAACAGCGATGAATGATGCGATTGCGTAACTCGCGCGCCGGTTCTTTCGTCGCGCGATCCGCGACGAACTCGACGCCGACCATCAAGCCGCGCCCGCGCACATCGCCGATGCTGGGATGGCGCGATTGCATTTCCGCGAGCGCGTCGAAAATGTACGCGCCCTGCGTCGCCGCGTTTTGCATATATTCGCGTTCGACCAGCTCGAGCGTTTTCAACGCGGACACGCACGCGATTGGATTGCCGCCGTACGTGTTGCCGTGCGCGCCCGGTTTCCATTTCGCGCCGATGGATTTGCGCGCCGCCATCGCGCCCATCGGTATGCCGCTCGCGATGCCTTTCGCGATGCAAATAATATCCGGCTCGACCTGGTCATGTTGAATCGCCCACCATTTGCCGGTACGACCGACGCCGGCTTGCACTTCATCCGAAATCAACAGGATGCCGTGCTTGTCGCACAACGCGCGCAAGCGCGGGAAAAAATTTTTCGGCGGCACGATGTACCCGCCTTCGCCCTGGATCGGCTCGACCAGGATCGCGGCGACTTCATCCGGCGGCAACGCGGTCGCGAACAAAATGTTTTCGATGTAATTCACAACCGCGTCGCCCTCGTCGCCATTTTGTGGAATCGGGAAAAGCGGGCGATACGGATCAGGAAATGGAACGTGCCACACGCCGGGCATTGTCGGAAAAAAGCGTTCTTGTTGACGCGCCTTGCTCGCGGTGAATGAAAGCGATCCCATCGAGCGTCCGTGAAACGCGCCGAGAAATCCGATGAACTGGCGTCGCCCGGTCGCATAGCGCGCGAGTTTGAGCGCGGCTTCAACCGATTCGGTTCCCGAGTTTGCGAGAAACACGGTAACGTCTTCTTGCATCGGCGCGATTTCGTTGATGCGTTCCGCGACGCGCACCATCAACTCGTGATAAAAATCGGACGAGATGTGAATGTACTTTTCGGCTTGATCCTGGATCGCCTTGACGATTTCGGGATGCGCGTGCCCGGTCGCGTTGACCGCGATGCCCGCGCAAAAATCCACATAGCGATTGCCGTCCACATCCCACACTTGCGCGCCCTTGCCGTGATCCATCACGAATCCATAATCGCGCGCATACGATGGCGACAGCACCTTGCTATCGCGTTCTAAAATTGCTTTGGCTTTTGGTCCGGGTGGAGTTACGAGAATTCGATTCGACATTACAACCTCTCGAAATATGACAACGAATTTAGGAATTGAACGAATGTAGAGACGTTGCATGCAACGTCTCTACATTCGTTGTCAATGCGTTACACAAAATTCAAGCGTCGCGCGACGCGAATAAAAAAATCGGAGAGCGGCGTAAAGATGAAATTCAAGCGCGCGACAATGTGTGTCATCCCCGCGCCGAGCGCCGCGCCGGCGATCACATCGCTGGGATAGTGCACGCCCGCGTACACGCGCGACAAGGCATACAGCGATCCCAGGATTGCGAGCCACGCGCCGAGTCGTTTGCTCGCGTACCCGATGCCGGTCGAAAAACAAAACACGGTCGCGATGGGGATGCTGGGAAACGATGAGACGGAGGGGCGATAGAAAAGTAATTTCACCTCTTCGGTCGCGAACGGGCGCGGGCGAAAATAAAAGTAGGATAAATCTTTGATCAGCGCATTCGTAAACAGAATGCCGAACGCAATGAGCAAAACCGCGCGGCGATTGCGTGTGCGCTCTGCCTCGTTTGATCCGGCAAACCACACGCCCGACGCGATCAACGCCATCGTCGTCGGCACGGC
Source organism: Chloroflexota bacterium (assembly GCA_016223105.1). Taxonomy (GTDB): domain Bacteria; phylum Chloroflexota; class Anaerolineae; order UBA4142; family UBA4142; genus JACRPR01. The sequence goes on along the minus strand of JACRPR010000098.1, from coordinate 27,350 downwards.
GTGATCGTTGACGAGCGCGCGCGCGAGCCAATCAATCAACGGAATCGTTCCAACGAAATCGTTGAGCAGATGCAAGAGCCAAACATCCAAACTCATACCGTTGGCTCTTTTTCACGCGCGGATTTTGTGGCGGGGACGAACGCGCGCGCGAGCGCGAACGCGATCACGCGCGTCGTTGGCACGGCGCAAACGAGCGCGAGCGTAAAGAACGAAAAAAATTCGCCGCCCGCGAGCGCGGGAATGAAAATTTCCTGATCCGTGAGAAAGAACCACACGAAACTGCCGACGGTCAACGCGATCCCGATCCCATAACCGGGCGTGCCGTCGAACCAAATTAGATCGCGGCGATTGTAGCGCGCCGCGACAAATTGCAGAACGCCGAGAATCGCGCCGAAACACAAAATAAAATAATTGATCGCCTGATCGCCATAACCCAGGTTGATCAATCCAAAGAAAAAAGATTTTTCGCTCATTCGTGTCCGATGATGATTTCGATTTGTGATCGCGCATTTTCAAATCTGAAATCATAACTGATGTTACGCACTGTCATTCTGAGCGAAGCGAAGAATCGCGCAAATTGTGTAGCGAGACCCTTCGCTTCGCTCAGGGTGACAAGCGTGGTGTGTAAGGTGAGATCATAAATCTGAAATCATAAATCTGAAATCAAAACAGCCCGGTGATGTTGCCGTCGTCATCCACATCCACGCGCGTGCCCGCCGGCACGCGCGGCAACGCGGGCATTGTGCGAATATCGCCGCACAGTGGCGTCAAAAATCCCGCGCCGGCGGAGATGCGAACATCGCGCACCGGGATTCGAAATCGGCGCGGGCGACCTTTCAACTTTTCATCGTGCGAGAGCGAGAGATTGGTTTTCGCCATACAGATCGGCAAATGTTCAAATCCCAGGTCGGCGCAGAGTTTGATTTTTTGTTCGGCGACGACGGAATACTCGACGCCGTCCGCGCCGTAAATGCGATCCGCGATCCGCTCGATTTTATCTTTGATCGGCAATTCGGTCGCGTATAAAAATTTGAATTGCGCCGGTTGTTTGCACGCGTGCACAATCGCTTCAGCGAGCGAGATCGCGCCCGCACCGCCGCGCGCGTACGCATCGGAAACGAACGCGCCTTCCGCGCCGGAATCGCGCGCGATTTTTTCGATCAATGCGATCTCACGATCGGTGTCCGTTTCAAAACGATTGACCGCGACGACGACGGGGATGCCGAACAGCAACGCGTTTTCGATATGCTTGATCAAATTCGCACACCCGCGTTCGAGCGCGGTCAAATTTTCTTTCGCGAGTTCATCGGGGAGCGGTTTCCCGGCGATGACGTTGCCGACGCCGCCGTGCATCTTGAGCGCGCGCGTCGTCGCGACCAACACAACCGCGTTCGGCGTCAAACCGGAATAACGACATTTGATATTGAAAAATTTTTCCATTCCCAGGTCGGAGCCGAACCCGGTTTCGGTTACGACGTAATCATTCAGTTTCAACGCGATGCGATCCGCGAGAATCGAATTCGAGCCGTGCGCGATGGTTCCAAACGGACCGGCGTGGATGAATGCCGGCGTGTGTTCGGTCGTTTGCAACAGATTGGGTTGGAGCGCGTCGCGCAAGAGCGCGGTCATCGCTCCCGCGCATTGCAAATCGCGCGCGGTGATCGCACGCCCGGCGCGCGTCGTGCCGATCACGATGCGCGCCAAGCGTTCGTGCAAATCGCGCAGTGAAGTCGTGAGCGCGAGAATCGCCATCACTTCGCTTGACGCGGCAAGATCGAATGATGCTTCGCGCGGCAGTCCGCCATCGCGTCCGCCCAAGCCGAGCAAAATTTTTCTGAGCGCGCGATCACTCACATCCACGACGCGTGTCCATGTGATCGCGTACGGATCCATCGCGAGCGGATTGTCGTTGAACAAACTATTGTCCACGAACGCGGATAGCAAATTGTGCGCGAGCGCGACCGCGTGCGTGTCGCCAGTGAGATGGAGATTAATGTCTTCCATTGGCAAAACGCGCGCGAGTCCGCCGCCGGTCGCGCCGCCTTTGATACCAAACGTGGGACCGAGCGAAGGTTGGCGCAAACAAATCGCCGCGCGTTGTCCGACGCGATTCAACGCCATTCCCAGCCCGACGCTCGTCGTCGTTTTGCCTTCACCGAGCGGCGTCGGCGTGATCGAAGTGACGACGACGTACTTGCCATCGGGTTGATCCGCGAATTTTTTCAAAACGGCGAGCGAGACTTTGGCTTTGAATTTGCCGTAGAGATCAATATCGTCGTCGGACAAATTCATCGCGCGCGCGATATCGGTGATCGGTTTCAATTTACATTCTTCCTTCGACGGTCGTGAGGATTGCGCCTTTGAGTTGATCGGCGCGCGCGCCGAGTTGCGCGACGCGCGCGCGCTTTTCGTTCGCGTACGTTTCGTCTTTGATCGATCCCAGGTTGATCGAAACGTTGAACGCCGCGCCGCGCAAACCGGCTTCCGCCATCAACGCGCCGACGGCGGCATCGCTCGCGGCGTTTTTATTTCCGCGCGCCGCGACGCTCTGCGCGAGATCGAGAATCGCCGCGCATTTTTCCGCGACGATCAGCGGCACATCGGACGCGTGTTTGAGCGCGTTTTGAATCGCGATTGCGCGCGCGGATTTTTGCGCGTCGGTTTCTTTCGGCAATGTGTACGCCTCCATCACGCGCGCGTACGCGTCAATGTCGGCTTGCATCAGATCGCGTAATTCGCGTTGCAACATTTCCGCACGCGGCAAAATCATTTCCATTTCCGCGCTGACCGCTTCGTACCCTTTTTTGCCAATCGTCAAACGGCACACCATCGCGACAAGTGATGCCGCGAGCGATCCGCTTAACGCGGCGACGCTTCCACCGCCCGGCACGGCTTTGCCGGACGCGAGTTGATCGAGAAAGGTTTGCAGAGATTTTTCAGCGAGAGACATTTTGCACCTGTAATTTATGATTTCTGATTTGGCGAAAAATCCTAAATCAGAAATCAGAAATCACAAATTGAAAATTATTTCCATTGCACTTTGACGACGCGGCGTTCGCCCTCAAAATCAATGAACGCGACGCGCTTGTTCGCGATGCCCGACTCGAAAATTTTTTTGACGAGATAGACATCTTGCAAGCAATACTGTTCGAGCCGTTCTTGAAACCAACGTCCGAGTTCGTTCACGCGTTGCGCGCCTTCTTGATCGCCGACATCCAACAACGCGAGCGACCACTTGTCGCGCAAGATCGCGGCGAAGCGATTCCACACGACGGCTTGCGGCGCGGTCGCGGCTTTGGCGCGTCCGAGCGTCGCCTCCGCGAGCGCGGCAAGCCCGACGCGATGCCCCAAACGATTTTCGAGATCGGCTTGCAGATCGAAACTTTTTGCGTCGAGAATTTTTTTCAACTCTTCGGGCGCATCGGGAAATGGTTTGATGATCCGGTGTTTGCCGGTGATCGGATCGAATTCATCGCGCGCGGGACGTTCGGGCGACCACGCGAGAATCGTGTTGTCAAAACGCAGGATATTGAATCCAATGATGCGCGTATGCACGAGGAGATGCTCGGTGAGCGGCGCGGTTTGATGAAAAAATTTTTCTTCGTGGCACGCGCACCAGGTCGCGCCGACCGAGAGGCGCAACACGCGAATCGCCGCGTCTTCATCCGGGTTGCTCGTATCAATCAAGTCTTTGGTTTCGAGATCGTAAAAAATATCGCTCATTGCAGGACATTTCTGGGATTATTCCATCGCGAAATGATCGGGAATGATTTCGAGAAAGACACGCGTGATCTTGGGATCGAACTGTGTCCCGGCAAGCGCGCGAATGTGTTCCATCGCGCGTGCGCGCGTCCACCTGCCGCGATACGGGCGATCCGAGGTGACCGCGTCCCACACATCCACGACGGCGAACACGCGCGCGGGCAACGGAATCGCTTCGCCACGCAAGCCGCGCGGATAACCCGAGCCGTCCCAATGTTCGTGATGCGCGAGCGCGATGTCAGCGGCGACGCGCAAAAGTTCAATCGGCGCGAGCATTTCAAAGCCAAACGTGGTGTGTCGCCGCACGATTTGAAATTCTTGATCGGTGAGCGAGCCCGGTTTGAGCAGAATTGTTTCCGGCACGCGCACTTTGCCAATGTCGTGCAAGCGCGCGCCGCGTTCATAGTGGATCAATTCCGATTCGGGAATGCCCAATGCGCGCGCGAGATGCACGGTGAGTTCGGCAACGTTCGCGCCGTGATTTGCGCCGCTCCCATCGCGCCCATCGAGCGCGTGCGTGAGATTCGCCAGCATCGCATCGAACGTCGCAGGAAATTCAGTGTCCATTCGCGTTGCTCCTTTCCGAGACGCGTTCACGATGAGGTTATTCTACTCCGCCGAACGAAATATGCAAGTGGGGCGAAACGATTTTCATCCTGAGTGGAGCGAAGCGGAATCGAAGGATGATAAATGGGTGGCTCGAAAAAATTTTGATTGCAAAAACCGCAAGCCGTGTTATAATCGAAACCAGGAGGCAGGATGAAACTGTATACGATTGGACACAGCAATCACAAGTTGGACAAATTTATTCGTTTGCTCGAGGAGAATCACATCGGAACTTTGGTGGATATTCGCACCGCGCCGTATAGCCGGTACAATCCACAATTCAACAAAGAGAATCTTGCGTCCGCGTTATCCGAACGCGAAATTGAATACGCGTATGCCGGGAAATATCTCGGCGGGCGTCCGTCCGATCCCGCGTGTTACAAAAATCGCGCGCTTCCGGCGGAAGGCGCGGATTATTTGCACAAAGTGGATTACCCGGAAGTGATGAAGCGCGCGTGGTTTATGCAAGCCGTCGCGCGCTTGCTCGAAATGGCGGACGAACGCACGCTCGCGATAATGTGTAGCGAAGAAAATCCGGCGGAGTGTCATCGCCATCATCTCATCGCGCAATTTTTATTCGACGCGCACCCGGAAGTGGATGTGCGCCACATTCGCGGCGATGGCACCGTGTTCAGCGCGCGCGCGCTTCGCGAATCGGTGAGCAAGCCAGCGGCGCAACAAATTCCGTTGTTGTGAGTAACGCGAATGAAATTGTTCACGATTGGCTTTACGCAAAAGAGCGCGGAAAATTTTTTCGAGACCTTGCGCGCGAATGGCGTGCGAAAACTCGTTGACATTCGGCTCAATCCCGGCGGGCAATTGTCCGGGTTTGCGAAGCAGAGCGATTTGCCGTACTTGCTCGCGCGGCTCGCGGATGACTGCGCGTACATTCATTTGCCCGCGCTCGCGCCGACGAAAGAAATCCTGGGCGATTATCGCGCCGATTCCGATTGGGCGCGCTATGTCGCGCGGTTTGAAAAATTGATGGATGAAAGGAGGATTCCGCAAACTTTGAATCGCGCGGATTTTCAATCCGACGTTTGTTTGTTGTGTAGCGAACCGACTCCCGAACAATGCCATCGCCGCCTCGTCGCGGAACGCTTGGTAAAATCCTGGGACGCTGTGGAGGTCATTCACTTGTGAAAACGCAGTTGGTGATCACGGACGTAACGCGAATGCAAGAAGGACGCGTGTGCGTCGCGGGTTACACACATCAACGCGAGTGTGTGCGCCCGGTGTTGCCGCATCCCGGCATTCACGAAACGATGTTGTATGCGAATGGACAAGCGATTGTATTTCCGTTCGCGGTGGTCGAGTACGATTTGCTCGAACGCATTGTCGAGCCACCGCATACCGAAGATTGGCGGTACGATCCCAGGTCGGTGCGCGGGATCAAGCGCGTGGATGAAAAAGATCGTCGCGCGATCCTGGATCGCTTGTTGTGTCCCAGCGTCGCCGCGATCTTCGGCGCCAAGATTTTTTCAGGGCAGGGACACTATTTGCTGATCGGGCAGGGCGAACGTTCGCTTGGCACGATTCAACCGAAACCTGGGATCGAAGCAATCATCGAGCCGCGCGATGATGTGTGGAAATATCGTTTGCGGTTCACGGATCAGAGCGATGCCGAGTACCGTTTGGCGATCACCGATCTCACCTGGCGATATTTTTGCGACGCGCAGAAACGCGCCGGCAAATCGCCGGAAAAACTCGCGGCGGAACTCACGGGCAAACTCCGGTCGAGCCAGGTCTATGTGCGAATTGGGTTGGCGCGCGGCTGGGAGGAACATCCCGCGCGATGTTACTTGCAGATTACCGGTGTGTATACTTTTCCAGATATTCTCAAAGGTAAAACGTTTGCAGATTTTGTGCCATAAATAAAGACCCGCAGGGTTTACTAAACCCTGCGGGTCTCATCTTTTATTCCAGATAATCGCGCAGTTTACGCGACCGCGACGGATGGCGCAGTTTGCGTAACGCCTTCGCTTCGATCTGGCGAATGCGTTCGCGCGTTACGCCGAATTTTTTTCCGACTTCTTCGAGCGTGTGCGCTTTGCCGTCCTTCAAACCGAAACGCAGTTGAAGCACGCGCCCTTCGCGCGGCGAGAGCGACGTGAGAATGTCTTCCATCTGTTCGCGCAAAAGTTGATGCGAGGCGGCGTCGGTCGGACCGAGCGTCATTTCGTCCGGGATGAAATCGCCGAGATGCGAGTCTTGCTCTTCGCCGACCGGCATTTCGAGCGACAACGGGCGTTGCGAAATTTTGATGATGCGCTCGACCTTGCGCGACGTTGTGTTCAGTTCCTGCGCGATTTCGTCACTCGTCGGTTCGCGACCCAGTTCTTGCACGAGTTGGCGCGAGACGCGCGTCAACTTGTTGATGCGCTCGCACATATGCACTGGCACGCGAATCGTGCGCCCCTGGTCGGCAATCGCGCGCGTGATTGCCTGGCGAATCCACCAGGTCGCGTATGTCGAAAATTTGAAACCGCGATGATGATCGAATTTTTCGACCGCGCGAATCAAACCGATGTTGCCTTCCTGGATCAAATCCAAAAACGACACGCCGCGCCCGATGTACTTTTTCGCAATCGAAACGACGAGCCGAAAATTCGCCTTGATCAGTTTCTGGCGATACAGATCGCCTTCGCGAATTTTATCTTCGAGCCGCGTGCGTTCCGGTTGCGAGACGTGATCTTTGGTCAAGCGAAAGCGCGCGCGCTTGCCGGTTTCCATCCCGCGCGCGTATTCGACTTCCTGCTCGGCAGTCAACAACGGAATGCGCGAAATTTCTTTGAGATAAAGCGAAACGGTATCGTCAATTCCAATCGCGGAAAGATCGAAATCTTCTTTCGCTGGTTCTTCGGGTTGCGCGGTTTCCGCGCGCGCCTTGTCCGGCTCGATGACCGACACGCCTTCGTCGAACAACACAATGTACAATTCTTCGAGTTGTTCGAGATTCGACTCGGCTTCGGGAAATTGCGTGAGAATATCGTCTTGGGTCAGATACCCTTGCTCTTTGCCTTTTTTGATGAGTTCGTCAACGAGCGTTGGCTCTTCTTCCGTTGGCGCACCCGGCGCGCGCGTCGAATTGTGCAATGCCTTGAGGCGCGCGCGCGCGGCATTGACCGCGTCTTTGTTTGGCGCGGTCGTCATCAATCGTCCGTTGCGTTTCAATTCAGTTTTTTTCGTCTTTGCCATCACTTTTTTCGCCATTGCCAGCCCCACCCACTACACGATTCCCCGAGTCGTCCGGTCAAGCGTGGTAAACAATAAAATTGAGACAGGCGGCACCCGTCTCGGTTGCAATTATATGACAATCATAATGCCAAGTCAAGGGTTTTTGTAATTTCTTTATAGCAGGTGAGTGAACTTTAACCTTTTCGCTAAATCATTATGACAACCACAATATCCCCAATGGGGACTTTTAGTCTAGCACTCGGCGATTATTGAGCGCGACTGCTCGTTGACGAATGCCAGTGCCATTCGCGGAGTGTTGAACGCAAATCCGATTTGACCATCGCGATTCGCGAGAATAATTCCGCCGGTACCGCCGACGCGATTTGCGAGATGTTCAATCGCGATTTGCGCCGCCGCGTTTGGGTCGCGATGGTTCGCGAGCGCGTCCACCGCGAATTTCGCAAGCACGACGCGCGTGATGGCTTCGCCCCAACCGGTCGTGGACGCGCCGCCGAGCAAATTGTCCGCGAACGTGCCGCACCCAACCAGCGGCGAATCGCCGACGCGCCCGGCGCGTTTGAATTTCATTCCGCCGGTGGATGTGCCTGCCGCGATATTTCCATCGCGATCCACCGCGATGCAACCGACCGTGCCGCCGCCCGGCGCGCGTGGTGGATGCGCGAGCCATTCTTTCCATTTCGCGATTTGTTCCGGCGCGCGCAGGGTTTCGTTTTCAACGAGCGCGATGCCGCGTTCGCGCGCGAATTCTTCCGCGCCGCGCGCGATTAAAAATGTGTGTTCGCTTTCGAGAATACGTCGCGCGAGCGCGATTGGATTTTTGACGCGCGTTACACCGGCGACTGCACCCACATCGAGCCCGCGCCCGTCCATTATGCTCGCGTCCATTTCGACGATGCCATCGCGATTGAGAAACGAGCCGAACCCGGCATCGAACGCGGGGTCATCTTCCATCGCGATTATCGCGGCTTGCACCGCATCGAGCGCGGACGCGCCATCGCGCAAAACATCCCAGCCGATTTGCGCGGCAATTTCGACGCCGCGCCGATGCGCTTGGACCGTTTCGATTTCGCCCGCGCCGCCGTGAACAATCAGTGCAATGCCCATTTCAACTCCTGGAAAAATCACCGCGCACCTCGCGCGCGGGAAACTCGCTTTCATTATATCGCGACGCGCGCCCGCGCGCCAATTTCAAAAACATTCTAACTATCCAACTATCGAACTATCGAACTATCCAACAATCCAACTAAATCGCACTTGAACGATTCGCTCAACTGTGCTACAATTGCACCGCCGCGAGAAACGTGGCTAGTGTGAGGTTCAAGTAATGTCCCAACAGTTGTTTATTCCATCAGACGACCTTGATGAATTTGAACGGCAGATGGACAAAATGTTATACGCGTATTTTCCACAAGAACATCGGTCGCGTCCGCGCACCTGGCGTCCGCCGACCGATGTGTACGAAACCGATGACGCCGTCATCGTCAAACTCGAAGTCGCCGGGATGAACCCGGACGATTTCAAAATTTCGTTCGACGACCGCGTGTTGACCATCGTCGGCAGTCGTCAGGATCGCGAAGCCAAGTTGAGTTATCACTGTCTCGAAATTCCGTACGGCGATTTTCGCGTCCAGGTTTTTTTACCCGGCACGTACACGATGGAAGAAATCGAAGCGCGGTACGCGAATGGATTTCTCTACATTACCTTGCCCAAACACAATGAAGAACATCGCGTCCCGATTCGCGTGCGCGGCGGATAATGGATGTTTGATATTGGATGGTAGAAGTCGGACGACATTCCAACATCCAACTTCCAATTTCCAATTTCCAACCTGAGGTGGGCTTGGAGTTGACAATGCACAACCTTTTCGGCAAACCAGAGCCAGAGAACGAAAAAGAAAAAGACGCGTCCGAGCACACGCCGTCTATTCCCGACGAATTACCGATTCTCCCGTTGCGCGGCACGGTCGTTTATCCGTTGACCGTGATTCCGCTCAACGTCGGTCAAGCGCGTTCGATCAAATTGGTGGACGAAGCCGCGACGAGTTCGACGCGCCTTATCGGTTTGATGACGATCAAGGATGACAAGATCGAAGAAGCCGGTCCCGACGATGTACATTGGACCGGCACGGCGGCGATCATTCATCGTTTGTTGCGCGCGCCGGACAATACCGTGCGCTTGATCGTGCAAGGGATTGATCGGATTCGGATCAACGCGTTTACCACGACCGAGCCGTACCTCAAAGCAAATGTGCGCCTCGCGCCGGAGGTTGTCGAAAAAAGCGTCGAGATCGAAGCGCTGATGCGAAACACGATTGAACTGTTTCGCCGCCTCGTTTCACTCGCGCCGAATTTGCCGGAAGAATTGTTAATGGCGGCGTTGAACGTGGACGATCCGCGCCAACTCGTGTACATTCTTGCAACGAGTTTGCGAATGGAATTGAAGGACGCGCAAGAATTGCTCGAGCTGGATAACATCGCGGACAAACTCGCGAAACTCAACGCGCTGTTGACGAAAGAACTCGAAGTCCTCGAGCTTGGCAAAAAAATTCAATCGCAAGCGCAAGGCGAACTCGAAAAAACGCAACGCGATTATATTTTGCGCGAGCAAATGCGCCAGATCAAAAAAGAACTTGGCGAAGAAGACGAGCAATCGGTCGAGCTGAAAGAGTACGAGAAAAAAATCGCGGACGCGCAAATGACGCCGGAGGCGGAGAAGGAAGCCAAGCGCGAACTGGGACGGATGAAATCAATGCCGCCCGCCGCCGCGGAATATCACGTCATCAAAACCTATCTCGATTGGTTGTGCGAATTGCCGTGGAGCAAAACGAGCGAAGACAATCTTGAAATCGCGCGCGCGCGGCAAATTCTCGATGAGGATCATTACGATCTCAAAGAAGTCAAGGCGCGCATCCTCGAATATCTTTCGGTGCGTAAACTCCGGCTCGAACGCGGCGGCGATGAAGAAGCGCGCACCTACAAGGGCTCGATCCTCTGTTTCGCCGGACCGCCCGGCGTCGGCAAGACCTCACTCGGTCAATCCATCGCGCGCGCGCTGGGTCGCAAATTCATTCGGATGTCGCTCGGCGGAATGCACGACGAGGCGGAGATTCGCGGACATCGGCGCACGTACATCGGCGCGTTACCAGGTCGGATCATTCAATCGATCAAACGCGTCGAGTCGCGCAACCCGGTGATGATGCTCGATGAAGTGGACAAGATCGGTCAGGATTTTCGCGGCGATCCATCGTCGGCATTGCTCGAAGTGCTTGACCCGGCGCAAAACAAAACATTTCGCGATCACTATCTCGATGTGGATTTCGATTTGTCGCAAGTGATTTTCATTTGCACCGCGAATCATCTCGACACGATTCAACCGGCTCTGCGCGACCGCATGGAAATTCTCACGCTCTCCGGTTACACCGAAGACGAAAAGCTCCACATCGCGAAAGGGTATCTCGCGCCGCGCCAGGTGAAAGAGAACGGACTCAAGCCGGAAGAAATTTCGTTTGACGATGACGCGATCCGGCAAATCGCGCGCGATTACACGCGCGAAGCCGGCGTGCGAAATCTCGAACGCAACATCGGTTCGGTGTGCCGCAAAGTCGCGACGCACATCGCGGAGGGCAAGCCGACGCCGGTCGCGATCACAAAAGAAAAAGCGGCTGAACTTTTGGGCAAACCAAAATTCTATGGCGAAGTCGCGGAACGCACGACGATTCCCGGCGTCGCGACCGGGTTGGTGTGGACGCCGGTCGGCGGCGACATTGTGTTCATCGAAGCGACGCGGATGCCCGGCGGCAAGGGCTTTATGGTGACTGGGCAACTCGGCGATGTGATGCGCGAATCCGCGCAAGCCGCGATGTCGTACGTGCGCGCCAAAGCGCAAGACCTCGGCGTGGAAACCAAAGTGTTCGAGCAGAGCGACATTCACTTGCACGTTCCCGAAGGCGCGACGCCGAAAGATGGACCGAGCGCGGGGGTAACGATGGCGACCGCACTCGCGAGTCTCGTAACCAACCGGCTCGTCAAGAGCGATGTCGCAATGACCGGTGAAATCACTCTGCGCGGACGCGTTTTGCCGGTCGGCGGCATCAAAGAAAAAGTTCTCGCCGCGCATCGCGCCGGACTCAAGACGGTGATTTTGCCCAAGCGCAACGAAAAAGATTTGGACGAATTGCCCGACCAGGTGCGCCAAGAATTGACATTCATTTTCGCGGAGCAAGTGAGCGATGTGTTTGACGCGGCATTGAGCGCAAAGCGCGTCGAGCCGGTCGAAGGCAACGGGCACAATCCAAATGGCGCGACCGAAAAATCAGTGGAAGCAGAACCGAAAACAAAAACGCCGCGCGCCGCGAAAAAAAGTAAAGCCGTTTAATTAAACGGCTCTACGATTACAATTCCTTCTCCAAAATCCCGGATCGCCGTTTCAAACTTCCGAAATCTCCGAGATTTCGCAAGTTTGAAACCTGTTGGCGAAGGTATTGAGATTAACAACCGAATAATCGTATTAACCCGTGAGGGATGCAAGTTCACAACATCGAATTGAGAAATAAACGAATTTCAAATTTTTTGGTCTTGCACGCTTCTGTCATTTCGAGGAGCGGAGCGACGAGAAATCTCTACCAAAAATTAGATTTCTCGCTTCGCTCGAAATGACGAGTCCTGATTTCGAAATGCCAAGTCCTGATTTCAAAATTCGTTCGCTTCCAAATTCGTTGGTGTCATTCGCATCGCTCGTATTCAGAAAGGGTTACTGCCGACGCGAGAATTTTTTCGCGCTCGTGTTGCGCGCACTGACTCGACGATTGTTTTGTCTCCAATTGATTGCGTGAGACATTATTTTGGCGAGCGCCGCGCGCCGCGGCGTGTGTGTCCATTTGTTTGACGATTGACCACGCGCAAGTGGCGCGGACTTTTCGTCCGCGCCACAATTTGAGCGCAATTTCCACGCGATGCTATTTATTTTGCTTCCGTGATTTTCTCCTCGCGCGATGACCCTTTCCAATTTAAGGAAGGGACACCATGCCCCAACGTAAAAAATCTTCACAACGCCAATGGCGGGTAATTGATTTGCATTTGCACACGCCCGCCTCCGCCGATTTCAAACAATCGAATGTTTCGTATCTCGATTTTTTGAAAAAAGCCGACGCAAAAAATCTCAACGTGATCGCGTTCACCGATCACAACTCGGTCGCCGGGTACGCGCAGTATTTACAAGCGGTCGAGTCGCTCGAAATGCTCGAACGGCTCAATCGTCTGACCGACGACGAACGCAAGCACCTCGCGGACTATCGCCGCTTGCGCGAGAAAATTTTAATTCTCCCCGGTTTTGAATTTACTGCGACGCTCGGATTTCACATTCTCGGAATTTTTCCGCCGGAAACGACCGCGCGCGCGCTCGATCATTTACTGCTCTCGCTCAACATTCCACCGGACAAACTCGACGACGGCAGTGGCGAAGTCGGCGCGACGACGGACGCGCTCACCGCGTATCGAATGATCAACGCCGCGGGCGGACTCGCGATTGCCGCGCACGCGAATTCATCGCACGGCGTCGCGATGCCCGGGTTTGATTTCGGCGGGCAGACGCGCATCGCGTACACCCAGGACGCGAATTTGCACGCGCTCGAAGTGACCGACCTTGATTCAAAATCGCGCCGCCGCACCGCGATGTTTTTCAACGGACTCAAACCGGAATATCCGCGTCGGATGCACTGCATCCAGGGCAGTGACGCGCACAAACTCGATTTCGATCCCAAGTTCAAAAACGAAATGGGCGTCGGCGACCGCGCGACCGAAATTTTGATTGACGAAATTTCCTTCGACGCGATCAAAGATGTGTTTCTCGGCAGTGATTTTTCGCGCACGCGTCCGTATCGCGGCGCGACCGAAGAACCGTACGATCCACTGCGCGAAGCGCGCGAGCAGGGCGATACGCTCGTCCAGGCATTTCACGAACGCTTGCACGACAAGCGCGCGATCACGCCAGCGATTTTGCACGATGTTGTCGCGCTCGCGAACACGAACGGCGGCACGATTTACGTCGGCGCGAGCGCGAACATCAAGAACGCGGTCGTCGGCGTCGAGCGTCCCGAACACGCGATTGCCGATGTGCGCGCGGCGATCGCGAAACAGATCACGCCGCCGCTCGAAGTCCAAATCGAAACGGTCAAGAGTCAGGGCAAAACGGTTTTGCAAATGATCGTGCCGCGCGGCAGTGATGTGCCGTACGCGCTCGATAGCTCGCACATTTACATTCGCTCCGAAAACGAAACGAACCTCGCGATGCGCGATGAAATCGTGCAACTGGTGCGCGAATCGCTCGCGGTGGAAGGGGTCGCGAACGCGCCAGTGCCGACGACGCAATCGCCGCAAGTCGAAGTCAAACCGGAGGTCGCGCCGGCGATGCCGCCGCCGCGCACCGGCGTCGAGATCGTCGCGTGCGATGTGCGAAAAAGTGTGCGCTATTATTCCGTGCGCGATCTGCGAAATGAACGCATCGTGCACAACGTAACGCTCGCGAGCGCGCGCAGTTTGTGGCAGTACGCGATTTCCGAACAAGAAAAAAGTCCGGTCAAGCCGGACGCAGTCCAATGGTCGGGCGACATGGGCATTTGGAAAACGCACAAGCGCGGCGGCAAGGTGCGCTACGATCTGGCGCAACGCGCCAGTGAAAAAATAATCGTTTACTATGGCGTAACCGAAGATGGTTTGCATGGCGCGTGGCGCAAGTTGATCGAAGGCGAAGCCGTCGGCGAAGAAATTCCGGAAATCGAATCGCGTGCGAACATTGGAACGCCGGCAGAAATCGCCGCCGAGTCGGAAGAGTTGACGCACGCGGACGAATCGCCGGCAACCGTGCCGGAAGAAGAAATGTTCCAGCCGCCGATCATCAGTGACCAGGTCGCGGAAGTGTACGATTCTATCGCGCCGTCAACATTCGATCTGCAAGCGATGGATGAAACCCCGGCGATTCCCGAAACTGAAATCAGTTCGCCGTTTGGCGAACCGTTGCCGGCGTTTGGCGAATCTGAAATCGCAAGCGACGAAAGCGCGCCGGAATTTCCGCAACCAACCGCGGAGAGCGCGCCGGTGATTACCGCGCAAGCGGATGAAGGCACGACGCCGGAAGAAATTGCACCACCGTTTGAAATGCGCGCGGAACCGGAAACTCTGCCAGAAGAATCCGCGCCGGTGATCGAACCGCCCGCACCGCCACCCGCGCCGAAAACGCGCGCGCAAACCTGGCGCGAACAACTCGATCGCGCGCTGGCGGAAATGCGCGCGGCGCGCGCGCCGAAAACGGATGAGGGTCAGTCAAGCGACGAAGGTTCAAGCGGAGGTTGAGTCTTGAATCGTGTCGCAATCTTGGTCGCGTTGTTTTGGCTTGCGGCGTTTCCGGTAATCGTGCGCGCCGATGCGCCCACGATTCACACCGTTGCGTGGGGCGAAACGTTGTACAGCATCGCGCGCACGTACGGTATCACGCCGCAAGCGATTGCGAACGCGAACGGCATCACCCTAAATCAATTGCTCGTTGTTGGCATGCGATTAAAAATTCCGACGAGCAACGCGCCGACCGCGCCCGCGACAACGCCGAGCGGTTATTACACCGTGCGCGCGGGCGATACGCTTTTTTCGATTGCATCGCGATTCAACACGACCGTCGCCGCGATTTCGTCCGCGAATAATTTGCCCGCGAACGGATTGATCTACGCGGGCTGGTCGTTGAAAATTCCGCAACCCGGCGCGAACGCGCCGACGGTGTTCACCGCGTCGGCGCGTTCGCACATTGTTCAGCCGGGTGAAAATCTTTTTCAAATCGGGTTAAAGTACGAAATAACGCCGCAAGCGATCGCGCAGGCGAACAGTTTACCGAATCTCTGGTTGCTCGCGGTCGGGCAACGTTTGAACATTCCCGGCGCGCGCGGCTTCGCGCCCGCGCCGGTCGCGGACGCGAACACGATTCGCGTCGCGAACATTCCGCTCCTCAAACAAAAACAAACGTTGACGTGCGAAGAAGCATCGGCGGCGATGGCATCGCGCGGCGCGTTCACCGAAGAGCAACTCGTCGCGGTGATGCCGCGTAGTGATAATCCGTTCAACGGCATTCGTGGGCAAACCAACTCGCCGTACTTTGGCGGCTTGACCGATTATGGAGTTTACGCGCAAGGTTTGCAAAAAGGATTGAGCGCGCTCGGTATCAAATCCCAGGTTTTGTACGGGCAAGAATACGACGATTTCAAAAACGCGATTCTCGATCATTTGCGCGCGGGGCGCGCGGTGATTTGGTGGCACAGTTGGCAGGATTCGTACCAAACGCCAGTGCTGATGAAAATGTCCGACGGCGCGTCGATCAAAATGGTTCCGTACGAACACGCGAGCGTCATCGTCGCCGCGAGTGATCGCGGCGTAACGTACCACGATCCGTACGACGGCACGGTGCGGTTTGTATCGTGGGCAGATCATCGCCGCGTTTCGGCGTACTTTGATAATATGGCGTTGGTCATAATGACAAATGACAAATGATCAAATGGAACGATAGATGATTTCGATTCGCGAATTTACACTGAACGATTACGACGCCGCGTTCGCGCTGTGGCAAGAATCCGCGCCGGGCATCGGCATCGGTCGGGCATCGGCATCGGTCGCTCGGACACGCGCGACGAGATCGCGAAAAAATTCGCGCGCGATTCCGATTTGTTTCTGGTCGCGGTGGATGACGAGCATCCTGAGCGGAGTCGAAGGATCATCGGCACCGTGTTCGCCGGGTTTGATGGTCGGCGCGGGATCGTGTATCATCTCGCGGTTGCGCGCGTGCATCGCGGCAACGGCATCGGCAAAATGTTGATGACGGAAATCGAAACGCGCCTCGCGGCAAAGGGCTGTCTCAAAAGTTATTTGCTCGTCAAGCGCGAGAACACGAACGTGATTGATTTTTATCGCGACCTGGGTTGGGATGTTCAGGATGTAACGCTGATGGGCAAAACTTTTGACGCTGGTAAGAAGGAGACGTGCTGAGTTGAATCAACGACCCCGCGCGCGCGACCTGGGAATTAAAATCGGTCGCGTCAAAACCGGACGCTATAACGCGATCACTGATGTTACCGGTCGGCGCGTTGGACTGAATCAGCCCAATAACAAATCGAGATCAGTTTGTCGAAATCCAAAAAAATCCTTGGCGCGCAAATCATTGATCACCGTGAACAAGGTTTGACGATCAACCAGGTTTGCTTGTTTGCAGGCAAGCAGGAATGCCGGAATGTTGACAACATCAACACCCAACCTGCTCGCGACCCGGCGGGCTTGATTGTCGTTACCTAAAAGTACCGCGGGCGCGCGTTCGATGGCGAGCGCAATTGCTTCTTGTTCCCCCGCGCCCAGCGCACGAAAAGATTCATCGGTCGTCAATTTTTCGACCTGGTTTGTGGACGGCGCGATCACTTGAATCCAATCAAGATCGGTCAAGTGCGTCAGCAAACTCGTCAACGCGATTTCGCGATAAACCGCGGGCGGCACGGCGACGTTTTCAACTTGATACAACGCGCGAATGAGCGGCATTTGTTCGATCTTGAGAAACGCGCTCAGAAAATCGCTGTCCAAAATTACGACAACATTCACGAAGCAATTCTCCCGGCGGCGCGCAGTGAATTACGCGCCATTGCATTAATCTCATCCGAGGTTTCAAACGCGGTGCGCTCGATGCCGCGCCGATGCAGTGCCGCTTTGATTGTTTCGATGGACAAACTGCTCCATTCGGCGGCGCGTCCGAGCGAAAAAATACCGCGCTCGTACAATTTGCACGCAATCGCCTCGCGCACATCGGGGCGCGCGGCGAGCAACGTGTTTACCGCATCGGTCAAAAAAGATTCTTCGTTCGGATACAGCCCGGTCGCGGCGAGCGCGTCCAGTTCATCCCGCAAGCGCAAGGGCGCAGATGGTTCTAACATAATTGCCTCCGAGCGCAATTCTAGCATAATCAAATCATTCTGACAATCTCCTCAAGAGGTATGCCTTGACCACACGACCCCGCGCGCGCGACCTGGGAATCAAAATCGGGCGCGTCAAAACCGGGCGGTATAACGCGATCACCGATGTCGCCGGTGTGCGCGTCGGACACGCGACGCTCATTGAAGGATCGGGCAAACTGATCCCAGGATCGGGCCCGATTCGCACCGGCGTTACCGCGATTCATACACACGGCGGCGATATGTTCCTCGAAAAAGTGACCGGCGCGGTGCTTCGCATCAACGGTTTCGGCGAAGTAACCAACGCGGAGCAAATTCACGAGATGGGGTTTATCGAGGGACCGATCGTGCTGACGAATACCTGGAACGTGCCGCGGGTCGCGGACGCAGTGATGGATTGGCATATCGAACGCAACCGCGTGATGGGCGCGGATACCTGGGGTGTCAGTCCGGTCGTCGCGGAAACGAGCGATATGTTTCTCAACGACATTCGCGGACGCCACGTCACTCGCGAGCACGTTTTCCACGCGATTGATACCGCGCGCGGCGGACCCGTCGAAGAGGGCGCGGTCGGCGGCGGAACCGGGATGACGTGCTACGATTTCAAAGGCGGCATCGGCACCGCGTCGCGCAAATTGCCGGATAAACTCGGCGGCTTTACGGTTGGCGTTCTCGCGCAAACAAATTTTGGTTGGCGTCCGCAATTGATGATTGACGGCGTCCCGGTCGGACGCGAGCTCGAACATTACAAACCGCTCCGACGTAAATCCGAAAATCCGCCGGAGATTCGTTCTGTCATTGCGCGCGGAGCGAAGCAATCCCCGATCAGCAAGATGGAGATTGCTTCGCGAAAACCGCTCGCAATGACAAACGACGAACGCGCGATTGACAGCGGCTCGGTCATCGTCATTCTCGCGACCGACGCGCCGTGTTCGCAACGCATCTTGACGCGACTCGCGATGCGCGCGCAAAATGGACTCGCGCGCACCGGCTCGCACACCGGCAACACGAGCGGCGATTTTGTGATCGCGTTCAGCACGACGCGCCGCAAAAAACATTTCGCCGATGCGCTTACGTACTCGGCGGAACAAATTATCGAGCAGGGCGATCTCATCAATTATATGTTTTGGTCGGTCGTCGAAGCGACGGAAGAAGCCGTGCTTAACTCGCTCTTCAAATCGGATACGATGATCGGACGCGATGGGCGCGTCGCACCAGGTTTGCCGCTTGAGCGCGTGGTGGAAATTATGCACCGTTATGGACACGCGCAAGTTGTGCTATAATGTTTGACGAGGTGAGACCAATGGAAACGATAATGCTTACGCCGAGTGTGGTAACGCTCGATCCAGACGGCAAAGTTACTCTGCCGAGCGCAGTCTTGAAAACCAGTCACCTGGGCACAGGGGATCGCTTGTTCATCATCGAATTATCAAACGACACGATTGTGTTGAAAAAATTAGACGAGACAAAGAGCGCGATTCAAGTGCTCAATGAATTGGGCGCGGCACTGCGTCGAGCCGGATATGGCACGCGCGAAAAAGTTGACCAGCTCGTTGACGAAATCAAACGTGAGGTTACGGAAGAATGGCTGGCAAAAATGCGACTCCGCCACGACGCGTCTTGCTAGACACGAATATTTTTCTCATTGGGTTTACCGACGACATCAGCGCAGAAAATCGCGTGATTGACTATTTGATGGCACATCGCGCGCGCACGATATTATTGTTGTCGGATGAGATGTGTGATCAACTTGTGCGAACCGCCAAGCGTGTGCGCGACAAAGACTGGGCTGGGTTATTGTTGTTTTACCTCTGGCGCGATTTCGCTGTGGGCTATGTGGATTTGAATGAGACCTGGGATCTCGTCCGCGAGTATGCATCCAAAATTCCGCGCGAGGATTTGTTGGTGTTTTTGACTGCAATGGTCGGCAATGCCGACTGTTTTGTTTCATTGAATCGTAAACTCCTCAAGGCGGCGCTTGGACAAAACCCTCCGTTCGAGTGCTTGACGCCGGAAGAATTTCTTGGCAAATATCAAACGAAAGAATAGTATGCGAATCGGCATCCTCACCATCAGCGACCGCGCGTCGCAAGGCGTGTACGAAGATCAATCGGGTCCGGCTCTGCGCGAAATGATTGAACAACATTTCGGCGAAGATGTGGATTTGATGCACATCGTCCCGGACGATTTTATGGAGATCAAGCGCGCGCTCTACAAATGGTGCGACGACGCGAAACTCGAATTGATTCTCACGACCGGCGGCACTGGCTTTGCCCCGCGCGATGTAACGCCCGAAGCAACGCGCGCAGTGATCGAACGCGACGCGCCCGGGCTCGTGCAAGCGATGATCGCCGCGTCGTTGCAAAAAACGCCGCACGCGATGTTGACCCGTATGGTCGCCGGGATGCGCGGGCAAACGCTCATCGTCAATTTGCCGGGCAGTCCCAAAGCCGCGCGCGAAAATCTCGCGGTGATTCTACCCGCGTTGCCGCACGCGATTGAATTACTGCGCGGCAAACCGGGCGAACAGCATCAGTACGAAAACCCGTTGGATGAAATCGAGCGCAAGCGCGAAATCGCGAGTGATTAAATTTCAATGTTCCACATCTCCACCCTCCAACTCGCGCTCACCCTCGTCGCGTCGCCGCAAGAATTTTACGAGCGCATGTCTCCGCCCATCGAGCGCGCCGCGACGAACGGCGCACAACTCGTCGTCCTGCCGAATTACACCGGCTTGATGTTGCTCGGTGTGGTCGTGCGCGCGGAACAAAAATCGCTCGCGCTCGGCGAACTCGCGCGCGCCGGCAATTTCGCGACCGTCTCCGAATTGCTGTGCACTGCCGCGCCGGGAATGCGCGATTTTTATTTGCAGATTTTTAGCACGCTCGCGAAACGCGCGCGCGTTTTTCTCGCGCCCGGTACCGTCGTCGAAATGCATGCGGGGCGATTGTACAATACCGCGTACCTGTTCACCCCGGAAGGAAGCGTCGTCGGTTCGCAAAAACAAACGCATCGCACCTCGCGCGAAATCGCGTGGGGCTTTTCGCAAGGCGAAGAATTATCCGTGTGGGACATTGGCGACGCGCGCGTCGGTTTCGTCGTCGGCACCGATGTCGCGCATCCCGAAGTCGCGCGCATCCTCGCGTTGCAAAACGCGAATTTGTTGATTCACCCCGCGGCGTATCCGACCTATCACGACGAATATTTTTTGCTCGACCTGTGGCGCGATGTGCAGGGCAACCAGGTCTTTGGCGTACAATCCTGCGCGGGCGGCGAGTTTCGCGGCAAGTCCGCGATTTATGCGCCGGTCGAAATGACGCGCGCGCGTACCGGCATTCTCGCGCAAGCGACGAGCGCGGACGGCGAAGAAATTATTCGCGCGACGCTCGATTTCGACGCGTTGCAAAAAAATCTGGACGCGTATTCCGTGTTCGATTTTTTCAATTACGGATTTTACGCGCGCGCGTTTCCCAGCACATATCGAGGCAGGGTGTAATGTCGCTCAAAGAATTTGTGCTGACGACGACGGTGCAAGCATCGCTCGCGTACAAAGCGCGCGGTTCCGCGATTCGCGGCGCGCTCGCGCAGCGCGCGTATCCGCGTGCGTCGCAACCCACGCGCGATCGCGTCGGCGCGGCGGCAGTGCAAATGCAAAGCGAACTCGTGGACGACGGCGCGCAATTCGCGCTCAAGTGTTACGCGTTGGCGCGCCAGGCGGTCGAGGGCGGCGCGGCGTTGATTGTCTTTCCCGAATACGCGTGGTTGCCTCTGCTCGGTTTACTGCCATCGGCGCGCGCGTTAATCGAAGAAGGTTTCACGTTGGAGCGCGCGTTGCAAGAACCGGCGACGAGCGAATCAAGCGCGCCGCGCATTTTGCAAACGCTCGCGCCCGCGATTAAATCAATTCTCGAAACGACCGGGCGCGAACTCGCATCACGCTTTGGCGCGTACATTATGATTGGCACCGGCATCGCGCTCAATTCTGCCGGGCAGATGTTCAACACCGCGTATCTCTTTGGCGCGGACGGTGCGCTCATTGGCACGCAACCGAAATTGCATCCGACCGCGCGCGAAATTTCTTGGATGACGCCCGGCGAAGACCTCAACATCTTTACATTGCCGTTCGCGAAACTCGCGATGCCAGTCTGTATGGATTATTCGTTTTGGGAAACGACGCGCATCGCGGCTTTGCGCGGCGTGGATATTTTGCTCGGCTTTTCGGCGGAAGAAAACGCGAACGAATTTCATCTCGCGATGCGCGGCATTGCGAGTCGCGTGCAAGAGAGTTACGCGTACGGGATTCAGGCGTGCGGCATCGCGAATTTTGCCGGGCTGAATTTTTGCGGACCGAGTTACATCGTCGCGTCCATCGGCATGCGCCGCGACACGACGACGTTTCTCGCGCGCACGCGCACGCACAACGTCGAAGAGGTGATTACTGCGGAACTCGACCTTGCGCGTCTGCGCGATTTTCGCGCGTCGCAAGCGCGCGATGCGAATCTCGAATTGTATCGCAAGTACTTGCCGCAAGCGTACGAATCCTATCGCGCGCGAGTTACCCAAGACGGCAAACGACGCGTGGTTTGATGATTGTAAGCGCGAAGCATTTTTCGCCTGAACTTTGGGCGAAAAATGCTTCGCCCTTACCAGGTTCGCGATGGAATTATTTTTTCAAGGATTGCTGTTGGGATTTTCTGTCGCCGCGCCGGTCGGACCGATTGGCGTGTTGTGCATTCGGCGCACGCTCGCGGAAGGGCGCGCGACCGGGTTCGTGTCCGGCTTGGGCGCGGCAACTGCCGACGCGTTTTATGGTGTGATTGCCGGATTCGGTTTGACCTTTATTTCGAGCGCGTTGATTGAGCAACAGGTCATGCTCAAACTTGTCGGCGGCGCGTTTTTGTGTTATCTAGGAGTCCGCACATTTCTCGCGCGCCCGGCGGAACACGCGGCAGAAATTGCAAGCACCGGACTCGTCGGCGCGTACGGCTCGATACTATTTTTAACTTTGACGAATCCGCTCACGATTCTCGCGTTCGTCGCGATGTTTGCCGGGCTGGGCATCGTGAACACGCGCGGCGATTATCTCGCCGCGACGATGCTCGTCGCCGGCGTGTTTATCGGCTCGGCAATGTGGTGGTTGCTGTTGAGCGGCGGTGTTGGCTTGTTGCGCGCGCGCTTTAATCCGCGCGCGTTGCTGTGGGTGAATCGAATGTCCGGCATTATCATCGCGAGCTTTGGTTTGCTCGCTCTGGGGAGTTTAGTTACACGATGAAATTTTTTCTGACGAACACGCGGGAGCAACAAAAATTTTCCGCGCACGAATTGACGAATATCAATTTGTTCGACGGCGAAGCGTTTTACGGTCGCTTGCTTTGCTTTGCGCGCGGGAACGTCGTGCGCTATCATCGCCACGACCACATTGACGAATGTTTCGACGTGCTGGAAGGCGAAGGCACGATTTTGATTGACGGGCGCGAAGTGTGCGGCACACCCGGCACGACGCTCTATGTGCCGGCTGGAACCGAACACGGTTTTCGCGCGGACGGCACCGCGCAATGGGTTTTGCGCGAAACCGTGCACGAACGCATCTATGCCGGACGCGCCGCGAAAATGGTTGTGCGCGCCGCGCTCACGCGCGTGCCGATTTTCGGGAAGAGGTGGAGCGGTGGCAAGTGAGTTGTCGGCAGTCGCGGCGATTCAAGCCCTGCCGTACTTTCAATCGCTCACGCCAACTCAGGTCGAGCAATTAGCGCGCGCGTTCACTGCGCGCGCGTGCGACAAGGACGAACTCGTTTTTCTCGAAGGCGAGCCGTGCCAGGGTTTGTACATCGTCCGCGAGGGGAGCGTCAAAATTTACAAACTCTCGCCCGAAGGTCGCGAACAAATTTTGCGCTATATGTCCGCCGGTGAATCGTTCAACGAAGTCGCGGTTTTTGACGGTGGACCGAATCCGGCGAACGTCATCGCGGCACAGGCGACGACATTGTGGATTGTGCCGCGCGCGGCGATTCTCGATTTGATTCAACAACATCCGGCGGTCGCGCTCGCGATTATTCAAAATCTTGGTGCGCGCTTGCGGCACTTGGTCGGACTCGTCGAAGATTTGTCTCTGCGCCAGGTCAGCGCGCGGCTCGCGAAATTGTTGATCGAAACCGCGACCGAACACGCGCCGCCGATGACGCAACAAGAAATGGCGGCGCGGCTCGGCACGGTGCGCGAAATGATTGGGCGCTCACTGCGCCAACTCGAAGCGCGCGAACTCATCAAAATCGAAGGCGGCAGAATTGTAATTCTGGATCCCAAAGGTCTCGAAAAGTTGGTGTGATAAAAGTCATAGCGCGGAGCGATAACCTTTGGCATAATGCAACCGCTCCGTATGTCATTCTGAGCAAAGCGAAGAATCTCCAGTTTATTGTGCGAGACCCTTCGCTTCGCTCAGGGTGCCAATGTGGGCGAGCGGTCACAAAATTTTTTTACGAGGTGAAGCAATGAGTCAAACAAACGAACGATGCGCGCATTGCGGTCGCACGAGCGCGGAGATTCCACTTTTGAGTTTGCAATACCAGGGCAAGCAATACTGGATTTGTCCCCAAGGCATGCCGGTGCTGATTCACAAACCGCATCAACTTGCCGAACTCGCGGGTGCGTGGACGAAAGACGACGCGCCGCAACCGGCGCACAATCATTAAGCGCGCCGCGCGGAGGAAAAGATGACCACGCTGAAATGCGCGACCGCGTGTGATGTGAGTGCGTTGACGTTGTGCATTATCGCGTGTCCAAACGCGCACGCGTTGAATCAACCCAGTCGTGTCGAGTGTCAACCGATTGTGGAAGAATCGAATGATGCGGACGCGTTGTGCATTGAATTTGATTCAACATCAGCGCCGCGCAAAGAGTGAGCAAACCCGAAGGGTCTCCGAGACCCTTCGGGTTTTGCTTTAATTGTGATATAATCAGCGCGCTCCGATTTGATGAGGAAAAAAGAATGACTCGAAAAAATTTGCTCATACTGATTACCGCGTTGTTCATCATTTTGATTGTGGTCATCGGCGGCGCGGGTGCGTTGATGTACCAATCATTCGCGATGCAACCGACCGCGACAAGCGCGGCGCGTCCGACGCGACCATCTATCGCGGATGAACGGCTCACGCCGGTTTTTGTGCCGACGATTGCGCCGACGTTGCCCGCGCGCACGAGCGCGCCCACAGTGCTTGTGCCGACGCGCACGCCGCTCGCCAGCGCGCCGACCGACACCGCGACCGCGCTCGCGCAAACGTTCATCCCCACGCGCGATTTGTATCAGATCGTCCCGCGTCTCAAAAAGAATGTCGCGTTGCCGCTCACCGCGCCGACGCGCACCGCGCGTGTCCGGCGCGTCGGCGAGCGCGAACCATTTTTCGTTTCCGAAGATATGGCGACCGGCAAATATCGCACGATGAACGCGACCTTGCAAGCGATTTCGACGCGCGCGTATTTTTGGATTGAAGATGGCGCGACGTTCGATGCCGCCGCGTTGCAACGTTCCGCGGCGACCTTCGATTCAAAAATTTATCCGAACAACGAAGCGTACTTTGGCGCGCTCAACCCAGGATTGGACGGCGATGCGCGATTGCATATCCTCCTCGCGCGGTTCAAAGACGCCGCCGGTTATTTCAGCAGTGTGGACCAACATCCGCGCGCACTGATGCAGAACAGCAACGAGCGCAACATTTTGTACATCGAAGCGAGTCAATCGCCGCTCGGTTCCACAACCTTCGATTCGGTGGTCGCGCACGAGTTTCAACATTTGATTCACAATCATCAAGCGCGCAACAAGAGCGGTTGGATTGATGAAGGGCTGGGCGAACTCGCGATCAAGGTGAACGGTTTGCCGACTGACGGCAAAATAGATTTGTTCGCGAGCAATCCCAACGTGCAATTAAATACCTGGGCGACCGGGCGCGAGTCGCTCCGGCATTACGCCGCGTCGTACCTCTTTTTCGCGTTCATCGCCGATCGCTATGGGCGCGACGCGATTCGCGATGTGATCCTCGCGCCGCGCGAAGGCATCTATGCGGTGCAAACGATGTTGGATAAACGCGCGAGCGGAATTCGCTTTGACGATTTCTTTGCCGAGTGGGCGGTCGCGAATTATTTGAACACGCCGTCATTTGAAAACAAACGGTACGCGTACACGACCGAACCGGGTTTTCGAATTCAACGCGAGCCGATGCTCAACGCATACCCGGATGTGCGAACGCAAAAGACGAGTCAGTACGCCGCGAATTATTTTACACTGCAACCCGCGCAAGGCGATGTAACGATTTATTTCACCGGCACGACGACCGCAAAATTGTTGCCGCTCGACGCGCACGAGGGACGTTGGATGTGGTACTCGAATCGCGCAGATATGGCGAACCCGACGCTCACGCGCGAGATTGACCTCACCGGCGCAACGCGCGCGACTCTGCAATTCTGGACCTGGTTCGACATCGAAAAAGATTACGATTACGCGTACATCGAAGCATCCACCGACGGCGGCAAAACCTGGGACACATTGCCGGGCAAATATACCACAAACTATAATCCGAACGGTTCGAGTTATGGATTCGCATTCACCGGCAAATCCGGCACGGCGGATGATACCGCGCCCGCGCAATGGGTGCAGGAGCAAATGAGTTTGAGCGCGTATGCCGGGAAGAAAATTTTATTGCGTTTCGAGTACATCACCGACGACGGATGCGAAAGGTTTTATTCGCACCGATAATCTGTTGCCGCAAAAGTACACCGTCCAAGTGATCGAGCAGGGCAAGGCGACGCGCGTGCAACGTGTAACGCTCAACGCGCAAAACCTGGGTTCGTACACGGTAACGAGTTTTGGCAAAGATGTTTCGTTCGCGACCATTGTCATCACCGCGCACGCGCCGACGACGACCGAAGAAATCGAATTTCAATTTGGCGTCGCGCCGAAATAAATCGAGAGCGTCATTCCGAGCGAAGCGAGGAATCTCCGGCATATCGCGCGAGACCCTTCGCTTCGCTCAGGGTGACTGGGCTCAGGGTGACAATGCGATTTAGGTTTTGACGCGTGTTGCCGTGTGTGCTATGATTCGCGCGAAAAGATTTTGAAATTCGTGGCGCGGGCTTTCAGCCCGCTATTGCGGCTTAAAGCCGCGCCACAAAGGACGCGAGATGTCTGCGATAGTCAAAGCGCTTGTTTCATCCGACGCAAGGTAAATTGCTCACGCCACGCGAAACCCAGGACGCGCGGCGCGACGCTGAGAATCGCGCGACGCAGGAAATGATCGCGCGCCAATTCGCCGAAGATGAAATGCAAAAACTGCGCGCCGAACTCGCGCGTCTGTGCGCGCAAAAATAAATCCAAATTACACTCGAAATTACAAGCGGCTCGCAGAAGGCGCAACGTTCACTATTCACTGTTCACTGTTCACTGGTCACTGTTCATCGCCCCTGCCTGCCGCTTTCGGATGTCTAAATGCTTCTCTTCATCATCGGCGCGCTCGCGCTATTAACTTTTATCGCGTGGGCAACGTTTCGCACCGCGCAATTTTTACGCACGAACCCGGAATTGCCCAATTTGCTTTTGCTTCCCGGCGAAAATCTAATTCGCTTTGTGCTGATCCTGGTTTGCATCACGCTCGCGGAATTGAGCGGCTTGCCCGGGGCGCGTTTCGGTTGGGAACCGGACGACGTGTTGCGCGATGTGTCGTTCGGCATCGGCATCGGCATCCTCATCGCGATCGTTATGCCGCCGCTCACGCGCCGCGCGTCCTGGGTTTCGCGTGGCGTGAGCAATTTACCTTGCGTCGGATGAAAC
>JACRPR010000097.1 GCA_016223105.1 Chloroflexota bacterium | reverse complement strand
GAGTCGAAGCGGTACGATGTTGTGATCGGCTCGCGTTACGCGCCCGGCGGCGGAATGGAAGGTCGCGATTTCAAATTGCGCGTGATCAGTTGGGGCGCGAATTTATTTGCGCGCACGACGCTCGGTTTGAGAGCGACCGATTGCACTGCCGGGTTTCGCGCGTACCGCCGCGCCGTCCTCGAATCCATCAACCTCGACCTGGTTTTTTCCAACGGCTATTCATTTTTGATCGAGATGCTGTACCATTGCCAGGCGCGCGGCTGGCGCGTCGGCGAATCGCCGATCACGTACCAAGATCGTCGCGCGGGCGCGTCGAAAATTTCGCGCGCGGAAATTTACAAAGCAACCTACACAGTCCTGCGCTTGTTTTATCGGCGCGCGCGCATCGCGTTGCGAATCATTCCCGCGCCGCAAAAAATCAAACTGGATCAAACTCAATGAGCGGATTACTCAACGAAGATATCGCGTGTAATTTGTGCGGCGCAAAAGACGCCGCGTTATTG
This sequence comes from Chloroflexota bacterium, assembly GCA_016223105.1. Lineage (GTDB taxonomy): Bacteria > Chloroflexota > Anaerolineae > UBA4142 > UBA4142 > JACRPR01. The sequence goes on along the minus strand of JACRPR010000097.1, from coordinate 3,413 downwards.
TATCCGAGCACGTTGAAAAATATGACGCCGAACGCGGACGACTTTCGATGCACGAGCGCGGCATATGGAATTCATCCGCCCATCGTGCGCTGTCGGCGTTGCGATTTGGTGTACGCGAATCCACGTTGGCAAGCCGCGCTCGTTGAAGAGAGTTACAGCGTCGTCGAAGACCAAACGTATGTCGAAGAACGCGAAGGTCGCGTGCTCACCTTCTCGCGCAATCTCCAACCGCTCGAAGACCTGGTCGGCGCGGACAAACCCACGCGCCGATTGCTCGATGTCGGTTGTCATATCGGCGTGATGGTCGAGCTCGCGCAGGCGCGCGGCTGGGACGCGTGGGGTGTCGAACCTTCGACCTGGGCATCGGAGCAAGCGCGCGCGCGCGGACTGAATGTCATCACCGGCACGCTCACCGACGCGGCGATTCCGGAAAATTATTTCGATGTCGTAACGATGTGGGACGTGATCGAACATCTCACCGATCCAATGGCGGAGATTCGCAACGCGTATCGCGTCGTGAAACCCGGCGGGATTTTTGCGATTCACACGATTGACATCGAAAGCGCGTTCGCGCGCGTGATGGGCAAACATTGGCCCTGGTTGATGGAAATGCACTTGTACTATTTTTCGCCGCGCACGCTCGGTAAAATGGTGGAGCAAGCCGGCTTTCAAGTGATTCGTTCGAGCGCGCAAGGACGCTTTTTGCGACTCGGTTATTTCATCACGCGCATCGAGCCGTACAGCAAACTGCTCTATCGCGCGCTCGACGCGATCATCAAACGCATGAACTGGGGCGGCGTTGCGATCCCGGTAAATTTTGGCGATTTGTTTACGATCTACGCGCGCAAGGTGTAATTTCAAATTTCAGATTTCAGATTGTAAATTTGCTCCAATCTGAAATCTGAAATCCGAAATCTGAAATTCCGATGACGACCCGGCGATTGTTCACCGCGATTTTTTTCCTCGCGCTCTTCGCGATGGCAGTGCGCGAAATTTCCGATCCCGATTTTTGGTGGCACCTGCGCGCCGGGCAATCCATTATCGAGACGCGTTCGATTCCGCACGCGGATATTTTTTCGCACACGAACGCCGGGCGCGCGTGGGTGATGCACGAGTGGCTCGCGGAAGTTTTGATCTACGCGATTTACGCGCTCGGTTCGTTCCCCGCGCTCATCCTCGCGTTTGCCGGAATCATCACGCTCACATTCGCGTTCGTGTACGCGCGGATGCCGGGCAAGCCATTTGTCGCGACATTCGTTTTGCTCTTCGCCGCAACCGCGACCGCGCCGACCTGGGGCGTGCGTCCGCAAATGCTCTCGCTATTGTTCGCGAGTATTTTTTTGTACATCCTCGATCTCTGGAGTCAAGCGTTTACGCGGTCGTTCTCTGATTCAGAAGCCGCTATAGCGTCGAGTCCAAATGCGCGCGCAAAACTTGTGTGGCTTCTCGTGCCGTTGATGATCCTCTGGGTCAACTTGCACAGCGGCTATGCGCTCGGTCTCGTCATCATCGCGGTCTATCTCTTCGGCAATCTAATTTCCAATTTTCAATTTCCAACTTCCAATCGCAAACCTCCAACTATCCAACTATCCAACCATCCAACTATTCAACTAGCCCTGGTTTTCCTCGCCTGCCTCGCGGTCGTCCCACTCAACCCCAACGGCGCGACGATGTACATCTATCCATTTGAAACGCTCACGAGTCGCGCGATGCAGGCGTACATCGTCGAATGGTTTTCGCCGGATTTTCATCAGATCGAATTTCAACCGTTCGCGTGGTTGTTGCTCGCGACGCTCGCGGCGCTTGCGCGCTCCGGCAAACGCGTAACGTTGACGCAAACGATTTTGCTCGCGGGCTTTGCATACGCGGGATTGCGCTCCGCGCGCAACATTCCGATTTTCGCGATCATCGCCGCGCCGATTCTCGCGGAACAAGTGTGGCACTGGATCGAAACGCGCGGCTGGGCGAATGGGTTGGCGCGACAAAATCGCGTTTCGCGGGGAATGGTCATTGGCAATTGGTTCGTGCTTGCGATCATTGTCGTCGCGGTGATCGCGCGCGTGGGAATCGTCATCGCGAATCAAGCGAATATCGAGCGCGCGAAATTTCCGGCGGCGGCAGTGGATTTTTTGCAAAAAGAAAATTTGCCGGGCGCACTTTACAATTCATACGGCTGGGGCGGCTATTTGATTTGGCGATTGTATCCAGCGGAACGCGTGTTCATTGACGGTCGCGCGGATGTGTACGGCGACGCGTTCATCGAGGATGTATTTTTGAAAGCGTATCGCGGCGGCGCGGATTGGCGCACGCCGTTGGAGCAGTCCGCGGTGCGCGTCGTGCTGATCGAACCCGGCGCGCCGCTCGCCGTGCAGTTAGCGCGCGAACGCGAGTGGCAAAAGGTGTACGAGGATCAACAAGCCGTGATTTATACGCGATAGTTTTGGTTCCCAGGTTAAGAAACTTTGACCAAATTGGGTGTCCGCGTTGGGCGATTTCATGTTACAATGTTGCCGCGCGAAATTCAAAATTGGTTTCACGACACTGCCATTGCGGGAAGCACCCCCATTTTACCGTGTTTCACGACACTGCAGTGTCGTAGAATGTAAGTTCGGGCGAACATTGCTCGCATCCGCTCGCAACGCCGCCGAACATACGCCGTGCGGACATGCTCGCTTCGCTCGCACGTCGCACGGCTTGGCGTTTCCAGACATTCCGCTCAATCGCGAGTTGGGCGGTACACGCAGTCAGAGCTCGAGTAGAGTTAAAATATGCAGGAGGTTCATTTTTATGCGTCATACTCGCAAGGAAGTAATCAAGCGCACTATTCAGGAGTTCGAACGCCTGGATCATCTGGTTAACAACCTTACCGATGAGGATTGGAATACATTGCTAACTAGACCCGAGACCAAAGACCCTTGGACCGTGAAAGATACACTAGCGCATATTACGCATTGGAAAGCTGATGTGGTCAGAAAAATCAAGAAACAACCCATACCGGTAGAGGAGAAAGGGCTCAATTGGACGAATGGGAACCGCCTCATCTACAAGCGTTGGCGAAATCGCTCCCCGCAGGAGGTTTTAGCTTGGCACAGGCAAGTTCAGGAGGATGTACTGGCTACGCTTCAAGATGCACCCAAAGAATGGTTCAGTGACAGAGAGCGCGAACCGGAATGGCCCTTTGATCTTGACGGTCACTCCAGTTACCATCGCGTAAAGGATATCGAACACGCACTCAAAAAGTCAACCAAGTGAATACCGCCCAACGCAGCGTGTAGCCGCCAAGTGGGAGTCTGCGCGATTTCAGACAGTTTACAACGCCTCAGCAGGATTCCATTTTCGAGGCTGCTCCGCATCCCGCCCACTTGCGGCTAACGCACACCGTTGAATATCTGGAAACGCCAAGCCGTGCGACG
>JACRPR010000096.1:13848-45635 GCA_016223105.1 Chloroflexota bacterium | reverse complement strand
TCTTGCAGATCATTCGGAGTCATTGGGGCATTGAGAATGGTTTGCATTATCGACGCGACGAAACCCTGCGGGAGGATTGGTGTCACCTGAAACGTGGCCAAGCGCCGCGTGCGATGGCCGTGATGAAGAATCTGATTGTGGGACTTGTGTTGCGACTTGGGCGGACGAATCTCGCCGAAGCGCGTCGTTACTTCGATGCTCATCCCCACGAAGCACAGCGGCTTGTCCTTCGGCGGTTGTCTGACTTTTGAGAAGCCGTGGGACGGAACGGCGTCCGTTGACTACGTAGCGACTGCTCGCCGTAGCGGTTGGGTTGAATCGCGAACAAAATCGCAATTTGCAATTCGCCATTGACATCCCCCGCTAAATCGAGTATACTCCAAATAGTGCAATAGTGCACTATTTGACGGTTCGAGGAGGAATCGTGAGTCCCGCGCGTTACTCGCCCCTGTACCACTGGTTCGCCGAAACTCTGCGCCAGCAGATCGCGCAAGGGCGTTACCAACCCGGTGACGCCTTGCCGACCGAACACGAATTGATGCAACGCTACGCGCTCAGTTGCACGACCGTGCGTCGCGCCGTGCACGACCTTGCGCGCGAAGGATTGATTTACCGTAAAGCCGGCAAAGGCACGTTCGTCAAGCGCGCCAAGCTCGAAGAACATCTTTTGCGGCTCACCAGTTTTGCCGAAGAAATGCAGAGCCGCAACATCACCCCGCAATTCAAACTCATCACCGCCGCAATGCGCCCTGCGCCGCCGGACATTGCGCGCGCCCTCAAGTTAGATTCCACAGAAAAAATATTTTACATCGAACGCGTGCAAATCGCGGATCGCGAACCGATTGCCGTCGCGCAAGGATATTGGCTTGCCGAAATCGGCGAACGGCTCGCGACGTTTGATTTGCATCGCATCCCCTTGTACGAAATCGTCGAAAACGAATTTCACATCGCGTTGAACGAAGCCGAAGAATCCATCGCCGCGCAAATCGCGAACGCCGACCTCGCGCGCAAATTGAAAATCGCGCCGCGCGCGCCATTGCTGGTGCGGCGGCGTTTGACGTTCAACGGCAGTCTGCGCGCCATCGAATTTACGACGACGTTTTATCGCGCGGATCGGTACGAATACAAAGTTCGACTCGCGCGTCACGGTGGCTGATCGAAAAAATTTTTATCGAGGAGGTGATGCGCGCAAAACGATTTTGCGAATCGCGTAATCGAAAAAATGTTTACTCGTTCAGGAGGAGAAAAAATGAATCGCAAGTTGTTCGTGCTGGTTTCTCTATTCGCGATCTTGATGATGATCGCCGCGTGCGCGCCCGCGCCGACTGCGACGCCGGTGCCCGCGCCAACCAAAGCGCCCGAACCCGCCAAGCCCGCGGCGACGACTGCGCCAACGGCAGTGCCCGCGACCAAAGCGCCTGAGCCAACCAAACCCGCGGCGACAACCGCGCCTGCCACGCAAGCCGTCGAATTGCGGATCGTGTGGTACAATGATGGCAACGAAGGCGAAGTGATGCGCGCGTTGTTGGATAAATTCCAAGCCGCGAATCCAAACATCAAAGTCAAAATGGACACGGTTGCGTATGCTGACCTCGGAAAAATTTTGCAACCGCAAGTCGAAGCCGGGACGCCGCCCGATCTCGCGCGCGTAACCAACCTCGCGCAGTTCCAGGGTTTCTACCTCGATTTGCGTCCGCACTTGAGCAATGCCGCGACCTGGGAAGCGAATTGGTCGCCCGCGTTTCTCGGCGCGCTTCGCAAAGCCGATGACAAAACCGGGTTGTACGGATACCCGACCCAGTTTACCGTGAGTGGTCCGTTCGTCAATCGCACACTCTTTACGCAAGCCGGTGTGCCGGTGCCGAGCGATACAAAAGAAAAAGTAACCTGGCAAGAATGGGTGGACGCCGCGAAAAAAGTTGCGACCGCAACCAAGACACCTTACGCGGTCGCGATCGATCGGAGCGCGCATCGTTTCTGGGGACCGACGCTCGGAATGTGCGCGACGTATGTGACCGGGTTGACTGAAACGAAATTCACGATTGACACACCTGGTTTCCGCAATGCCGCGAATATGCTCGTCGGTTGGCACAAGGATAAAATTACGCCGCTAGAAGTGTGGGCGGGTGGTGGCGGCGGTTATGCCGCAGGCAATGACTTTTTCGTGAACGGTCAACTCGTGTTCTACTTTTCCGGCAACTGGCAAGTGGGACAGTTCGACAAGTTGATCGGCAACAAATTCAATTGGGATGTCGTCCCGAATCCGTACGGCGATTGTGGTTCGACCGGTATGCCCGGCGGCGCCGCGCTCGTTACGTTCAAAGCCAGCAAGAATCCGAAAGAAGTTGCGAAGCTGGTCGAGTATCTCACGAGCGATGATGTGCTCGCCGAGTTCTCCGCGAAATCATTGTTCCTGCCGGGCTCGTTGAGTTTGTCGAAGAAAGGCGTGACGTACGCGAGTAGCAACAAGCAGATGAACGTCTTCCTTAAAGAAGTTGGCAAACTCACGCCCGAATCGTACTATCTGCAATTCAACGCGCTCGGTCAAACGCTCAACCCGGAAATGCGCGATCGGTTGAGCCAGGTCATCACCGGCGAGTTGACGCTCGACGAAGCGATCAAGCGCATCCAACAAAAAATGGATGAAGCCGCGGCGGCGATCAAGAAATAACGCGTCATTGCGCGGAGCGTTTTTTACGACGAAGCAATCCCCAACATCGTGAGCCGGAATTGTTGCGCGGGGAGTGCTTCGCTACGCTCGCAATGACAGATCATACCTGCCGGGCTAGCGATTCGCTAGCCCGGCTCGATTCTCCGATGGAGGCGTGTTATGCGATCCACGCGATTCTGGTTCTCCGGCGATATTTTCCTCCAGCCCTTTCTCTGGACTTTGGCTTTACTTGATTACGTTCTCGCGCCGCTCCAAAAATTGATTGGGTACAAACGGATGGCGTATTTTTTCGTCCTGCCCAATCTGTTGATTTTCGGAATTTTTATTTTGATTCCGATGCTCTTGAATTTTTATTACGGCTTCACCGGCGGCGATTCGATTCTGCTTGAAAATCGCGCGGTGGTTGGGACGGCGAACTTTGAAAAAATCTTCGCGTGCCAGGATTTCACGCGCCCCAACACCTGTTCCGAAGATTTATTCTGGCGCGGCGCGTGGAACACGACCGGCTTTGTCGTTTTCCAGGTCGGCTTTATGATTTTATTTTCGCTTCTCACCGCGCTCGCGCTCAATCGCGAAATTCACGGACGCGGTTTTTTCCGCGCGATGTTTTTTTACCCGGTTCTACTTTCGCCGGTCGTCGTCGCGTTGATCTGGAAATGGATTTTGCAATTTCAAAACGGTGTGCTCAACGCGTTCCTGGTTTCACTCGGGCTGACCAAAGTGCCCTGGCTTCTCGATGCGCGCTGGGCGCAGTTCTGGGTGATCGCGATCAGCATTTGGGCGCAGATGGGATTTTTCACGCTGATTCTGCTCGCCGGTCTCCAATCCATTCCGAAAGAAATGTACGAAGCCGCGTCAATGGACGGCGCGAACAAATGGCGGACGTTCTGGAACGTAACGATGCCGTTGTTGATGCCGACGATGACGGTCGTCCTGGTGCTCGCGCTCATACGCGCGGTGCAAGTGTTCGACCAGGTTTTTGTGTTGACGCACGGCGGACCCGGCACGGCGACGATGTACATCGTGCAATACATTTATCGCACCGCATTTGAATTTCGCAATTACGGAATGGCGGCGGCGGCATCGCTCGTGCTCGCGATTGTTCTTTTGCTTTTGACGATTGGACAATTGCTGATGCAACGACGGCAAGAAGCTGTGTGAAGGATCAAGGATGAGGGAAACGATGAATAGTGCAAACCGACCTGGTATTATAAATTTCCTCACGCGTCGACGCGGCGGTAAACGTTTTGACATCGCGGATGTGATTACATACGCGTATTTGCTCACGGGCGCGCTAGTGATGTTTGGTCCCGTGGTGTGGTTGGTGATGTCGTCGTTCAAACCACTTGCCGGCTTGTACGAATTTCCGCCGACGTTTCTGCCGTACAAACAGGAATCGGTCGTTGTCGAGGGTTACAACAAACCGCTCGATCTGTACGATGTGAAATTGCCGGACGGCACAACGCGTCGGCTCGCCCAAATTTCGCAGATCGGCATCGGCGCGCGTATGATTGACCCTGCCGCGCCGAAAGAAGAACCGATTGACATCCGCATCGAACAGCGAACGCCGGTGCGCGCGATTTATTTCGAGTGGGACAATTACGTTGGCGCGGTCGAAAAATTTCCGTTCCTCACCTATCTCCAAAATTCCGTGATCGTTACCGTGGTCGCGACGCTCGTTACTTTGCTCATCAACAGTATGGCGGCTTATGCGTTGAGCAAGTACGAATTTCGCGGACGCGACGCGATTCTGCTCATCATCATCAGTACGTTGATGGTGCCGGTGTCGGTGATTATGATTCCCGCGTTTCTCGTCATCGCCAAAGTTGGCTGGACGAATAATTTGTGGGGCTTGATCATTCCCGGCGCGGCGACGCCGACCGGCGTTTTTCTTTTGCGCCAATACATGCTCACGATTCCCGACGATCTGATTCAATCCGCGCGCATTGACGGCGCGAGCGAGTGGCGCATCTATTCGCAAATCATTTTGCCGCTCACCGGTCCCGCGCTCGCGGTGCTCGCGATTTTTTCGGTGATGTGGCGCTGGAACGATTTTTTGTGGCCCCTCATCGTCGTTAGCCAATCGGAATTGTTCACGCTTCAAGTCGGCTTGAACGCATTTCAAGGCGAACTGAATCAACAATGGAATTACATTCTCGCGATGACCGTGTTGACCTTGTTGCCAATCACGATTGTCTTTGCGTTGTTGGAAAAGTACATCACGTCCGGCATCGCAACAACCGGGATGAAATAAAATGCGGCTGACGATTCTCAAAAATTTCAAGCCGAGCAATTCTCCGCTCCGCTTTACCGGCGCGCGCGGCGAAAATTTTCAAATCCATGTTCTCGCGGATGATTTGATTCGCGTTACAATGTTTCCCGATGGCAAGCCGCGTTTGAAGCGCACCTGGTCGGTCGTCGGCAAAGATGGCGATGTCCCGCGCGAAGGTCGCGCGCGTGATGACCTCTCGCCCTTTCCGCTTCCCGCGTTCGAAACGCAAACGCGCGATGACGTTGTGCAAATCCGTACCCAACAACTCGAACTGAACCTGGGATTGAGTGATTGCGCGATTCGCTGGGCGACGCGCGACGGAAAATTTTTTGCGTCCGATGCGCGCGGTCGCGCGTACGCGTATGACCGCGTGGGCAAAGCGATTTGGCATTACATGGAGCATCGCACCGACGAACACTATTACGGCTTTGGCGAACGCGCCGGCGAACTCGACAAATCGAAACGCCGGATGCGAATGTTAAACCTCGATGCGTTGGGTTACAGCGCGCGCACCGGCGATGCGCTCTACAAACATTGGTCGTTCTATATCACGTTCAATCCCGAAACCCAAATCGCGTACGGTCTTTTTTACGATAACCTTGCCTCGAGCACATTTGAAATGGGCGGCGAGATTGATAATTATTTTCCGCCGTATCGTTATTACCAGGTCGAAGATGGCGACCTGGATTATTACTTGATTTACGGACCGAGCATCGTCGAGGTCGTCGAAAAATTTTCCGCGCTGACCGGTCGAATGGCGTTGCCGCCGCGCTGGTCATTGGGTTTTCTCGGTACGACGATGACCTATTTCGATGCGCCCGACGCGCAAGAGCAACTCAAAAAATTTGTCGCGCTGTGCGACCAGCATCAGATTCCGTGCGATGTGTTTCACCTTGCATCTGGTTACACGACCGACGCGAACAACAAACGCAACGTCTTCACCTGGAATCGCAATCGCTTTCCCGACCCCAACGCGATGGTTGAGAATTTCGCGCACGCCGGCATCAAACTTGCCGCGAACATCAAACCCGCGATGCTCACGACGCATCCGCGTTACAAAGAGGTCGCGCAGTTCGATGGTTTTGTAAAATCAGCGGAGAGCGATGCGCCGCAAATTAGCATGTTCTGGGGCGGCGACGCATCGTACCTCGACTTTACCAATCCAAAAACTTTTGATTGGTGGAAACAAAATGTGCGCCAGCAATTGCTCGAGTACGATATTCTCGGCGTGTGGAACGATAACAACGAATACGAAATCTGGGACGACGACGCGCGTTGCGATGGATTTGGCGAAACGTTGCCGATGAGTTTGGCGCGTCCATTGCACGCACTCTTGATGGCGCGCGCCTCGTTTGAAGCGCAACGCGAGTTTCACCCGAACGATCGTTTGTATCTGTTGACGCGTTCGGGCTGTCCTGGAATTCAACGTTACGCGCAAACCTGGTCGGGCGATAATCTGTCGTCCTGGGAAACGTTGCAATACAATATCCCGATGGGACTCGGCGCGTCGCTTTCGGGAATGGCAATGACCGGACACGATGTCGGCGGATTCACCGGCGTCAAACCATCGCCCGAACTATTTGTGCGCTGGATTCAAAACGCGATTCTGCATCCGCGCTTTGCGATGAACTCGTGGCATGTTGATGGGAGTGTGAATGAGCCGTGGATGTATCCTGAGGTCTTGCCGATTATTCGCACAACGTTCGAGTTCCGTTATCGGTTGATGCCGTATTTGTATTCGCTCTATTTTGAAGCCGCGCACACCGGGCATCCGATTATCCGCCCGCTGGTGTACGAATTTCCGCGCGATCCGCGTTGCGCGACCGAGTCGTTCGATTTTATGCTCGGACCGAATCTGCTCGTCGCGTCTGTGTTTGAACAAGGCGCGCACACGCGCACCATTTATCTTCCCTCTCCCTTCAAGGGAGAGGGGCAGGGTGAGGGTTGGTTCGATTTTTGGTCGGGCGCGCATTATCGCGGCGGCGAAACCATCACGGTTGACGCGCCGCTCGATCATATTCCGCTTTTCGTGCGCGCGGGCGGAATGATTCCGATGGGCAAAGCGATGCGTTATGTCGGTGAACAGCCGGACGATTTGCGCCAGGTGTTTGTGTTTCCGCATCCAATCGAAGGACGCGGCGCGTTCACATTGATCGAAGACGATGGCATCACGCTCAACTATCAGCGCGGCGAATTTGCGCGCGTCGAACTCGAAGCGAGCGGCGCGCGCGATGCGATTACGTTGCGCGCGCACGCGCACGGCAGTTTTATTTTGCCGTATCGCGCGCTTGAATTTATTTTGCCGCCCGGCGAAACGCGCGCGATCAACGCGCGCGGCGAGACATGGACGGATTCCGAAAATTGCAAGCATGTGATGGTCAATGTCAACTGACGCGATTCAATTTTACCCGTCCTCCTACAACCTTTGACGCCCTTAGACGCCCTTTGATGCCCCCAAAAGGAGAGTTATGAAATACGGCACATCCGGGAAAATTTTACGCGTTGATCTCACAACGCAAACGACGCGCGTCGAAACGTTCGACGAAAATTTTTATCGCGTGTATCCGGGCGGCAAAGCGCTCGCCGCGAACATTTTATTGCGCGAACTCGCGCCGCATGTTGAGCCGCTCGATCCCGAAAACATTTTGATTCTCGCGAACGGCTTGCTCACCGGCGCGCCATTCTCGACCGCGACGCGCTTCAACGCGATTGCGCGCTCGCCGCTCACGCGCGGCTTTGGCGAATCCGAAGCCGGCGGATTTTGGGGACCCGAATTGAAAATGGCGGGCTGGGAAGCGATTGTGTTGACCGGGCGCGCGGCGCACCCGGTTTATTTATGGATTCACAACGACCAGGTCGAAATTCGCGACGCGCGCGATTTGTGGGGGCAGGAACCAGAATTTGTGCAAAATAAAATTCGCGCCGATCACAACGACAAACTGATCCGCGTTTTGCAAATCGGCATCGCCGGCGAAAACCTGGTGCGCTATGCTTCACTGACGAACGACTTGCGCCATTTCAACGGACGCAACGGAATGGGCGCGGTAATGGGATCGAAAAATTTGCGCGCGGTCGCGGTGCGCGGCACGACGCGCTATCGCGATTTCGCGCACGATCCGCGACCGATTGAAGAACTCGGTCGCGCGCTCGCGAAAAAAGTCAAAGCGCATCCGCAATCCTGGGATTTGCAAGACAAGGGCACGCCCGGTTTGGTCGGCGCGCTCAACGCCGCCGGAATTTTGCCGACGCGGAATTTTCGACAAGGCGCGTTTGAACATGTGGACAAGGTGAAATGGGAAGCGTACGAAAAAGAATTGCTGACCGCGCGGCGTAGTTGTTACGCGTGCGCGGTGCGATGCAAACGCGAAGTCGGCGTGAATGATCGCTATCAAGTGAGCGACGCGTACGGCGGACCCGAATACGAAACGCTTGACGGTCTCGGACCGAATTGCGGGATTGGCGATTTGCAAGCCATCGCGAAAGCAAACGAGTTGTGCAATCGGTACGGACTCGATGGCATTTCGACCGGCGCGACGATTGCATTTGCGATGGAATGTTTCGAACACAATCTCATCACAACCCATGAAACCGGCGGAATCGAATTGCGTTTTGGAAATGTGGACGCGATGCTCGCGCTCGTCGAAATGATCGCGCATCGGCGCGGCATCGGTGATTTGCTCGCGGACGGCACGCGCCGCGCGGCGGAGCGTATCGGCGGCGACGCGCGATTTTTCGCGATGCAGGTGAAAGGACAGGAATTGCCGATGCATGATCCGCGCGGCAAGGTCGCAGTCGGGCTGGGTTACGCGATCAACGACGCGGGCGCGGATCATCTCACCGCGCCGCACGATCCGATGGTCGCGAATCCCGATTCGATCAGTTTCAAAGGCGCGCAACCGCTCGGTATCGAAGCGATCCCCGCGCGCGAGTTGAGCGCGCGCAAAGTTCGCAATTACACGATTCTCGAAAATTGGACGAGCGCGGAAAAAGTTTTGGGCGTGTGTTTTTTTGGTCCCGCGCCGCGTTCGTTTATTCAGGTGGATGAAATCGTAACCGCCGTGCGCGCGGCGACGGGCTGGGATGTAACGCTCGCGGACATTTTGCAAATTGGCGAACGCGCGACAACCCTGGCGCGCGCGTTCAACACGCGCGAAGGATTCACGCGCGCGGATGACACCTTGCCGGAACGATTATTTCAGCCGCTCGAAAATGGCGCGTTGCAGGGCGTCGCAATTTCAAAACCGGAATTTGAAAACGCGATCCTCGAACTCTACGAACAAAAAGGATGGACGCGCGCGGGCGCGCCGACGCGCGCAAAATTGCGCGACCTGGGCATCGAGTGGGTTGCCGATTTGATTGGCGCGTGATGTAGAACGTGAACACTGGAGTCGAGCGTTGACGCGGTTGTTTGTCCAAAAGGTATGTGATGCATCTTCACCTCGGGGGACAATTGAGTTGGTACGATTCGCAAAAACGCGCGCAGATCGAAATTCACTTGCGCGAGCCAATCGCGTTGCGCGCGTTGCTCGATCAACTCGGCGTGCCGCGCGCGGAAATCGCGATTGCCGCGCTTGACGGCGTCGCGGTCGAAATCGAAAACGCAATCGTGCACGACGAAGATCGCGTGGATGTGTATCCGCCGGTCGGCGGCGGAATTTTTTCAGCGAAATAATTATGGCACAATCTTCGACGGACGGAGTTTCCAATCGTCGCGCAACGATCACTCTTTTTTTGATCGCCGTTTTATTTTTTTGGGCGGGACAGTACATTTACTTACCGACGTTGCCGACGTACGCGCAAAGCAAGGTCGGCGATTTATCCGCGGTCGGATTTATTCTCTCGATGTACGGTTTGTTGCAAGCACTGGTGCGAATTCCGTTGGGCATCGCATCGGATTGGAGCGGCGCGCGCAAACCGTTTATAATCGTCGGTCTCGCGCTCTCCGGTATCGGCGCGTGGATGATGGCAGTCGGGAATGACGCCGGTATGTTGGCGTTGGGGCGCGCGATCACCGGCGCATCCGCCGGCGCGTGGGTTGTGATCGTTGTCGCGTTCAGTGCGCTCTTTCCGCCGGAAGAAGCCGTGCGCGCGAGTTCGTTGCTGATGATCTTTAACTCGTTAGGACGAATCATTTCAACCGCGACCGCCGGTTGGCTCACCGAAATCGGCGGCTATGCGCTTCCATTTTTTATCGCGACCGGCTTGGGTCTGCTTTCGGCACTGATCCTATTGCCGATCAATGAAACGCGTCGCCCCGCGCTTGCGCCGAATGTTCAAACTATTTTCCGAATCTTGCTACGCCGCGATGTGTTAGCGCCGTCATTGCTCAGCGCGATTGGACAATATGCGTTGTGGACGAGCGCGTTTGGATTTTTTACCGTGCTCGCGAAACAACTTGGTGCGACGAGTGTTTCGCAAAGCGCGCTGATCACGACGCACATCACTCTGGCAATGCTGGGAAGTTTTCTGACCGCGTGGCGGCGCTTGGCAATCACCGCGCATCAATGGATTTACATCAGTTTTGTTTTGCTCGCGCTGGGCATTGCAATTGCCGCGTGCGCGCCATCGTTAACGATTTTGTTCATCGCGCCGATTTTTACCGGGTTGGGAATGGGGATTGGTTACCCGGTGTTGATGGGAATGAGCATCGTCCACGTTCGCGATTCCGAGCGCACGATCGCGATGGGTTTGCATCAAGCGATTTACGCGATTGGGATGTTTAGTGGTCCCGCGATCAGCGGCGCGCTCGCGGATGTGATTGGTTTACAACCGATGTTTGCGATCACCGCCGGCGTTGCGCTGGGTCTGGGAATTTTTGGAATTCGCGTGACGGAAATTTTGTCCGCGCAATCCGCACACAAGGAGATAATGAAATGAAATTTTTTCTCGACAGCGCGAAAACGGATGAAATCAAAATCGCGTTGGAAATGTGGAACATTGATGGCATCACGAGCAATCCGCGCCACGTTCGCAACAGCGGCAAACCGTTTCTCGTCGTGATCGATGAAATCGCGCGAATGATCGAAGGCACGGACAAGACGCTTTCGGTCGAAGTGAATCCGCATCACACACACGTGGACGCGATGATCGAAGAAGGCGCGCGGCTCGCGGCAATGTCGAAAAATTTTGTGATCAAACTTCCCGCGACCGAAGCCGGGTTCAAAGCGTTGTGGTGTTTGAGCGAACGTAAAATTCCGGTGAATCTCACGCTTGTTTTTTCCGCGGCGCAAGCGCTCCAAGCCGCGCGGCTCGGCGCGCAATATTGCTCGGTGTTTGTCGGTTGGAAGGAAGCGAACGGCGAAGAAGTGTCGCATCTCGTCGGCGAGATCACGCGCATCTATCGCAATTACGATTTCAAAACCCAGGTGCTGGTTGCCGCGATTCGCAACGCGCGCCAGATCGTCGAAGCCGGGATCGCGGGCGCGGACATTGTAACTGCCGGGTTCGACGTGTATAAAGACGCGTTCGATCATCCGTACACAGCGAAGGGTTTGAAAATGTTCGCGGACAGTTGGGACGCGACACCGTACGAATAATTTTAGATTTCAGATTTCAGATTTCAGATTTCAGATTGAGAACAATAGAATAATCTGAAATCTGACATCTTAAATTTGAAATTCAAGGAAATGTAATGAGCTTTATCAATCCTTCCCCCACCAAACTCGGCGTCGTCTGTCTCGCGCGGCTGACGTTTGAGGCGCAACTTGCGGAGCAATGGTACGCGCAAGCGCGCGCATCGTTGCGCGAAATTGCCAATGTCGAATTATGCGCGATTGAAAAACTTGTGATCGAAACGTCCAATGCAGATGCGGCGATTGCGGAATTGCGCGCGCAAAATGTTGACGCGCTCGTGATCATCAGCGGCACGTTCGCGCTCGGCGGACTCGCGATGCAATTCGCGCAAGCGTTCGCGCACATTCCGTTGCTGTTGTGGGCGTGGCACGAGCCGCAAGAGCAAACCGGTAAATTGCGTTTGAATTCGCTGGTCGGTGTGAATGTCAACGCGAGCAATCTCTACAAACTGGGGCATCGTCCGCAAACGCTTTATACCGCGCACGATGATGTCGGCGCGCGCGATCACATCGCGCGCTTGGCGCGCGTCGCCGGAATTGTGCGCGATTTGAAATCGCTTCGCATCGCGTTCATCGGCGGACACGCGCCCGGTTTTGACGATCTCGCGGTGGATAAACTCGCGCTTCGTCGCGCGATTGGTGTTGAGATCGTGGATGTCGGTTTGCAAATTCTCGTCGCGCGCGCGCAAGCGGTCGCGCAAGATCGCGCGCGCGCCGCGTCCGCCGATCTGCTCAAGCGATTCGATGACGTGGTCGAGATCAGCGCGCGGCAAGGTGATTTGTTCGCCGCGCTCGTGATCGCGCTCACCGAGTTCGCGCGCGAAAATAAATTCGATGCACTGACACTCAAATGCTGGGGCGATCTTGTTGAGGCGTATGGCATTGCGGGATGCGGCGTCGTTTCGATTTTGAATGATCGCGGCATTTACACCGGTTGCGAAGGCGACATTATGGGGACGCTCACGACGCTGATCGCGCGACGGTTGACCGGGATTCATCCGTTCCTCACCGATTTTATTTCGGTGGATCGCGACACGAATACCGGCGTGCTGTGGCACGGCGGTTGCGGCGCGGTCGGACTCGCGGATCCAAAACAGAAAACGCACTTGTTCTCGCATTTCGCCGGCGGCAAGGGCGTTACCGCCGGGTTCGCGCTGAAACCAGGTCGCGTTACATTGTTGCGCTTGGGCGATGACGGGCGTAACTTGCGAATGTTGGCGACGACCGCGACCGCGCTCGAAACTGAAATGATCGTGCGCGGCACGCTCGCGCGCGTAAAATTCGATCGCGATGCCAGCGTGTTCCTCGATGAAATTTTGTCGAACGGCTGGGAACATCATCTCGTGATGGCGTATGGCGAAATTATTTCCGAATTGGAAATGTTCGCGCGCGCGCTAAATGTGCCGATGACGGTGAAATAAAATTGGACGCGGATGAACGCGGACGAACGCGGACAATTATATTTTCCGCGTTCAACCGCGTTCTATAGATTTTTTGAATGAATATATTTGTACTTTTCTTCATCATCTGCGCGTTCCAAACCGCGCTGATCCACTTTCAACATTTCTCGCCGTTCGAGCGCGAGATGAATTTGCGCGCGGTGTTGTGGGGCGCGCAACCTGGTGCGCGTTACTGGGCGGTGCTCGCGCTCGACGTGCTAACCGGCTTGCTTCTCGCGTTCCTCGTGCTTGCACTTGTGCCGATGTCGCCGCGTGACGAGCCGGTCGTGCGCGCGTTGCGATTTATCCCCGCGTGGATCATCGTCTCGCTTCTCGCGGCGATCTTGCATAGTCGTCTCACCGACGCGCTGATTCGGTTTCCAAATTACGGATTGATCGCGCGCAAAATGATCGTCGTTGCGATGATGAGCGTCATCGTGGTTGCCGCGACTTTGGGGATGATCTGTATCGCGCTCACGACAAATTACGATGTCGCGCTTGATCTCGTGATGCAACTCGCGCCTACCGTTTTTATTTCGGCAATGTTGATCACGATTTTTGTTTTCGCGTTGCGCGCGCTCGCATTTGTCTTGCGCGTTCTGCCGGTGATTGGAGCATTTCTCCAAGCGACGGTCTCAACGCTTGCACTGATTTGGACGCTCGCACAGTTTGCGCGAATGTTGATGGCAAATGCGAACGAGGGTTGGATTTGGCAAGCGCGCGGATTTGCTGGAATCGAAGTTGTTGTGATCGCGCTAGCCGCGCTCGCGCTCATCGCGCTCATTGCCGCGTGGCGGCTCGAACCGGCGCGGCACGCGGACGCGCTTGATCCGCCGCCACTCGTGATTCGCGAACCCGCGCAGATCAAACCCAGCATTACGATAGGTGACGCGCATGCGACGATCAGCACCGATCAACTGCGCGTCGAAATCGCGCGCGATCCGTTCGCGTTTCGCGTCATCAATGCGCGCGGCGATGTTCTGCTCGACGTTCCGCCGAACGGATTGACGCGCGATTTGCTTTTGCAACAAATTATCGCGCTCCCGATTTTGTACACCGGCAATACGATGAAAACGAAATGGCGCGCGTGGAGTTCGCCGCTCAATCGTGTTACAAAGATCGAACCCGGTGATCACGAATTACGCATCCCGTTTCGCGATGCCGCTTTACGTTTTTCATTTTACGCCAACGATATTTTGCGAATCGAATTTCAGCACTCCTCACGCTTCACGCCTCACGCCTCCCTCGCGTTCGATCTCACCGACGACGCGCACATCCTGGGTCTTGGTCAACGTTTCAACAAAATTGATCAGCGCGGCGAAGAGACGTATTTTTTCGTCGAAGAGGGTGGCGTCGGTTACGCGTGGATGAAACAACGCGTGCCCTGGTTGTATCCGCTCGCGAAAAAATGGTTCGGCGCGCGCGGATCGTTTCCAAACGGTGAACAATGCACTGGCTTCCCGGTTCCATTCGCGCTCATCGCGCGTGAGCAAGGCGCGAGCGCGGGTTTGTTCTGGAACACGTACCGACCGTCCTGGTTTTCTTCATCACGTATCACGCACGCTCCGCGCGCATCACGCATTACCGTCCTCGACAATCATCTCGATCTCTTTCTCTACGCCGGACCAACACCGCTCGACGCGATTCAACAGTACACCGCGCTCACCGGGCGAAGCGAGACGCCGCCGCCCTGGGTTTTTTTGCCCTGGAAAACAAATACCGGCGCGGTCGTCGAGGATGATGTGCGAACCGACATTCGCAAATTTCGCGAACTCAAAATTCCACTCGCGCAAGTCGGGATCGAACATTGGCAAGAGGTGCGCGGCTCGTACGAATTTTCAAAAACTTGGTGGCGCAACATTGACGATCTGATCGCGACCGCGGCGACGCATCGCGCAGGAATTCGCCACGGCTATTTTATTCGCAATCGTTTGGGCTTGCCGTATCAGCAAAGAATTTTTCATGGCATTGCAACCGTGATTGATTACACCAACCCGCGCGCGTCCGCGTGGCATCAAAAAATTGTCGCGCAAACTTTTCACGCGCGCGGCATCCACGCGGTGATGACTGACTACGCGGAATCCATTCCGCCCGACGCGATTTTTTATAACGGTCAATCCGGTGTGGCGATGCGAAACGCGTACCCGGTGATTTATTGCGACGCGATGCAACGCGCGGCGCGCAGTGTGCTGGGAGATGATCACTTGCTCTATCCGCGCGCGGGGTACGCGGGATCGCAACGCTTTGTCGCGGCGCAGTGGCCCGGCGACCAGGACACGGACTGGGACGATGGCGACGGTTTGCCCGCCGCCGTGCGCGCGATGATCAACGCGTCGATCTGTGGATTTCCTGTGCACGGTTCGGATGTCGGCGGTTGGTACGGATGTCGGCGGTTGGTACGATTGGTTCGCGCCGATCACGACGAAAGAGTTGTACTTGCGTTGGGCAGAAGTCGGATGTTATTCACCGTTGATGCGCGCGCACGGCGGACCGATCGGACGCAATCGCGAACCGTGGAAATTCGACGACGAGACGATCGCGATTTATCGCGCGCTGTCCGAAGAGCACGTCAAACTTTTTCCGTACTTTTATTCGCTGGCGCAACGCGCGACGCGCGACGGCACGCCGATCATCCGGCATCCCGCGCTGATCTGGAACGATTGCGCGGAACTGTTCGCAATCGAAGACGCGTGGATGATCGGCGACGCGCTGTACGTCGCGCCGGTGATCGAACCAGGACAGACGCAACGCGAAATCGTTTTACCGCCGGGCGAGTGGTGGGATGTGCAATCAAATCGCTCGGTGCAAGGTCGCGCAAAAATTTTGGTGGATGCGCCGCTCGGACCATCACCGGCAAAACCGGCTCGCTCGACGATGATCTCGAAATGTGGTTGTATGCCGACCCAAACTCGCGCGCCGCGTTCGAATTGTTCGACGGCACAATTTTGCGCGAAGGCGAACCCTGCGCGCGTCGCGTCGAATGGAAAATTTTCCGCGCGTGATGGAGTCGAGCGTTTACGCGGTGGTTCGCCCGGACAAGCAAGCCGCTAAAGCGTCGAATCCAATCTGCAATCTGAAATCTGAAATCCTAAATTCCCAGGAGGCAAAATGGCTCACGCAATTCTTTTGCACGCACCGACCGATGATGTCGGCGTCGCTGTGCGCGATTTGAAGAAAGGCGAATCGGTCGGCGCGGTAACGCTCGAAGGCAAATTCGTCGCGAACGTAAAATTGATTGGCGCGGTTCCGCTCGGACACAAGGTCGCGATGCGCGATCTTGCAAAAGGCAAGCAAGTGATCGAGTACGGTCGCGTGATCGGCGCGGCGGCGCAATCCGCAAAACGCGGCGCGCACGTTCACACGCACAATCTCAAAACGTTGAGGTGGACGAAATGAGCATCAAGAAAATTTCCGCGCGCAAATCATTCGTGCGCCCCCAGGATTTGAAATTCACCGGCTATCGCCGTCCCGATGGACGATTCGGCGCGCGCAACTATGTGCTGATTATTCCGGTGGATGATCTTTCGAACGCGGCGGCGGAAGCGGTCGCGCACAACATTCGCGGCACAATGGCACTGCCGCATCCGTACGGGCGTTTGCAATTTGGCGACGATCTGGATCTGACGTTTCGCACACTCGCCGGGCAGGGTCGCAATCCCAACTGCGCCGCCGCGATTGTGATCGGCATCGAACCGAATTGGACGAACCGCATCGTCAAGGAAATCGAAAAAACCGGGAAACCAGTCGCGGGGTTTTCGATTGAGCGATCCGGCGATCACAAAACGATTCAAGCCGCGTCGCGCAAAGCGAAAGAGTTTGTGCATTACGCGACCGAGTTGAAACGCGAACCGTTCACGGTGAAACAACTTACGCTGTCAACCAAGTGCGGCGAATCGGATACGACTTCGGGACTCGCGTCGAATCCGACCATCGGGCGCGCGTTCGAACGACTCGCGGACGCGGGCGCGACGTTGATCTTTGGCGAAACAACCGAAGTGACGGGCGGCGAAGACCTGGTGATGGATTTGTGCGCGAACAAAACGATCGCCGCGCAATTCAAAGCCGCGTTCGACGATTATCAAAATCTGATCGCGTCGCAAGGCGTTGATCTGCTCGGCTCGCAACCGACCGAGGGCAACATTCGCGGCGGGCTCACGACCATCGAAGAAAAAGCGTTGGGCAACATTCAAAAAGCCGGACGATGCAAGGTCGTGGACTTTTTGAAGCCCGCGCAAGAACCGCGCAAACCAGGTTTGAGTTTTATGGATTCGTCCAGCGCGGCGGCGGAAATGGTAACGCTGTGCGCGGCGGCGGGATCGGT
Source organism: Chloroflexota bacterium (assembly GCA_016223105.1). Taxonomy (GTDB): domain Bacteria; phylum Chloroflexota; class Anaerolineae; order UBA4142; family UBA4142; genus JACRPR01. The sequence continues at coordinate 28,360 of JACRPR010000096.1, read as the reverse complement.
CGTGCATTATTTTACAACGGGGCAAGGTAACGTGATCGGCAACCCGACGATCCCGGTGATCAAGTTGTGCGCGAATCCGCTCACGGTTGAAACGATGGCGGAACACGTTGACGTTGATCTCACCGGCTTGCTTCGCATCGAGATCAATCTCGATCAAGCCGCCGACCTGGCTTTGCAAATGTTGGAGCGCACGATCAATGGTCGCTTGACGGCGGCGGAAGTTTTGCGGCATAATGAGTTTGTGCTGACCAAGTTGTATCGGAGCGCGTGATGCGTGATGCGTGATGCGTGATTTTTTCACGCATCACGCATCACGTTTCAAAGTGGAATCAAATGATTGCTCTTTTTGCCGAATGGAAAAAGATCGCGCGCGAACTTGCGCCCGCGTTTGCCGGGTTGAATCTCGCGATTGGCGTCGCGATCATTGCGCGATTTTTGCAAGGACTGTTGCCCGCGCCAACACTCAATCGCGCGATCAGTGAAATTTTGATCGCGGTCATCCTGGGATTGTACATTCGCAACGCGTGGGGGATTGCCGCGTCGCTCGAACCTGGGATCAAGTTTGCGATCAATCGCGTTTTGCGTTTGGGGATCATTCTGCTCGGTTTGCGTTTGAGTTTGCAGGATGTCGCCGCGACCGGCGTCTCGGCATTACTGCTCGTGATCGCGTGCATTACGATTGCATTCACGCTCGCGTATCTCGCGGGACGCGTGTTTCACATTCCGCCGCGCCTCGCCGCGCTGATCGGCGTCGGCACCGCGATCTGCGGCAACTCGGCGATCATCGCGACCGCGCCGGTGATTGACGCCAAAGAAGACGAGGTGAGTTTCGCCGTCGCGATCATCACGCTGTTTGGTTTGATCGCGGTGATTTTTTATCCGATCATCGGGCAACTGTTTGCGTTGAGCGATCGCGCGTTTGGAATGTGGGCTGGCACCGCAGTCAACGACACATCCCAGGTCGTCGCGGTTGGCGCGGCGTACAGCCCGCTCGCGTTGAACGTCGCGACGGTTGTTAAACTCACGCGCAACACATTGATCGCACCGTTGATCGTTTTGATCGGATTGATCTATAATCGGAGCGAATCGAAAACAACGCTTTCGCCGGGCAAATTGATTCCCTGGTTTGTGATCGCGTTTCTCGTGATGTCGCTCGCGCGCACGCTGGGTGTGGCGATGGGCGTTCTGCCGCAAAATGTGGACAAGCCGGGCGATTTGCAAATCGCCGCGACGACGCTGAAATTTTTTGACGAGACCGCCAAGTTCGCGATCCTTGCCGCGCTCGCGGGCGTGGGCTTGAGCACGAACTTGCAGAGCATTGTGCAAATCGGAATCAAACCATTTGTTGTCGGACTCTGCGTCGCGGGCGTGTTGGCGATCACAAGTCTGAGCATCATCCTGGGTTTTGGATTATGAGCGCATTTCAAATTCTGTACGGCAAAACGTTTCTCGAATTTGAATTGCCGCGCGCGGAATGGATCGCGCCCGCGCCGATCCCGGCTTTGCGCGATCCGGCGCGCGCGGTGCGCGATGCGCTCGACGCGCCGCTCGATTTCGATTGGGCGCGTTTTGCGCGCGCCCAATCGGTTGCGATCGCGATCAACGACAAGACGCGCCCGGTGCCGCTCGCGATTTTATTGCCACTGTTGTTGCACAAGCTCGCGTCGCTCGACATCCCGCGTGACGCGATCACGTTCATCATCGCGACCGGCACGCACCCGCCGATGCGCGTCGAAGAATTTGGCGATGTCGTTCCGCGCGAGGTGTTGGAAAATTATCGCGTGATCACGCACGATTGCGACGACGGCGCAAATCTGATCGAACTCGGGACAACATCGCGCGGAACACGCGTGCACGCGAATCGCGTCTTTGTCGAATCGGATTTACGCATCGCGATTGGCGACATCGAGCCGCATCAATTTATGGGCTTTTCCGGCGGCGTCAAAGCCGCGGCGATTGGCGTCGCCGGGCGCGCGACGATCACGCGCAATCACGCGTGGATGCTCGATCCACATTCGTATCAAGGTCGGTACGCCGATAATCCCGCGCGCCAGGATGTCGAAGAGATCGGTAAAATGATGGGCGTGCATTGCGCGCTCAACCCGGTGATTGACGCGCAGAAAAAAATCGTTGGCGTGTTCGCGGGCGATCCAATCGCGACAATGCGCGCGGGGATGCCGCTTGCGCTCGCGGTGTATCGCGTGCGCGTCGCCGCACCGTTCGATCTGATGATCGTTTCCGCGGGCGGACATCCGAAAGACATCAACGTTTATCAAGCGCAAAAAGCATTGGGGCACGCGATCCCCGTGATGAAACCGGGCGGGACGATCATCTGGCTCGCGGCGTGTCCTGAAGGAACGGGGAGCAAATTGTACGAAGAATTTATGCGCGACGTTTCATCGCATTACCAGGTGCTCGAACGCTTTGCGCGCGAGCCGTTTCGACTCGGTTATCACAAAGCGTTTCAAATCGCGCGCGCGGCGACGCGCGTGCGCGTGATGATGATCACCGAAATGCCGCGCACACTCACCGCGCGATTGCTTCTTGACAAGTATGATTCGCTCGACGCCGCGCTCAACCTGGCATTGCGCGATTTGCCGCACGATGCGCGCGCGGGTGTAATGCCGATTGGAAATGTAACGATCCCGGAAATCTCGCCCGCGCGCTAAAATTCGCTTGACCATTCGCGCGCGCAATGGTATGATGCCGCAAAATTTTGCGGGGTGAATCAATGGCAATCCTGAAAATTCTCGCGGGCGCGGCGATGCTGATTTTCGGCAGACAACTTTTTTGGTTGTTCGTCGGCGGCACCGGCTTTATCGTCGGCGCGGAGATCGCGACGCGCATCGTGCGAACGCAGAACGAAGTGATGATTCTCGTGATCGCGTTGGGTGTCGGCATTCTCGGCGCGCTCGTCGCGATTTTTCTGCAACAATTCGCGGTCGCGGTCGCCGGTTTTTTCGCGGGCGGATTGATCGCGGTCAACTTGCTCGACGCGTTCAACCTCGATGCGACGATGATCCTGGCGCTCGCGTTTATCATCGGCGGGATCGTCGGCACCGCGCTCGTCGTTGCGTTATTCGATTGGGCGTTGATCACACTCTCTTCGATTGCGGGCGCGTCGCTGATCACGCGCACGCTCGATCTCGGCGGCGGAATCGCCATCGGCGCGTTTATTGCGCTGGTGGTGATTGGGATCGCGATTCAAGCCGGGTTGTTGTCGCGAAAGAAATCGTAAACGCGTAGAGACGTTTCCTTCGACTTTGCTCAGGACGCAACGTCTCTACGTATTTTTGGATTGTTTAGCGAATGATGCTATAATGCGCGCAGTTTACCTACAGGATGGAAAACGATGGACTCGATTCAATTGTTCGTTCCGACATTTCGGATTGAAGAATGTTTGGCTGAAATTCGTGAGTGTCTTGAAAAGGGCTGGACCGGGCTGGGATTCAAAACGGTTGAATTTGAAGAGGCGTGGAAAAATTATACCGGTTTGCCGCACGCGCATTTTTTGAATAGCGCGACCGCCGGTTTGCATCTCGCGGTTCGCATGTTGCGCGAGGATGGCAATTGGCAACCCGGCGATGAAATTATTAGTACGCCGTTGACATTCGTTTCAACCAATCACGCGATTTTGTACGAAGAGTTGCAACCCGTCTTTGCGGATGTGGACGAAACGTTGTGCCTCGATCCTGGGTCGATCGCGGAACGGATCACGGCGCGCACGCGTGCGGTCGTGTACGTCGGCATCGGCGGCAACACCGGGCGATTGGATGAGATCGCGGCACTGTGTCGCGCGCGCAATCTGAAATTGATCCTCGACGCGTCGCACATGTCCGGCACGCGTTATCACGGCAAGCACGTTGGCAGTGAAGCGGATGTCGCGATTTTCAGTTTTCAAGCGGTCAAGAATTTGCCAACCGCCGATTCGGGAATGATCTGCTACGCGGACGCGCGGCTCGATGCGGAAGCGCGCAAGTGGACATGGCTGGGCATCAACAAGGATACGTACACGCGCACGGCGGCACAAGGCACGTACAAATGGCATTACGATGTCGAGCACGAAGGATTCAAGTATCACGGCAATTCGATTATGGCGGCAATCGGTTTGGTGTCGCTCAAGTATCTCGATCAAGACAACGCGTATCGCCGCGAGATTTGCAATTGGTACGATGAATTGCTCACGCGCGAGCCGCGCATCGAGCGCGTGCCGGTCGCGCCGGGATGTGTTTCCGCGCGCCATCTGTATCAAGTGATGGTGGAGCGGCGCGATGAAGTGATGCTGGCGTTGAACGACAGCAAAATTTATCCGGGCGTGCATTATCGCGACAATACGACGTATCGAATGTACGTGTACGCGCGTGGCACCGTGCCGCACACCGCGCGCGCGAGCGACCGGCTCATCTCGCTTCCTCTGCATTTGCGGTTGACCCACACCGACGTTCAGCGCATCGCGCGCACCCTCACAGAGATTGTCGCGCGACTGTGAGTGAAATGGCGAAACGCTCGATTCCCCCAATCGTGAATGGACGCGTCGCATTGCGTTTGCTTGAAGAACGCGATTTGCCGATGACGCGCGCGTGGCGTAACCAGGATCACGTTCGCAAATGGTTCTTCACCCCCGATCCAATCACCGCCGAGCAACATCGCGCCTGGTTTGATCAGTACGCGAGGCGCGATGATGATTTTGTTTTTATCATCGAAGAACTCGCGACCAACCGCGCGATCGGTCAGGTCGCGCTGTATCACATTGATTGGAACATGCGGCGCGCCGAGTTTGGACGCTTGCTGATCGGCGAAGCGGATGCGAATGGCAAAGGATTCGCGCGCGCGGCGACCGCGTTGCTCGTCGCGCACGCGTTGAATGAGTTGGGACTGCGCGAGGTGTTTCTCGAAGTATTTGCGGACAATGTGCGCGCACGGGCAATTTATGCGCGGTGTGGTTTTGTGATCACGGCACGGCGCGAGAATATCGTGCAAATGATCACGCAGTCGAATGAGGGAGAAAAATAGTGCTTGCCGAAGTTTCGCGTTCCGCCGGGCTGTGGCGCATCTGGGTTCGGCTCGGCGTTCAAGATGTGCGGATGCGTTTTCGCCGTTCTGCGATTGGACTGGGTTGGATTTTTCTCAACCTCGCGATTATGGTGCTCGCGGTTGGATTTGTGTACGGCAATTTGTTCGGTCAAGATATGGGCACGTTCATTCCGTACTTGACGATCAGTTTGGTCGCGTGGGGCTATATCACCAATTCGATTGTCGAGGGCGGCAATGCGTTCACGAGTTCGGAGGGATACATCAAACAGATCAGTTTGCCGATCTATGTGTACGTCTTGCGATTTTTCGTGAGCATCACGCTCGTCTCCTCGATTAGTTTGATTGTGTACTTGGCGATTGCATTGGTGTACGGCGTCTCCTTCGCGCCGGGCACGCTGTGGGTTGCGCCTGGGATTTTGATCTTGATGATCACTTCGCTTTTGCTGATCACGATTTTCGCGTACATCAACGCGCGTTTTCGCGATGCCGCCCATCTCGCCTCGGTCGCGATGCAAGTGATGTTTTACGTGACGCCGGTGATTTTTCCGGCGGAACTGTTGCGTCAACGCGGGCTCAGCCCGGTGATCGATCTCAATCCAATGTATCATTTACTCCAAGTAATTCGCGCGCCGCTTCTTGCCGGCGAACCGGCGGATTCATTCAGTTATCTGTTCTGCGCGATCGTGATTGGCGCGTTAACCCTTTTTGCCGCATGGGTGATGAAAACGTACCGGCGGCGCATCGTGTTTGCATTGTAATGGCACGCATCACTTTGCAGAACGTTGATCTGGAATTCCAGGTCGGCGTCGAACACCACGACACGCTCAAGTCCGCCATCGCGCGCAAATTGCGTTTGCGCCGCGATTCGACTCGCACAATCCGCGCGTTGCAAGCGCTCACGTTTTCGATTCAATCGGGCGAACGTGTCGGACTGATCGGACACAATGGCGCGGGCAAAAGCACCTTGCTCAAAGTGATGGCGGGAATTTATCCGCCGCAACGCGGCGATGTGCGGATCGAAGGGCACGTTTGTCCGCTGTTCGAGTTCGCGACCGGGTTCGAGATGGATGCGAGCGGCTGGGATAACATTCGCATTCGCGCGCTGTTGCTCGGAATGTCGCCGCGTGAGATCGAACGCAAGGCGAACGACATCGCGCAGTTTTCCGGTTTGGGCGAATTTCTCGATGTGTCCGTGCGCTATTATTCTTCGGGAATGTTACTGCGGCTCGCGTTTGCCACTTCGACCGCAGTCGATCCGCAAATTCTTTTGCTCGACGAAGTGATGGCGGCGGGCGATGCGGCGTTCATTGACAGCGCGCGCAAACGGATGAACGATTTGATGGAACGCGCGAGCATCGTCGTGTTTGCCACGCACTCGCTCACGGTGCTTCCGCAATTTTGCGAACGCACGATTTTGCTCAATCACGGGCGCGTGATCGCGGATGGTCCGACGCGCGAGGTCGTGCAGTTGTACACCGACGGACTCAAAGAGAAATAAATGTGCGGCATTTGTGGTATCAAGCGATTTGATCAGTTAGCGGTTGAGCGCGACGCGCTGGAAGCGATGATGCGCGCGCTCGCGCATCGCGGACCCGATGATGATGGCGCGCAGATCGACGGCGCGCTCGGGTTGGGGCATCGGCGACTTTCGATCATTGATCTCGCGCACGGGCATCAACCGTTGTCGAATGAAAATGGCACGGTGTGGGTTGTCTTCAACGGAATGATCTACAATTATAAACCGTTGATGGAAACGCTCGCGCGCGCCGGGCATAAATTCGCGACGAAATGCGACACCGAAATTCTCGTCCACGCGTACGAAGAGTGGGGCGTCGAGATGCTCGCGCGACTCAACGGTCAATTCGCGTTCGCGCTTTGGGATGGCACGCGCTTGTTCCTCGCGCGGGATCGAATGGGCGAAAAACCGTTGTACTATGCAGTTACCCAAGACGCATTTTACTTTGCGTCGGAAATAAAAAGTTTGCTCGCGCACGTTCGCGCGCGCCCTAACATTCCTCCCGATTGGCTCGTCTTTGAAAATTCGCTGACCGACGAGACTTTGTTCGCGGGCATCAAAGAATTGCAACCCGCGCATTATTTGATCGTAGATGGCGATGTCGCATTGCCGCGCCGTTACTGGTCAATCCCAAACGAGGTGGACGAAGGGTTGAGCGAACGCGACGCGATCCAACAATTGCGCGAGTTGATTTTCGACGCGGTGACGATTCGCATGCAGTCCGAAGTGCCGGTCGGGATGTACTTGTCCGGCGGATTGGATAGTTCGATTATCGCGTGCATCGCGAAACCGGATTGCGTGTTCACGAGTTATTACGATGCGCCCGGCAAATTCGACGAACGCGAAGCCGCGCGCGCGGTCGCGCGGTACATCAAGACCGAACAGATTTTTGTAACGCTTTCACCCCAAGATGTTCCCGCGTTATTTGAAACGATCATTTATCATCTCGATCAACCGATTTCCAGTTCGTCCACGCTTTCGAGTTTCAACCTGGCGCGCAACGCGCGCGAATTTTTCAAAGTCGTGCTGAACGGGCAGGGCGCGGATGAATTGTTCGGCGGGTACGGTCGCTACGTTCTTTTGCATCACGAAGTTGAACTGGGGCGCACGCCGTTCTTCGCACAATACACGCCGATGGCGCGCCGCTTTTGGAACGCGAACATTTTTGGCGATCCGGCGCAACGGTATCTGGAATTGAATCAACGCGTCGCACCGCGCACATCGCTCCCGCTCGATACCGTGCGTCAACTATTCTCGTATCATTCCGACATCGTCGCGCAGATGGGCTACACGGACGCGGCGATCACCTTGCAAGATCTGATCAAGATGGATGATCGTGGTTGCGCGCATGTTGGTTTGGAAAGTCGTTCGCCGTTTCTCGATTACCGGATCGCCGAGTTTGCGTTTCGTTTACCGGGACGATTCAAGATTCGTCCGGGTGGTGTAACGAAATGGATTCTGCGCGAGGTTGCGCGCGAATTCGTGCCGCTCGAAATCGTCGAACGCAAAGACAAGATGGGGATGGTCAGTCCGATTGGCGGATGGTTACAACGCGATCTGCGCGCGTGGAGTGAATCGCTCGTCGCGTCTCTGCGCGCGCGGCAAATTGATCTGACGATTGAAATGCCGGAGGCGAACGAGTACGATCGGCGGTTGCACGCGTTGATCAGTTTGGAGTTGTGGTACCGTCGTTTCATTGACGCCGCGTAGGGGATGCGGTTAAATGGGAGGAGGGAAATAAATTTGAAAGTGAGCTATTGCCATGAAATCCAAAATTCCAGCAATAATCTTTGCGATTCTGTTGAGCGCGGTGTTGAGCGCGCGTGTTCCGTTGTTGAACGCCGCGCCGCGCGATTATTGTGACGGCTTCCAAAATCCGCCGGTGCCGCTTCTCAATACCGAACCATTTGTTTTTCGCAGTATTCCATTTTCCTCCGACTTTATTCCCGTCGCCATCGAAGATTATGATAACGATGGCGACCCGGATTCGCCTTTTGCAGAAAATCTGGATTCCCTGAATTTTCGCTATCGCTCGGCGATCGATGATTTGATTCAAGGAGCAGGTTACGCGCCGATCCTGCGTAGCAATCCCCAAAAAATGCGCGCGTCAAAACGCGGTGCGCCGACCAGTCCACGCGAAGAGCATTACCTGAATTTTCACGGAATTGCCGCCGTAGATTTTGATAACGACGGTTTGCAGGATTTTATCATTGCACCGTACTATCAAAAAGGCGTGCCCATTATGCTATTTCATAATTTGGGCAATTGGCAATTCGAGTTCAGCCATTCCGATTTTTTCCAAAATTTGTTGGGCTTTAACTCGAACAGCGATTGGGGCAGTGAAACGATCATCATCGCGGATCTGACCGGCGACGGATTGAACGACGTTTATATTCCATTCTATACCTTCAAAGAGCCGTACCAATCGGTCTTTCTTCGAAATACCGGCGGCGGGTTTGTCGAGGAGGCAATGGCGCGCGGGATCGGTATTCCCAATACCATTTTGGAGGAACGCCCCGAAGGCGCGCAGGCAGTTGATATTGATGACGATGGGGATTTAGATTTCTACGTCGCGCATCATCTCTTTATCAACGATGGCGCAGGTTATTTTACGGACGCGCGCGAGGCATACGGTCTGCCGCGTATTTTTGAAGAGGGCATCGCGTTTGTTGACTATGACAATGATGGTCTGCTCGATTTATACGCGCGCAGTCCCGATCCGGCGTATTTACTCTTTCGCAATACAGAAACCGGTTTTGTAAACACGAGCGTTCCGAGCGGTTTTGCTTGCTTGACGCAGAACCTCGTATACTATGAAGGGGATGCGTGGGCTGATTTTGATCGCGATGGCGATATGGATCTGTTGTTAGTGTACGATTATCTGAGTCCGAAATACAATCTATATCTCAATCAAGGCGATGGAACATTTCGGCTGGGCTACGCGGGCAGTCACTTTGTCAATCTCCCGGCTATTGCCGACATGGATTTCGACGGCGATTTGGACGCTGTTGCACTGAACGAACTCGCGGAAAATAAATTTCCCAAATCAGCCGGTGTAGACATTATCACAGTCGTGCCTGTAGATGCGGAAGGCAAGCACAATGAACAGGGCGCGACCATCCACGTCCAAAATTATTGCAACGGTCAGGTGCAAACGCGCGTGATTGGAACGAACAATGTTTTTTTGGCGCAAGGCGATTATGGCGCATATTTTGCCGTATCCACCGGTTGCATGTATCAGATTAGTGTAACGTTTATGAAAAAAGGGACGAACGACAAACAAGTTGTTACGATCCCGTACAACCCGGCAGTTGAGGGTTCACTTAAAGTCCGGGTCAATCGCACGAATGTAATTAAAGAACCCTATCCGAGCTTCCGCAAAGCATACTTTATGCCAGTCATTTCAGGCGAAGTCGCGTCGCCGAGTGTTCCGCGACGGTAAACTGACGCAAAGGCAATTCAATGTTGATTGCACAAGACCTGCTCGTTGATCAGATCATTCTGCGCGATCCGCGTCCCCGCGCGCCGAAGGTCTCAGTGATTTTGCCGACCTATTGCCGGCGCGCGAACGGATTGCTCGAACGCGCGCTGACAAGCGTCCTGACTCAGAGTTTTAATGATTTTGAACTCTTGGTGATGGATGACGGTTCGACTGATGGATCGTTCGATCTGATCGAAGAGTTGCGCGCGCGCGATCCGCGCGTGATCCACGTTCGTCACAAATTCAATTGTGGTTTGCCGGCGTTGCGCGTCAACGAAGGGATCGAACTCGCGCGCGGTAAATATCTCGCGTTTCAGTTCGACGATGATTGTTGGCGTCCCGATGGTCTGCAATCACTCGTCGCGGAAGCAGATCGGCACGCCGAACCAACCGTCGTCGCGGGGCGATGCTTGCTTCAACTCGGTGATGAGACGCGGACTCTGCCGCAGGGATCACTCGCCGCGCATCTGTTGTACCAAAGCAACCAGGTCGCGAATAACAGCGTCTTGTTCCCGCGCCTGCTCGCGGACAAGTTTGGAATGTACGATTGTCACATTGGCATTCGCCGCTTGTGCGATTGGGATTTGTGGCTTCGCTATATCCGCTATGTGCCGTTTGTCCTCGTTGACCAAATCGTGTCCGAGGTCTCCGCCGCGAATCCCAATTCCATTGGCACGGATGCGCCGTGGGACCTTGCGCTTTTTCGTTATCTCCACGATATTCCGCGCGATCATTTGCTCACGCCCGCGCGGTGGCGCGAGTACGCGGTGGATAGTTTGCGGATCGGCGAGGTCGAAATCGAAAAAGAATTTCGCCGCCGCGTCTATGAAGATCACATCGTTCCGTACTATTTGAAACATCGCCATCGTTTGCCGAGCGTTGAAGGATTTTCCGGTATTCAACCCGTCGCGCGCAAAACGGTGTTGTACACGCGCAATTGGTACGAGCCAACACACGAGATTGCGTTCAATCACTATGACGCGAGCGCGAATCGCCGGCAGAGTTTCAAAGCGTTCTATCAGCAAATCGATCAGGTCAGTCTAAATTGGGCGAAGGAAGCGGATTTGCTTTTACTGGTGCGCCCGGTCGAAAATGCCGCGAAAGATTTGAGCGCGCAAGCGGTCGCGAACGAAACGCCGGTCGGTTTATACCTCGACGACGATTTGCTTACGTTTAGCGAGTACGGTTCGCGGTTTGATTATCTCGCGCCCGGCTCAGTGTTGCATCAAAATCTTTCCGAGATGTTGCGCCAAGTAGATGCCGTGTTATGCACCACACGCTTTATCGCCGAGTCGGTTCAACCGCTCAACCCGCGCCTCGTTCCACACAATGGCTGTGTCGCGAATGAATGGTTGCCCCCACGCGTTCGCGCGCGCGATCCACAAAAACCTTTGCGAATCGGTTACGTTGGCACATCGTATCGGCTTGATGAATTTAGTTATTTGTGGGACGCGCTCGTGCGGATTTCGGAAGAATTTGGCGACCGTTTGATTTTTGAGTTTTGGGGCTTGGATGTTAGTTCACTGCCCCGCTTGCCATCGCCGGTCATGCATCGTCCGTACAATCCAAGTTACTTTAATTTTATCGAGCAGATGAAACAATCTGACTTTGATATTTTGCTCACGCCGCTCTTGGATTATCCGCGCCCGCGTTTGGGCAAAGCGCCGAGCAAGTATTATTTGACCGCGGTTGCCGGCGCGCTCGGCATTTTTTCGAATGTGCCGCAGTATGCGAGTTTGCCCGACGGCATCACTTGTTTAAAACCGGACAATACCATCGAATCATGGCATCAGGCATTGCGTCATGCGATCACCATGGAACCGGCGCAGTTCGATGCGATGCGCGCGCGCATGATCGAACATGTGCGCGAAGAGTTCACCGAAACCGCGCAAATCAATTTGCACGAATCCGCCTTGCGCGCGATTGAACTTCATTCCAAAACGCGCGCCGCGCGTTACGCGGATGGACGCCCGCGCATCGTGTATGCGCTTCATTCCGCGTTTCACGGCGGCGGCGAAATTCAACTCTGGCGGCGACTCTATCGCGCGCGCGAGTATGGAATCGAACCGATCGTCGTTCTGCCCAAACGCGATGCTGAAACCGGGTCGGCTCAACGTTTGCGCGAGAAATTGGCGCAGGCAAACATTCAACTCGAATTTGTTTCGTACACGATTTATCCCGACCCGCGCGGTCCGACCGACCATTGGGACGAAACGGAACGCCGCGAAATCCGGGAACTACTCGAACGGTGTCGCCCGGCATTAGTGCATACTGTTACGATCATTCCCTCGTTCAGCCAGGTGTGCGCCGAACTGAACATTCCGCACGTAACTTCGGTGTATGCGATTCCCGATGCCGTGATTCGCGCCGGCGCGCGTCGCGATTTTACGCATTGTCAGGTGGTGCAGTCTGATTCACTCCTCTACGCCAAACACTGGCGCGAGTTGCTGGGCGTGGAGGCATTTTGCGCGCGCGAAGTTGTACCTGATCCAGTTTTCGAACTGGGTCTCGCGCGGCATTTGGAACATCTGAACACCGCACCACGCGCGTGGACACAACCGCGTTTGGTGATTTCGGGCACGATTCAGGAACGCAAGAGTCAACTAGAAACCATCGAAGCGTTGGGACGGCTCAAGCGCGAGGGTTTGAAATTCCAAGCCGATTTCTACGGGTACACGCATTTTTTCCCGGATTATTTTGCGCGCTGTCAGGAACGCGTTCGTGCGTACAACCTGGAGGAGACAGTCGCGTTTCGCGGATTCAGTGATGACGTGATGGCGATTTGGCGCGAGACTGACATTGTGTTGAGTCTCTCGACCTATGAAAGTTTCCCGAGCGCGATCAAAGAAGCAATGGCGGCGGGGATTCTCGTCGTTGCGACGCCGGTGGGCGGCATTCCCGAATTGATTATTGATGGCGTGTCCGGCATTTTGTGTGCAGACATATCCGTTGAAGGCATGACCGAAGGAATTCGCCGCGCGCTGACTTTGCCGCCGGCGGAACGGCAACACATTCTCGCGCAAGCGCGTCGTGTCGCGCGCGCTGAGTTTCATCCGCAACGCGCGATCAACGATCTGCTGACGATGTACAATCGCGCGATCGATCTCGCGCGGCGCGCATTGCCGCGCGTCGAATTACCGCGCCCGACACCGACTGCCGTTGCGCCAGCGGCAGTCGTTACGTTGCCGCAAGTCGCCCCGGGTTCGCCCAGCGTGCTTGAACTCAAACGCGAATTTCAAATCGTCGTTGAGCGTTCAAATTGGAGCGGATTGAATGTGTTGATGTCGAGCCGGATTGCTACTCAATTAACATTGCGCGTGTGGTCCAAAAATCGCCGGTTAGTGCGCGAATTGGCGACAGCTGTCGCGCCGTCGAACGAACGCGAATGGGTCGAGTTTAAATTTGATCCGCTCGCAAATTCAGATCAGCGCGCGTTCATCCTGGAATTTGCCCTCACCGATCCCGCGCACAGAAATCAGGTTAATCTTTTTACTAACGGCCCGAACTCATTATATTGCCAAATGAGGTTTGCGCGGTGAGAATGTTGCTCACGGATGTGGTTAATGTTTCCAGTACGTTTTTGGGCTAGCCAAATTGGGGCGCAGGTGATTCTCAGTGTTGCCGTCCTGCTGTTTGGCTCCGTGCAACCGGTCGCGGCGGCAACCTTCACCGTCAACAACACCGGCGACGCGGGCGACGTGAATCCGGGCAACGGTATCTGCGCGACGAGTGGTGGCGTTTGCACACTGCGCGCGGGGATTGAAGAAAATAATGGCGGCGCGGGCGGCAACACGATTTCAATTCCCGCCGGGTACACGATTGTGATCGGCGCAGAATTGCTCGTTACTAAAAGCGTTACGATCAACGGCGGCAACCAAAGCACGACAATCGTTGACGGCAACAACGCGACGCGCGTGTTCAAATTTCAGGATGCGAGTGGTGCACACAATATATCGAATTTAACCATCCGCAACGGATACTATATTTATCCTGGTCCGGGCAACCTGGGCGGTGGCGGCGGCATTTTCAACGAAGCCACTTTGACGATTACCGATGTTACCCTGTCGAGTAATCGCGCCACGCAAGGTGGCGGAATTTTTAATCAATATGCCGCGGGCTCGAATGATCCAACTCCGCCAACCCTGAATCTTACGCGAGTAACCTTGAGCAGTAATACGGCATTAAGTATAACGCAGGGGCAAGGCGGCGGTGGCTTGTTCAACGGCGGCGCAGTTACCGCGAATGGTTTGACGATCACCGGCAATTCCGCAGGTTATCAAGGCGGAGGTATTTACATCAACTCGTACTATACGGTCAACCTTACCAATTTCACGATCAGCAACAACACCGCGAAAATGGGCGGCGGCATCAGCAACGAAATTGACGATCTAGTGTCGCTCACCACCGGGACGATTAGCGGCAACATTTCAAACTGTTGTGATGTCGGCGGTCAACCGGCGGGCGGCGGTGGCATCGTGAAC
>JACRPR010000096.1:0-13824 GCA_016223105.1 Chloroflexota bacterium | reverse complement strand
GGTGGCATCCGGAACAACAAAAACACAATGGCGTTGACCGACGTAACGATCAGCGGTAATACTGCGACCTCGACCGGGGGTTACGGCGGTGGTATTGTCAACATTCAACAGATGACGCTCAATCGCGTAACGATCAGTGGCAACAGCGCGCAGTACGGCGCGGGAATCTACAATGGCGCGTCGCCGCTCAACAGTCTGACGACGACGAACGTAACGATCAGTGGAAATAATCACGCGAGTCCGGCGGCGGGTGGCGGCGGAATTTGGAATACGACGTACGGCAATCTCACGCTTACGAACGCGACGATCACGTTGAACTCGGCGGCGCAAAGCGGCGGGATTCAAAATATGGCGACTGCCGTTTTGCGAAACACAATCCTCGCCGGAAATTCAAGTACTAGCGGTTATCCCCCCGATTGCGCGGGTAGTCCGATTTCGTCATCTGGTTATAATCTCATCGGCAGTACGTCGGGTTGCAGTTTTGCATCCACAACCGGCGATTTGCTGAACACGAATCCACTGCTCGGGTCTCTACAAAACAATGGCGGCGCAACACTCACGCACGCGCTCGGCACATCCAGCCCGGCGATCAACGCCGGCAATCCAGCCGCGCCCGGCAGTGGCGGCAACGCGTGTCCAACGGTCGATCAGCGCAATGTCGCGCGACCACATGGTGGACGATGCGACATTGGCGCGTACGAATCCAACGCGCTCGCGATCACGTTATTGAATCCATCCAGCAAGTGGATGGGTTCGGGCGGATTTACACTGATCGTCACCGGCTCGAATTTTACGAGTGGCAATATCATGCAATGGGACGGCGCGGATCGCGCCACGACATTCGTGAGCAGTACGCAATTGAACGCGAGTATCAACACAAACGATCTGGTAACACCGCGGACCGTTCTCGTGCGCGTTCGCAACCCGGTAGATTCGACCGTTTCCAACACTCTGTCTTTTTGGATTGTGGGTCCGCTCCACATTCCGATCGTTCTTAAATAACGCATCGTGAAAGGTCGTTAATGCTTTTCGTCCGCGATTATCTTGTCGATCAATCGATTTTTTCTGCCAGCTCCCCCACGCCACTCGTCTCGATTATTCTCCCCACCTATTGCCGCCGCGATTCACTGCAACGCGCGATCGCAAGCGTGCTCGCGCAATCGTTTCACGATTTTGAATTGATCGTAATGGACGACGGTTCGACTGACGGTTCGTTCGATCTGATCGAGGCATTGCGCGCGCGCGATCCGCGCGTGATTCACGTCCGCCACGCAAAGAACAGCGGCTTGCCGGCGTTACGCGTGAATGAAGGAATCGAACTTGCGCGCGGTAAATATCTCGCGTTCCAATTCGACGATGATCTCTGGCGTCCGCACGCGCTCGAAACACTCGTCGCGCGCGCCGAACGCGAATCCGCATCAAGCGTTATTGTCGGGCAGTGTCAGGTCAGAGGGGAAACGAAACGCGTCGTGCTCCCTGCAATCGCGGTGAACGTCGTTTCACTGTACGAACAAAATCGTTTTGCGAACAACAGCGTCCTTTTTCTGCGCGATCTGGTGAACACGTTTGGGATGTACGATCCGCATATCGGAATGCGTCGTTTGTGCGATTGGGATTTATGGTTGCGTTACATCAAGCATATTCCGTTTATTGTCGTGGACGAAATTATTTCGGACGCGTTTCCGCGCAACGCCGGCTCGATTGGCTTGACCGTGCCGTGGGACCTCGCGCTCTTTCGCTATCTCCACGATATTCCGCGCGATCACTTTCTCACCCCCGCGCGTTGGCGCGATTATCCGGTGGACACGCTACGCGTCGGCGATGTCGAGATCGAAAAAGATTTTCGACGGCGCTTGTACGAGGATCACATCGTTCCGTACTATCTCAACTTTCGGCATATCTTTCTCCAGGTCGAAGGATTTCCTGCGACGCTTCCCCCGCGCGCGCGCACCGCGCTCGCGACCAAGAGCGCGTACGATGTGTCGAACGATGTCGCGCTCAATCACTATGACGCGCTCGCGCACGCGCGCGGGAATTTCAAAACTCACTTTCAACCCTTGCGCCAAGTCGCGGATGATTGGACGCGCGACGCGGATGCGCTTCTCCTGGTTCGCACGATTGAAGATGAAGCGTCCTTGCTTCTGCAAAACGCGCTCGCGGAAAATATCGCGGTCGGCGTCTATCTCGACGACGATCTCCTCACCTTTCACGAGTACGGCGCGCAGTTTGCGTACCTCGCGCCTGGCACACCCGCGTTCCAAAATCTCACCGACCTTTTGAAACAAGCCGATACAGTGTGGGCGACGAATCATTTCATCGCCGACTCCGTGTGCGCGTACACGCCGCGCATCGTGCCGCATAACGGTTGTGTGCCGGAGAACGCTCTACCGCGCGAGATTCGATCACGCGACGCGCGTGCTCCTTTGCGAATCGGTTATGTCGGTTCGGGTTATCGCATTGATGAATTTTATTATTTGTGGCGCGCGCTTGAACGCGTCGCCGCCGATTATCGCGACCAGGTGACGTTTGAATTTTGGGGACTCGACACTAGCGCTTTACCGCCGCTCGATTCGCCGGTTACGCACAAACCGTTCACGTTCAGTTACTATCTCTATCTGCGCGAGTTGCGCTCTGCCGGGTTCGATATTTTACTCACGCCGTTGTTAGATTCGCCGCGCCCACGACTTGGCAAAGTTCCGAGCAAGTATTATCAGACCGCGCTCGCCGGCGCGCTCGGAATTTTTTCCGACGTGCCGCAATACGCAAGTTTGCCGGACGGATTGACCTGCCTCAAGGCGCGCAACACGGTTGACGATTGGGAACGCGTTTTGCGTTCCGCGATTGAAATGCCGGGCGAACAATTTGATGTGATACGGCGACGAATGTTGGAACACGTTCGCCAAGAGTTCACCGAACGCGCACAGATTCATTTGCACGAGGCGGCATGGCGCGCGACCGAGTTCCACGCGAAAACGCGCGCCACACGCCACGCGGATGGTCGTCCGCGCGTGATGTACGTTTTACACTCGACGCATTTTGGCGGCGGCGAGGTTCAACTGTGGCGACGACTGCATCTCGCGCGCGAGTACGGCATCGCGCCGATTGTCGTCTTGCCGCGTTTGCTCCAAGCGAGCGAATCGGCGGCGCGCGTTGTCGAATCGCTCCAACGCGAGCAAATTCAAATCGAATTCGCCGATTACACCTGTTTCACCGAACCGCGCTCGCCGAACGAATTTTACAGCGAAGGCGAGTGCGAGGATGTGCGCGCATTGATTCAACGATGCACGCCCTCCGTCGTTCACACCGTAACGTTCATTCCAACTTTTGGTCAGGTGTGTCGCGAGTTGAATGTTCCGCATATTGCTTCGCTCTACGCGGTGGATGATCAATTCGCATGGGCGGGCGGTTGGGCGGATTTCAAACATTGTGAGCTGGTTCAATCCGATAGTATTCGGTACGCCAAACGCTGGGGCGATTTGCTGGCGGTCGAAAAATTCTGTTCGCGCGAGCTTGTTCCCGATTCGATCTTTGCGCTTGGGCGCACGCGCTTTTTGGAAAATCTTGGCGCGCCAAATTCAAGCACACCAAAAACGATGCGCCTTGTCGTAACCGGCACATTCCAGGAACGCAAGCAACAACTCGAAACGATTGAGGCGGTTGGACGATTGGTGCGCGCGGGCTGGGATTGCCGGCTCGATCTTTACGGCTACACTCATTTTTTCCCCGAGTACGTCGAGCAATGCCGCGCGCGCGTTCACGCGCGCGGGTTGGATGAGCGCGTTCAGTTTTGCGGTTTCAGTGAGGATGTGGTAAAAACACTGGGGCGCGCGGATATTGTTCTCAGTCTTTCCACCTACGAAAGTTTTCCCAGCGCGATCAAAGAAGCGATGGCAGGCGGCGTGTTAGTTGTGGCTACACCGGTCGGCGGAATTTCGGAACTCGTCGTGGATGGTGAATCCGGGATTTTGTGCGCGGATACATCGGTCGAAGCAATCACGGATGGAATTCGTCGCGCGCTGTCGCTCACGTCCACCGATCGCGAGCGCATCACCGAACAAGCGCGTCGCGTCGCGCGTTCCGAATTTCATCCGTATCGAGTGGCAAATGATTTGATGCTGATGTATAATCGAGCCATTGATCAGGCGCGTGCGCGGCAGGGCTTCGCGCCGACGATTAGCATCAAACCGGCAACCGCGCCGCGGCGCACTCGGATGCTCGCGCCGCAAGCGCCGCCCGCGTCGGTCATTCCGTTGGATCGCCGATTGGTTTATCAAATCATTCCGCATCATTCCAATTGGATCGGTCTCGATGTTTTGGCGGGCACGCATCAACGCCCCGCGCGCGGCGCGCTCGTTTTGCGCGTGTATTCGCCGGAAGGTCGCATTGCGCGCGAATGTTCGGTTGATCTCGCACGCGCGCACGACAACGATTGGTTGCGTTTTCGCTTTGAACCGGTTCATGATTTTGTAGAACGCGCGGTCAGGTTGGAATTTGTTTTGATGAAAGCAACCTCCGCAACGCGGCTCAGTTTGTATGATGCAAAGCCAACGCCACACAAGTTGCGTCGTATGTGGCAACGCGCGGTGCGTTGGTTTGGTTGGGGCGCGCCGATGGATTCGCTATATTGCCGAATGTGGTACGCCGAATAGATAACGGTAGAACGGAGGATTGTAATGCAACCAAGCCGCGAGTGGGATCACTGGGATGATCCCGGCGTCGCTGAGGAAATTGATCGCTATTGGACCGCCGATCCGTCGGGGTACGAAGTCGTATACCGTTCCATTCTCGCGGAATTGGTTCGGACTAGTCTGAAATCTTCATTGGATCGCGTATTGGAAGTTGGTTGTGGGAGTGGATTGATTTATCGAGTGCTCGTGCCGGAACTGATCCTCAATTCTAACTATGTTGGTGTTGACACTTCGATTGAGATGCTTCGTCTGGCGCGCCAACACTATACTGGCGGGCAATTCATTCGCGATGACATTTACAATTTGCACTTGCCACCCCAATCATTCGATTTGGTTTTGTGTTTCGAAGTCCTGAGCCACTTGCCGGATATTCAGAAACCGATCAGTGAAATGTTGCGGGTCACAGCGCGGACACTCATTTTTACCGTTTGGGTCTCACCTGATCCGGTA
This sequence comes from Chloroflexota bacterium, assembly GCA_016223105.1. Classification (GTDB taxonomy): domain Bacteria; phylum Chloroflexota; class Anaerolineae; order UBA4142; family UBA4142; genus JACRPR01. The sequence goes on along the minus strand of JACRPR010000096.1, from coordinate 8,686 downwards.
ACACACACACGCACCGAACAATGGCAAGCCAGTAGATTTTTACATCGCCAATACGCGCATGATGAAATCATCGCCGCGATTAGAGCGGCTTCCACGTCGGCGTATCGCATTGAGGCGCGACCACTTTCCGATGTAACGTGGGCTTATATCGTTTACAAAGACCAGCCAGCGCAATCGAAAGAATCGGTAGTTCCATTTCCGGGCTTGACTGAGCGAATGTTGCGATATCATGTCGAACAACGCGGACGTTTTGAAACGGAATTAGTGCAGGCGCGTGAGACGCTTGCCAGCCGTGAGGCGGAATTGGTGCAAGCGCGCGCGACGGACGCGGCGCAACAAACGGAATTAGAGCTTTTACACACCAAGTACCAAGCCCAAACCGGTCAACTTGACCTCGCACGCGGTGAGATCGAAACGCAACGTCGCGAACTTGACCAAGCGCGCCAGCATCACATAGATTTGACTCAGGCGCGTGCCACATTAGAATCGCTCCAGCAAAACCTTGCCCAGGCGCGCGCTGAGTTGAATGCACGCGCAGATGAATTGGCGCAGACTAGCGCGCGACTCGATTCGCGCGAATCTGACTTGAGCCACGCGCGCTCCGAGTTACGCGCGCGCGAGGCAGAACGGGATCATGCGCGCGACGAATTACGCGCGCGCGAAGCTGAAGCGAGCCAGATGCGCGTAATCTTGCAGACGCGCGAATCCGAATTAAATCGCGCGCGCGCGACCATGCAGACGAATGATGCGTTGTTGCAAATCGCCCAAGCCCAACTCGCGCGTGCCTCCGCCAAAGGGAGAGTGATTGCGCTTGAACTCGATGCGTTTCGCCAACGCCGCATCAATCGTTGGTTGGATCGCGTTTCGAATCGCGCGGACGCCGCGCCGCACCTCGCGCCGGCGTTTCTGCAACTCAAAGACGACAGTTACATTTTTACGCGCGATTTGGCTGGCTATCGTTTGCAACCGAGTAGCGATTTGCGCCGCGTCGAGTTTGTCTACTATCCGCTCGATCTGGATCGCGCGAATTTGCGCGGTGTTTTACTCGCGCCGATTTTCGATTTCCCACCCACACAAGGCGCGCTCGGCATCGAGATCATCTCGCCCTCCAATCAAATCGTCGCGCAAGTGACGCGCCCGGCAAATGAAATTAACGATGCCGAACCGGTGCGTTTTGATTTCGCGCCGATTCGCGATTCGAACCAGTGACGCTTTTGGTTGCGCGTGTTCGCGCGCGACGCCGACGCGCCGATTCGCCTTTTCGAATGGCGCACGTACGCGCTTTTTGGTTTGGGGCGATTGAACACGCGTGCGTTCTGCGGATTTATTTTCGAATGAGCGGACGATCACTCCCGCGTGTGCTGGCAGTGATGCCGCGCGTGATTCCCTCAACCGTGATTGGAGTGATCAAGCCGCTGACCCTGCTCCATCGGCAACAGCGCATTGTCGCCGATCTCACCCTCGAATACATTGTTTCGCATCGGCAAGTTACCGCCGCCGATGTCATCGTATTTTGTCGCAACGTTGAAGCCGCGCATCACCACGCGTTGCACTGGGCGCGCGATCTGGGCAAGCCAATCATATACGAACTCGATGATGACTTGCTCGATCTGCCCGCGAGTGTCGAAGCGGAACCCGATCATCAGCGCGCACGTCAACTCCGCGAGTACCTCGTGTCCGCAAACCGGGTGCGCGTGTACTCGGAACGCTTGCGCGAAAAAATTTCCGCGCTCAACCCGAACGTTACGCGCGTGGATGGTCCGGTAGATTGGACGCTCATCCCGCGCGCGCCGCCGCAAAAAAAATCGAATCGGGTTCGCATCGTGTATGCGACCAGCCGCATCGTGGATGATCTCGCGAACATTTTCGTTGACGATGTTCTGCAATTGCTGAATGAATTTCCAAATCAAATTGAATTGACCTTGTGGGGTTGTCGTCCCGAAAAATTGATCCATCACCCGGCGGTTTGCACGCGCGCGTTCGTTACGAATTACGATCAATTCTTTTCGCAATTCGCGCGCGCCGGGTTTGACATCGGACTCGCGCCGCTGTTGAGCGATTCATTTTATCTCGCCAAGAGCAACAATAAATTTCGCGAGTACGCCGCCTGCCGCATCGCGGGCGTGTACTCGAACGTCGCGGTCTATTCCGATTGTGTGCGCGACGGCGCGACCGGTTTGATCGTGCCGAACGCGCGCGGCGCATGGTTCACTGCGCTCGCGCGCTTGGTGCGCGATGTCGAACTGCGCGAACACATTCAGACGCACGCGCAATCTTTTGCGCGCGAACATTATGATCAAGATTTGTTTGCGCGTGTGTGGCTCGATCACATTCAGCAAGCGATGACCACACCGGTCGTGGCAAGCGCGAACACGCGGGCGTCTCAAGTGCAGTTACCGCGCGGTGGTCATCCGTTCTTCAAACTGGTCGCGCGCGTGCCCCGTCTCGTGTTGCGGTTTTTTCAAAGTATTCGCGCGCGCGGCGCGCGGCGGTCGTTGGAAATGGTGCGTTGGACGTTAAACGATCTATCAATCTTGGCTTGGAAATGGTTGAGACATGGATAAACTTATTGCGAGTGTGATCATTGTCAATTGGAACGGGCGCGCTCTACTCGCGGAAACGCTTGCCGCGTTGCGCGCGCAAACCTTGCGCGATTTCGAAACGATTGTCGTGGACAATGGATCGACCGATGGCTCGCCCGATTTTGTCGCGGCAGAATTTCCCGAATCGCAGATCATCCGCGCGGGCGAGAACACCGGCTTTGCCAAAGGCAACAATCTCGGCATTCGCGTCGCGCGCGGCGAATTTGTCGTCTTGTTGAACAACGATGCCGTGCCCAACCCGGTTTGGCTCGCCGAACTGGTCGGCGCAATGCGGCGGCATCCCGACGCCGGTTTTTGCGCGTCGCGCGTCGTGCTATACGCGCATCCCGAATTGCTCGATAGCGCGGGCGACGGCATCGCCGGGTCAGGCACGGTTTTTCGCCGTGGGCATCGGCGGCGCGCGACCGAGTTTGCTCGCGAAGAATACGTCTTTGGCGCGCAAGCGTGCGCGGCAATGTATCGCCGCGCGATGCTCGACGAAATTGGTTTGTTGGATGAAGATTTTTTTCTCGTGTACGAAGACGCCGATCTCAGTTTTCGCGCGCAGTTGGCGGGATACAAATGCGTCTATGTGCCGAGCGCGATCGTGCGGCATCACGGCGAACGCACGATTGGCGAATTCAGTTCGTTGTATGCGTATCAAAATCAGCGCAACGTTGAATATGTATTCATAAAAAATATGCCGACAAGATTGTTGTGGCGAATTTTGCCCGGGCACTTGATCTATATGTTGATGGGTTTTGTTTTTTATCTCGGTAAACGCCGCGGCGCGGCGTATCTGCGCGGCAAATGGGATGCTCTGCGCGCGTTGCCGCGGCTGTTAGAAAAACGCAAGCCGATTCAAAAAAACGCGCGCGTCTCCGCCGCGTTCCTCGGCACGTACATCACCTCCGATTGGATTACGCGCATCCTGCGCGAAAAAATTCGCTGATTGCTTTTTCCGCGCGGCGGATTATAATGACGCGCGTATGCAATCCTTCATTTCATTTTTGCGTGCTGATGCCAACATCGCCGCGTGGCAAACCCAGCCCGCGCGCGCCGCGCGCTTCGTCGCGTTCCCGGCTGATCTCGATCCCAGGATTGCCGATGCACTCCGCGCGCGCGGCATTACCGCGCTGTACACGCATCAAGCCGATGCGTGGCAACGCGCGCGCGCGGGCGAGCATCTCGTCGTCGTTACCGGCACCGCGAGCGGCAAAACGCTCTGCTACAACCTCCCGGTTCTCAACGCGCTCCTCCGCGATGAATCCGCACGCGGATTGTATTTATTTCCAACGAAAGCCCTCGCACAAGACCAGGTCGCTAACTTCCAACTTTTAACTTCCAACGTCCAACTTCCAATTTCCACTTACGACGGCGACACACCGCAACACACGCGCGCCGCCATTCGCAAAACCGCGCGCGCGCTCATCACCAACCCGGATATGTTGCACACCGGCATTTTGCCGCATCACACGATCTGGGCGGAATTTTTTCGCCATCTGCGTTTTGTCGTGATTGACGAACTGCACGCGTATCGCGGCGTGTTCGGATCGCACGTCGCGAATGTGGTGCGCCGATTAAAACGCGTCGCGCGATTTTACGGCGCGACACCGCAATTCATTCTCACCTCCGCGACGATTGCGAACCCGCGCGAACTCGCGGAACGCTTGATCGAAGAACCGGTCGCGTTGATTGACGACGACGGTTCGGCGCGCGGCGAAAAACATTTCGCGATCTACAATCCGCCGGTGATCAATCGCGCGGTCGGTTTGCGGAAAAGCGCACTGCTCGAAAGCGTCCGGCTCGCACAAGAGTTACTGCGCGAAAATGTGCAAACGATTGTGTTCGCGCGCGCGCGGCGCACCGTCGAAGTCATTCTCAAATATCTCGGCGGCGGCGCGGGCGAGATTCGCGGTTATCGCGCCGGCTATTTGCCAACGCAACGCCGCGAAATCGAACGTGGCTTGCGCGATGGCACGGTGCGCGCGGTCGTCGCAACGAACGCGCTCGAACTCGGCATTGACATTGGCGGAATGGGCGCGGCGATCCTGGTTGGTTATCCCGGCACGATTGCGGCGACGCGCCAACAAGCCGGGCGCGCCGGGCGCGGCGATGATGTGTCGCTCGCGATCCTGGTCGCGTCCGCGGATCCGCTCGATCAATTTCTCGCGCGGCATCCCGATTTTATTTTCGCGCGTTCGCCGGAATCCGCGCTAATCAACCCGGACAATTTGTTGATTTTGCTTCAACATCTCAAATGCGCCGCGTTCGAAATCCCATTTCGCGATGGTGAAACTTTCGGACGCGTGGATGCCGCGCGGGTGCGCGAGTTTTTGCAATTCCTCGAAGAAAATCGCATCGTGCATCGTTCGGGCGAAAAATTTTTCTGGATGGCGGATCAATATCCGTCCGACGCGATTTCTCTACGAAGCGCGTCGGCAGAAACGATCGTGCTTCAATCGGATGGCACAACAATCGGACAAGTAGATCGCGCGAGCGCGTTCGCGCTCGTGCATCCGCACGCGATTTATTTGCACGAAGGTCAATCGTTCGCAGTGGATCAACTCGATCTCGATCAAGGGATCGCGACTCTGCGCGCGGTCGAAACGGATTTCTACACCGAGCCGCAAAGCGAAACCCAGGTTCAACTGCTCGATAAAATTGCGGAGATCGAAACGCGCGGCGCGAGTAAAGCGCACGGCGAGATCGCGGTGACGACGCAGATTGTCGGCTATCGCAAAATCAAATGGTTCACGCACGAAAACCTGGGACAGGGCGAGTTGGCACTGCCGCCGACCGAACTGCACACGACCGGCTATTGGCTCGCGTTGAAATCAGAAACGGTCGAGCAGTTGCGCGCGCTCGGAATGTGGACGAACGATCCGAACGATTACGGCGCGGACTGGGGCGCGCTTCGCGATCGCGTCCGCGCGCGCGATCGCTATCGCTGTACCGGTTGCGGCGCATCGGAACAAGGTCGCACGCACGACGTGCATCACAAAATTCCATTTCGCAGTTTTGCATCGCGCGAGCAAGCGAATCGTTTGGAAAATTTGACAACGCTGTGTCACACCTGTCATCGCCGCGCGGAACTCGCGGTGCGAATTCGCAGTGGACTCGCCGGCGTCGCGCACGCACTCGCGCATCTCGCGCCGCTGTTCTTGATGTGCGACGCGCGCGACATTGGCGTGCATTCCGATCCCGAATCGCCGCTCGCGGACGGCGCGCCGACGATTGTGATTTACGATCAAATCCCGGCGGGCATTGGTTTCAGCGAACGCTTGTTTGAATTGCACGACGAATTGATCGCGCGCGCGTTCGACCTGGTTTCGCAATGCGCGTGCGACGATGGATGTCCGTCGTGCGTGGGTCCGGGCGGCGAGCAAGGGTACGGCGGCAAGCGCGAGGCGCGCGCGTTGTTGGAGGTGTTGAGTTGACTCGCCAAAGAATTGATGATATTGATTACCGTACTAACATGAAAATGCAAGGTGGCACTGGCGGAACTGCCGACAGCAACAATGACCGGCTCGATTATCGCAACTCGAAATTGATCGTGCTGTGGGGCGCGAATCCGATCTGGAGCAGTGCCGGTAATCCGACGTACAATTATCTTCAAGCGAAAAAAGCCGGCGGAAGGCGTCAAAGCCACCTTCTCCGATTGGAAAAACCAGGTCAAGGGCAAGTACCCGTTACAACTCTACACGATTCACTATATGCGTCGCTCGCACTCGACGCTAGATAATGTCGGCTGGTTGCGCGAAGCGTTCCCGCAAGAATTTATGATGAACACGTTGGACGCGGCGGAGCGCGGCATCAAGAATGGCGACATTGTTAAAGTAACGAGTCCGCACGGTACGGTGATTCGTCCGGCGTTTGTGACCGACCGGATGATGCCCGGTGTAACCACACTTGGCGAAGGCGCGTGGGCAGAGATTGATGAAGCAACTGGCGTTGATAAAGCCGGTTGCACCAATACGCTGATGGGAAACAATCCGACTGGGCAAGGCACTCAACCGTACAATACGATCATCGTCCAGGTTGAAAAGCATGACAAGCCATTGCCACCCGATGCCAAATGCCTCAGCGCATCATCTTCAAGAAGGAGGCATAAATCATGGGCAAGGCGTACAAAGCCGTCACCAATCTCGCAACCTCCTGGCTTTCGCGCGAGATTTTCTTCGGCGTGCTGTTCGCGGTCGCGGGCGCATTGTTCGCCGTGATGCAGTGGAAAAAAATCGCGACGTTTCAGATTCGCAACCTGGTCGCGTGGGTCGCGGCGTTGATCGGCGTGTTGGCGATGGGCGCGGCATTCGTCGCGAATTACTGGTACGTGCAGAGCAAGAATCCTGGGTGCGCGAGCGAGCAATGCGTGCTGTTGCGCGACACTCTGCGCTGGTTTGCGATGGCGTCCATCGTACTGCTGGGTTTCCAATTCGTGTTGTTGCCCGTGTGGGTTGCGTTGATGGCAGGCACATCCGTCGAGAGCGCAATGATGTTGGTCGGCGAATTCGGCGTCGTGTTTGCTCTGCGTTTGGTGTTGGTGTTCCTCGGCGCGGGGGTGCTGGGGCTATTCCTGTATCGGTATGCCTCGAGTCCGGGGCAAGAGAGGGTGATGGGCACGGTTGCCTACGTCGCGTTTGCGTTGGTGCTGGTAGGCTAAGTCCTGGGACGGTTCTTGTTCTACGCGACGGCAACGCATTTCGGACTGCAATAAAATTCAGCGTACTTGCGATTGCTGTCCCAGGTTTCCCAGGTCGTCATTCGCATGGATGCGTGCGCGGAATGTTCCATCGGACGCGCGCAACCGGAGATCGCTAATGCGTTCGAAGCCCGTCCGCCAATTATTTCTTGAACGCGCGATTGCCGTGACTGACCGACCCGGCATTGATGCAAAAACGCGCGTCGTGTACGATGCCAAAACGTCGCCCGTCTCGCGTCGCGATTTCTTGCGCGTCTTGACCGGCGAATCGGTGCGAACTGCTGTGCGCGCGTTCGCGAACGAAAACGAAGCAACCCCATCGAACAATCCACTGCCCCGCGAACGCGATCGTTTGGTCAATGCGCTCAAGCAACTCGCGCCTTTGGATCAAAATGCGCTCGCGGCATTTGCCGGCGCGATCCGTCTAACTGCCGATGCCGGTCTGAACCGCGTCAACATCAGTCTCGATAGTTTACGCCGCGAACAATTCGCGCAGATTGTCGGCGTGGACGCGTTCGACGCGGTGTGGGCTGGGATTCTTGCGGCGGCACACGCCGGGCTCGCGCCATTGAAAATCAACGTCGTCGCGATGCGTGGCATCAACGACGCCGAGTTTGAAAGCTTGGCGCGGCTCACCTTGGAACGCGATTGGCATGTGCGTTTCATCGAGTTGATGCCGGTCGGAGCGGGCGATGCGGCGCGGGAATTTTTCGCCAAGCATTTCATCGCGGCGAACGAACTCATCGCGCGTTTGCCGGCGTTGATGCTCGGCGATTCGCCGCGCGGCAATGGTCCCGCGCGCACCTATCGTTTGCCGAACGCGCGCGGCACGGTTGGGTTTATCACCCCAGCGAGCGAACATTTTTGCAACGCGTGCAATCGCATTCGCGTCACCGCGTCGGGTTCATTGTGCGCGTGCTTGTTTGGCGATCGCGGCGTGGATATGCGTCGCGCGTTGTGCGCGGGCGTCAGCGAAGCGGCGTTGCAAGAATTACTCGCGCGGGCAATTGGCTCGAAACCGGAACATCATCCCTTCGGGACCGACTTTAAAATCGAGGCAGGCGCGATGTCGCTGATCGGTGGATAACAACAACCCAGTGGTCTTGCGATGAAGGGGGCACCCCCGCTTGTTACGATAGAGTGAGAAAACCGCTCCGGTTTTTACCGGAGCGGTTTGTGTATTGGCAGAGCCACCTTTCGGACTTGTCGAAAACCGGTCGCTTACGATATGCCAATTTAGCGTGCCTTAGGGTTTGACCGAAAATAACTTGAACAGTTCTTCAAATGCGTCAATTTGTTGGCTGAGTGCGTGAGCATTCTGCTACACGATACTCTATGTTGCCCACTCTTGCGCGTCGCATTATCTCATTCAAACAGTCATTTTTGCGGTTGCCTGAAAAAG